>NZ_DASWSJ010000286.1:0-8576 GCF_036402745.1 Actinophytocola sp. | reverse complement strand
GCGGTCCCGCCGGGACGACCAGTGGCGTTTCGCCGCGGACTCCGGCTTCGACACGGCCCGCGCGGTCTCGCGGGCCGAACCGGCCACCTACACCGAGAACGGGCTGCCCCGGCGCAGCGCAGGGCAGAACCTCGTGCCCGGCAGCGCCGGCAACCCCGCGGCGCCGGCCGGCCCGCCCCGGCACGGCCGGGCCGCCGAGGACGTGCGTGACCGGCTCAGCAACTACCGGCACGGCGTCCGCCGGGCCCGGGACCACCGCCCGGACGAGCAGCCCGGCACGCAGCCCAGGGACCCGGGCCGGCTCGACCTCAGCGGTGCCGGCTGGCGCTTCGCCGCGGACGTCGGCTGGCGCGCGGCCAACACCGTGTCGACGTCCACGCCGGTGGACTTCACCTCCGGCGGGCTGCCCCGGCGCAGCGCCGGGCAGAACCTGATGCCGGGCAGCGTGGCGCCGTCCGGCGGCGGCCCGTTGCGGATGGACCGCGCGGAGGAGATGCGCGGCCGGCTCGGCAGCTTCCAGAAGGGACTGTCCCGCGGGCGGCGCAGCCTCGCCGAGCGCGGGACAGGAAACGGATTCCCAGAGAACAAGCAACAGGAGAGTGAATGAACCCGCACTCCCAACCGAGTCAGTTCGGGTGGTTGGTCAACGACTTCGCCGAGCGGGTCCCCGGAGTGGCGCACGCCGTCGTGGTGTCCGCCGACGGTCTCCTGCTCACGTCGTCGGCCAGGTTGCCGCTCGACCGGGCCGACCAGCTGGCGGCCGTGGCCTCCGGGCTGGTCAGCCTCACCCAGGGCGCCGCCCGGTGCTTCGAGGCCGGCGGCGTCAAGGAGACGATCGTCGAGATGCAGGGCGGCATCATGCTGCTCATGGCCATCAGCGACGGGTCCTGCCTGGCCGTCCTCGCCGCGCCGATCTGCGACATCGGCCAGGTGGCGTACGAGATGACGCTGCTGGTCGACCGCGTCGGACAGCTCCTCACCCCTGAGCTTCGGGCCCAGCTGCAGGGCGCCGGCGGGAGGATGGTTGGGCAGCCGGCGTGAGCCCCGGACCCGACTTCTTCGGCCGGCCACCGGATGAACCGGTGCCCGGTCCGGAGCAGACGTTCGCCGACGTGTTCAACGGCTTCACCCTCGGCGGCGGCCGGCGCAAGCGCAAGAAGCACGTGGACCCGCCCCCGGGGCCGCCACCGTCCACTGCGGACGTCCATACAGGACCGATAGCGGCCCAGGAGATCGTGAAGCGGATCGACTGGCCCTACCCGCAACCCCGGCCATCCAGGCCGGAGTGGCAGCTGGACGCCGTGGAGGCGGAGCTCGGCGACGCGGCGGACGCGGCCATCGTGCGTCCGTACGCGTGGACCCGCGGCCGCACCAGGTCCACGATGGACATGCGGATCGAGGCCCTCGTCACCACCAGTGAGCTCGGTGAGGACATCGAGGCCTTGACCCAGACCGAGCACCGCTCCGTGGCGGAGCTGTGCGCCGAACCACGATCGGTCGCCGAGGTGGCCACCCTGTTGCACGTGCCGCTCGGCGTGGCCAAGGTGCTGCTGGGCGACATGGCCGGCCTCGGCCTCGTCATCGTGCACAAGACGGCTACCGGTGGGGCCAACAAGGCACACCTCATGTTGATGGAAAGGGTTTTGAGTGGACTCCGTCGGCTTTAAGGCCTCTGGCGAGACCCTGGTCCCCTCGATGACATCGGTCAAGATCGTCGTCGGGGGTGGGTTCGGCGCGGGCAAGACCACGTTCGTCGGCTCGGTCTCCGAGATCATGCCGCTCACCACGGAGGCGGTGATGACGGAGGCGAGCGCGGGGATCGACAACCTGGACGCGACCCCGACCAAGTCCACCACCACCGTTGCCATGGACTTCGGCCGCGTGTCGCTGGACTCGGACCTGGTCCTGTACCTGTTCGGCACGCCGGGCCAGGAGCGCTTCTGGTTCATGTGGGACGACCTCGTTCGCGGCGCGATCGGTGCCGTCGTGCTCACGGACACCCGCCGGCTCGCGGACTCGTTCTCGCCGATCGACTTCTTCGAGGACCGCGGGCTGCCGTACGTGATCGGGCTCAACCGCTTCGACGGGCAGCAGAGCCACGGCATCGAGGAGGTCCGCGACGCGCTCGCCATCTCCGACCAGGTGCCGATCGTGTCGTGCGACGCGCGGGACCGGGAGTCGGTCAAGCAGACGTTGATCACGATGGTCGAGTACTCGATGGACCGGTGGGTCGCCGTGCACGGCGCGGGTGTCGGCTAAGCGCTTGCTTAGGTATCGTGCCTGCCATGGATCTGTCCCTCAGCGAAGAGCAGGCAGCACTGCGCGACCTCGCGCGCGACTTCGTCGACCGCGAGGTCGTGCCGAACGTCCGTGACTGGGATCGGGCGGAGCAGGTCGACCGGTCGATCGTCGGGAAGCTCGGTGAGGTCGGGTTCCTCGGGCTGACGGTGCCCGAGGAATACGGCGGCTCGGGCGGTGACCACCTGTCCTACTGCCTGATGATGGAGGAGATCGGCCGGGGTGACTCGGCGATCCGCGGCATCGTGTCGGTGACCCTGGGGCTCGTGGGCAAGACGATCGCGACGTTCGGCACCGAGGAGCAGAAGGCGTCGTGGTTGCCCAGGCTGTGCTCGGGCGAGGCGCTGTCGTGCTTCGGCCTCACCGAGCCCGACACCGGTTCCGACGCGGGCAACCTGTCGACCAAGGCCGTCCGGGACGGTTCGGACTGGGTGCTGTCCGGTTCGAAGATGTTCATCACCAACGGCACGTGGGCGGACCTGGCGCTGATCTTCGCCCGCACCGGTGAGCCGGGTCCTCGGGGGGTGACGGCGTTCCTGGTGCCCACCGCGTCGCCGGGCTTCGAGCACCGGGAGATCAAGGGCAAGCTGGGCTTGCGCGGCCAGTCGACCGGCGAGCTGATCTTGTCGTCCGTGCGGGTCCCCGCCTCCGCCGTGCTCGGCGAGGAGGGCCAGGGCTTCAAGATCGCGATGGCCGCCCTGGACAAGGGCCGCATGTCGGTGGCGGCGGGATGTGTCGGCCTGGCGCGAGCCGCGTTGGAGGCGTCGACCAAGTACGCGGGGGAGCGCCACCAGTTCGGCAGGCCGATCGCCGGTTTCCAGCTGGTGCAGGAGATGCTGGCGGACATGGCGGTCGGCACGGACGCCGCGCGCCTGCTGGTGTGGCGCGTCGCCGACCTGATCGACCGCGGCCTGCCCTTCCGCACAGAGGCATCGATGGCGAAGCTGCACGCGAGCGAGAACGCGGTCGCCGCGGCCAACCTGGCGATCCAGGTGTACGGCGGCTACGGGTACCTGGACGAGTACCCGGTGGAGAAGATCCTGCGGGACGCGAGGGTGATGACCCTGTACGAGGGCACGAGCCAGGTCCAGAAGCTGCTGATCGGCAGGGCGTTGACAGGCGTGAACGCCTTCGTGTGAACACCTGCCCCAGAGAGGCTTGTACGAACGGCCGTCACCCGGCCGGGGTGACGGCCGTGGCCTCCGGCCCCCCGAGATCCATGCTACTGACCAGCACCGACACAACCGGAACGCCAACGACGGCCCTGTGGACAGCTCACGCCGAGGGCCGGTACGTCCCGAAGGACCAGAGGTTCCCCTCCAAATCCCGGGCCGAGTACTCGTCCGACCCATAGTCCATCTGCTCGAGATCCCGAACGATGACGGCCCCAGCGGCCTTGGCCCGCTCGAAATGCCCCTGCGGATCCTCGACCACCACATAGATCGACACCGGCGAAGCGAGCGGATCGGCCGCGGTGCCGCCCAGCCAGCCGGGATCCCGCGGCCCGCTGACCATGATCGTGCCCTCGCCCGCGCGGAGCTCCGCATGGCCGACCTTGCCGTGCTCGTCCCGGTAAATGGTCTGCTCCGTGAGGCCGAACGCCTCGATGAGCCAGGCCACGGCGGCGTCCGGATCGTCGTAGCGCATCGCTGGAATGATCATGTCTCGGACGCTATTCGGCCGGCACCCAGGCGTATTGGACGGATGTGACCTCGGCGGCCATCCGCCGCGGCAGCCGCGCGAGGAACGCGGTCGGCGTCGTGCCGGCGAACTCGCGGAAGTCGCGGTTCATGTGGGCCTGGTCGTAGTACCCGCACTCGGTCGCGATGCGGGACCACTCCGCGCCGCGCGCGGCGCTCACGCGGCGGACCAGCCCGTCGAAGCGGACGATCCGGGCGACCGTCTTCGGTGGGAGGCCGACCTGCTGGCGGAACCGGGTGACCAGGTGCCGCCGGCTCCAGCCGACGTCGTGCGCGAGCGTGCCGATCGACAGCGTGCCGCCCGACTCGACCAGGCGCCGCCACGCCCAGCCGACCTCGGGTGCCGGCGCCGGTCCTTCCTCGGCCCGCCGCAGCAGGAACTCGTCGAGCACCGCGAACCGGGCGGGCCAGCCGCCGGTGTTGGCCAGCCGTTCGGTGAGCCGCCGCCCGGGTGCGCCGAGCACGTCGGCGAGGTCGACGATCCGGCCGGTCAGCTCGTCCATCGGGACGCCGAGGAGCGTGTACGCGCCGAGCGGGGTGAGCTTGAGGTCGACGCACTCGATGGCGCCGTTCTGCTCGATCACGTCGTGGGTGTCGGTGAGCCCGGTGACGAACGCGCCGGGGTAGCCGCCGAATGCCGCGCCCGTGTTGATGATCACGGTGGACGTCGGCGTGGGGGTGGCGAGCCACCGGTCACTGGTGGCCGGCGGCTGCGCGAAGCCGAGGTAGTTCCTGGTCAGAAGCGCGCGTACCGGCTCGCTCGGCCGACTCTCGGCGTAGGTCAGCGTGGGGACCGCCGTGCTCACGCACCTGATCGTAGGCGCCGTCGCAATCGAGAGTTTGTTGCAATGCTCTGGCGATAGGGGCTCAAGGCTAACTAGGGTGAAACTCGTGTCCCATCCAGTAGCGATGCACATGAGCGACGGTCTGCTCAACGCGCCCACCTCGGTGATCTTCGGTGGCGTCGCGGTGATCGGCATCGCGGTCGCCATGGTTGGCGCCCGTCGCGACCTCGACGACCGGACCGCGCCGATGGCGGGCCTCGTCGCCGCGTTCGTCTTCGCCACCCAGATGATCAACTTCCCGATCCTGCCGGGGGTGAGCGGCCACCTGCTCGGCGGCGCGCTCGCGGCCATCCTCGTCGGCCCGTGGGTCGGCGCGCTGTGCGTGAGCATCGTGCTCGTCGTGCAGGCACTCGTGTTCGCCGACGGCGGGCTCACCGCGCTCGGCGCCAACATCACCAACATGGCGCTCATCGGCACCGCCGCCGGCTACGGCATCGCGTTGCTGCTGCGCCGGTTCGCCACCCGCGGCCGGGCCGGGCTCGCGACGGTCGCGTTCATCGCGGCGTTCTGCAACACGGTCATCGCGTCGCTCGGCTTCGTGCTCGAGTTCGCGATCGGCGGCGACGCGGCGTTCTCGCTCGGCGGCGTCACCGGCACGATCGTCGGCCTGCACGCGCTGATCGGCATCGGCGAGGGCCTGATCACCGCGCTGACCGTCACCGCGGTCGCCGCCGCCCGGCCCGACCTCGTCCACCTGCTGCGGGGCACCGCCCGCCCGCTCGAGCTGCGCGAGTCACCGGCGAGGAGCGCGTCATGAAGAAGCCCTGGCTGTTCTTCGCCGGGTTCGCCCTGGTGGCGCTCGTGATCGCGGGCGCGCTGTCCTACTTCGCCGACTCCTCGCCCGACGGCCTCGACGCCACCACGCTCAAGGGCTGCCAGGTCGTCCAGACCAGCGGGGGCGAGGAGCTGCGCGGCGACTGCATCGCGAAGAACGCCGGCCAGCACCACCTCTCCGGCAGCCCGCTCGCCGACTACTCCGTCGGCGGCGAGCGCCGGTTCACCGGCGTGGCCGGGATCCTCGGCGTGGTGGCCACGCTCGTCGTGGCCGGCGGCCTGTTCTGGTTCCTGCGCAAGCCCTCCGGCAAGCCGACGGACCGCGGCCGCACGTGAGCGGCGGGCACGGCGTCAACCTGCTGCACCGGCCGGGCACCTCGCCGGTGCACCGGCTGCCGGCGCAGGTGAAGATCGTCTGCGCGCTGCTCGGGGTGATCTGCGTGGTGGCCACGCCGCGCACCGAGTTCTGGGCGTTCGGCCTGTACCTCGTGCTGCTCCTGGTGATCTGGGCGGTCGCCTCCGTTCCGGTGGGGCACTTCGTCAAGCGTGCGGTGATCGAGGTGCCGTTCGTGGTGATCGCGCTGGTGATGCCGTTCCTCGGCGGCGGCCCGCGGTTCGCGTTCCTGGGGCTGAGCCTGTCGGAGCCGGGCGCGCTCGCCGGCTGGAACATCCTCGCGAAGGGCACGCTCGGCGTGCTGGCGTCGCTGACCCTCGCGGCCACCACCACCCCCCGCGAGCTGATCGTCGGTATGCAGCGGCTGCGCGCCCCGGCCGTGCTCACCACGATCGCGACACTGATGCTGCGCTACCTCGAGGTGATCGCCGCCGAGGCCAAGCGGATGCGCACCGCCCGCATCTCCCGCGGCCACGACCCGCGGTTCCTGTGGCAGGTCGGCGCGACCGCCCGGGGGATCGGCGCGTTGTTCGTGCGCAGCTACGAGCGGGGCGAGCGGGTGCACCTGGCGATGGTGTCCCGCGGCTGGACCGGCACGATGCCCGACCACGGCGCGGCGGCCGCACCCGGCGTGTGGCTGACCGGGTTGCTGCCGGTGCTCGCGACCGCCGCCGTGCTGGGGGCGGCAGTATGGCTCCCGTGAGTGAGGAGCCGTCGGTTCGCGAGGTGCGCACCGGGTCCGCGCCACCGGCGTTGCTGGTGGAGCGGCTCGCGTTCGCCTACCCGGACGGCCACCAGGCGCTGTACGGGCTCGACCTGCGGGTGGAGCCCGGCGAGCGGGTGGCCGTGCTGGGCCCGAACGGCGCCGGCAAGACCACCCTGGTGCTGCACCTGAACGGCGTGCTCTCCGGCGGGTCCGGGCGCATCGAGGTGGCGGGCCTCCCGGTGTCGAAGTCGACGTTGCACGAGGTGCGGCGCCGGGTCGGCATCGTGTTCCAGGACCCCGACGACCAGCTGTTCATGCCGACGGTGGGGGAGGACGTGGCGTTCGGCCCGGCCAACTTCGGCCTGTCCGGCGCGGCGCTGGACGCGCGGGTGCGCTCGGCCCTGGCGGCGGTCGGCATGTCCGAGCACATCGAGCGGTCGCCGCTGCACCTGTCCGGCGGCCAGCGCCGGCGGGTGGCGCTGGCGACGGTGCTGGCGTGCGACCCGGAGATCCTGGTGCTCGACGAGCCGTCGTCGAACCTGGAGCCGGTGGCCAGGCGCGAGCTGGCCGAGGTGCTGCTGGCCCTGGGCCGCACGACCCTGATGGTGACCCACGACCTGCCCTACGCCCTGCAGCTGTGCCCCCGCAGCATCCTGATCGACGACGGTGTGGTGATAGCGGACGCCCCGACCCGGGACCTGCTCGCGGACACGGACCTGCTCGCCGCCCACCGGCTCGAGCTCCCGTACGGCTTCCACCTGGACTGACCCGACTCCGTGGCGCTTGGGGCAACCTCGGGCCGAACTGCCTCCGTTGACCAGGTGTGGCAAGCACCGGCGGGGCCGGCCGGGGATACCCCCATTGTTCCGGGCACGCGTCCCAGCAGGCAGGATCGCTCTCATGAGCACCCCATCTCCGCTGCACGACGTGCACACCGCGCTCGGCGCCTCGTTCACCGACTTCGCCGGGTGGTCGATGCCGCTGCGCTACAGCAGCGAGCTGGCCGAGCACCGGGCGGTGCGTGCGGCCGCCGGCCTGTTCGACCTGTCCCACATGGGCGAGATCGAGCTCACCGGGCCGGAGGCGGCGCGGGCGCTCGACTACGCGCTGGTGGGCAAGCTGTCGGCGGTGAAGGTGGGGCGCGCCCGGTACACGATGATCTGCGACGTCGACGGCGGCGTGCTCGACGACCTGGTGGTGTACCGGATCGGCGAGGACCACTTCATGGTGGTGGCCAACGCGTCGAACTCCGCCGTGGTGGCCGGCGAGCTGCGGGCGCGGTCGGAGGGCTTCGCGGTGGAGGTGGCCGACCGGTCGCTGGACTGCGCGCTGATCGCGGTGCAGGGGCCGCTCGCGGTGGGGATCGTGGGGCGGGTGTGCGACGCCGACCTCGAGGCGTTGCCGTACTACGGCAGCACGCCGACGCGGATCGGTGGACATGATGTTCTCCTTGCTCGCACCGGCTACACCGGTGAGGACGGTTTCGAGGTGTACGCGGAGGCGCCGCACGCCGCGGACGTGTGGCGCACGCTGACCGAGGCGGGCGGGCCGTCGCTGCTGCCGTGCGGGCTGGCGTGCCGCGACACGCTGCGGCTCGAGGCCGGCATGCCGCTGTACGGCAACGAGCTGTCGGCGGAGCTGAGCCCGTTCGACGCAGGACTGGGGCGCGTGGTGAAGCTCGACAAGCCGGCGGACTTCGTGGGCCGGGCCGCGCTGGAGAAGCGCAGCGAGGCCCCGCCGTCCGCGACGCTGGTCGGCCTGACCGGCGAGGGCCGCCGCGCGCCGCGGCACGGCTACCCGGTGCTGGACGGCGACACCCCCGTGGGCACGGTGACGAGCGGCGCCCTGTCACCGACGCT
>NZ_DASWSJ010000285.1:0-54382 GCF_036402745.1 Actinophytocola sp. | reverse complement strand
CTGATCGCGTCGCGATCGACGTCGGGCGCGTCGTCGAGGTTGTCGAACAGGCCCGATCCGTCTTCGGTGTCGTCCTCGCGTGGCTCGTACTGGCCGGTCGGGTCGTCGTGCGAGGGGTCCTGGCCGGTCGGGTCGGTGCCGCCACCGGAGCCGGTGTGGCTCGGGTCCTCGGAGCCCGTGCCGGGCGGGGTGTCCTGGCCGGAGCCGGGGCCGGTGCCGGGGCCGGTGCCGCCCCCGCCCGTGTCGCCACCGGTGTCCCCGCTCGTGCCCCCACCGGTGTCGCCGCTGCCGCTGTCGTAGGGCTCGTACTCGCTGCTGCTGTCGGTGTCCTGCGGGCCCGGGCTGGGCTGTGGCTCCGGCTGGGGGGCGGGCTCCGGGGCGGGCTCGGGCTGGGGCGTGGCGGCGTTCGGGTCGCCGCCGCGGCCCTCCTCGTTCCAGGTGCCCATGCCGGTGGGGTCGGAGTACTCGGCCTCGGCCTTGCCGTCGTCATCGAGGTCGAGCACCGCGGTGTCGGCGACGCCGTCGCCGTCGGAGTCCCACATCACGTCGTCGACCCGGCCGTCGCCGTCGAAGTCGAGCGCCACGCCGTCGGCGGTGCCGTCACCGTCCACATCGACGTCGGCGGCGGAGTGGTGGACGTTCGGGTCACTCTCGCCGGTGCCGAAGCGGTACTCGATGTCGGACATGTCTCCCCCGTCCAGGATGGCTGCGCTGAGGGTAGATGCGGCCAGGGGGTTCGCGGTTCCAGGGGTTTGCAACGGTGAAGGATGCGAGATCACGGGAACGGTGATCGCGACGAGCACGTCCCAGACACCGTCCGAGACAGAGGAGGTCGGAATGTCGCAGCCCGCGGGCTTCGAGGCATTGCACCAACTGGCCGGCGAGGCCGAGCGGATGAGCCGGGTGCTCGGCGCGGCCGCGGACCCCGAGGCCACCTACGAGGGGCACGACGAGACGGAGACCGTGCACGCCGTGGTCGACGGCGACGGGGTGGTCGTCGACTTCCGGCTCGAGCACGAGTGGTACGACAAGGTCGACCCGCGCAGGCTCGGCGCCGCGGTGCTCGAGGCGGTCAACGCCGCGGGCGTCGCCCGGCTGTCCACCTGGGCCGAGAAGGTCGCCGACGCCCAGACCTCGGAGCCGGAGGCCGCGCCCGCGCCCGCCCCGAGCCCGGTGCCGGCCGGCCCGTTCGACATCAACCCGTCGGCGGAGATGATCGACCAGCTGCTATACCTGCTGCACCGGGTGGGCACGGAGTCCGAGGCGGAGGCCAAGGCACGCGCCGCGGCCGAGCAGCTGCGGCGCAAGCCGATCAAGGGCCGCAGCGACGGCGGGCACGTCACCGTCGCGATGGACGGCAAGCAGCTGGTCGAGGTGCAGATCGAGACCGACACGCGCTGGATCGGCACCGCGAACCACCTCGAGCTCGTCAGCGAGCTGCGCAGCGCGTTCGCCACCGCGTACGAGAACGTCGCCGAGGCGACGCCGCGGCGCCGGTCCAACAGCGCCATCACCGAGCTGCAGGCACTCACCGCGGACCCGCAGGAGTTCCTGACGCGCCTGTTCGGCATCCGTAGCTGACCGGCAGACCAACCACATTCCACTCAGGAGGGACTCGATGGCGCCAACCCCCGACCAGTACCAGGTCGCGCTGACCGCGTTGCGGGACGACGCGGACAAGTGGGACCAGTGCGGCAACGACCTCGCCACCGCCAAGGGCAGCGCGGAGAGCCTCGACCTGGAGGCACTGCACTTCTCCTACGTCGGCGACAAGCTCGGCGTCACCGCGCTCTACCAGCAGTTCCAGGCCAGGATGGTGGCGCTGCTCAGCGAGGGCAACGCGATGTCGACCAGGGTCGCGACGGCGCTGCGCAACTCCGCGCAGACCTACCAGCAGGAAGAAGAAGCAGGCGTCCACCGTATGAACAACGTTTGGTAGGGGATCGACATGGGCGATGTGTTGGGGCAGGCCGAGTTCGAGGACGTCCTGCGGCGGGTGCGGGAGGCGCTGGACGCGATTCCCAAGCAGTTCCAGCGGCTGGTCGACAACATCAACAGCGTGCTCGGCTGGCTGCCGGGCTTCATCATGGACCGGATCCGGGACGCGCTGAAGGCGGTGGGCGGCTTCATCGAGAAGGTGCTCACGGAGATCGGCAAGTTCATCATGCAGCCGGGGGTGCCCTGGACCCTGTGGAACCACGGCAACTCGTGGACCAACGACGTGGGCGGCAAGGCCAGCAACTGGCAGGAGGTCTTCACGCTCGGCGCGATGAAGACCGACGACGAGTGGTCCGGCAGCGCGGCGAACGCCTACAAGAACGTGCTGCCGCAGCAGAAGTCGGCGCTGGCCGCGGTGAAGTCCGCCTGCGACGACGTCGACGACGTGCTCACCCAGATGGCGATCGCGATCGGCGTGGCGTGGCTCGCCGTGGTCACCGCGATCGTGTCGTTCGTCATCGAGCTCACCGCTGAGGGCACCGCGGCGGCCACCGGTGCCGGCGCCCCGCCCGCCGCGGCCGCGGCCGGTGTGTCGGCGGCCAAGGTGTGGGGCCTGATCTCCGCCGCGCTCGCGCTGCTGGAGGCGTTCGTGGCGAGCAACCTGCTGCCCGCGATCAAGAACCTCAACCAGCGGGTGAACTCGAGCGAGGGCTTCCCGGAGGGGCGCTGGCCCCAGCTCACGACCGACATCTCCAACTCGAGCCACAAGGAAAACCACGGCAAGAACGCGCCGTGGGAGATGTCCAACGCCTAGTCCGCCTCCCCGGGATTAAAAGTGTGCGTTGCGTCCCGGCGAATAGTGCGGGTATCGAGGTGGATGGTGGCTGGGTGCCGTCACGGTCCCCTGAGGTTCCGGTGGTCGGCGCAGGACTTCGCACGAAGATCTACGAGACAGGCCTTAGCCCCGACCCGGTGGTGGTCGCCTTTCTGGCGGCCACCACCTTTGTCGTCGCTGACCCCGTGAGCGGCCCGTCACGCCGCCAGGCCGTGCTCGGTGAGCCGGCGGGTGATCGCGATGGCCGGGTAGGCCGGGGGCAGCGGGCGGGTCGGGGTGGGCGGCTCGATCCAGCGCCACGAGCGGTCCAGGGGCACCTGGCGGCCGGCCGGGGTGGTGGTGATCGGGGTCGTCGGAGTGGTCGGGACCACCACGTGGCCGCCGCGGGGGGCGAGGTCCACGTGGGCCCGGGCCAGCGCGCCGGCGACCCCGGGGCGTAAGTCCTCCGGTTGGCGGGTCAGGAATGTCCATTTGAGACTGTCTGGGTCGGTGAGCACCGGGCCGCACTGCATGGCAAGGCGCAGCTCGCCGCGTACCGAGCGGCCCAGGGCGGCCGGCATGGTGATCGCGGCGATCGACGAGCCGATCGCCACGATCAGCACCCGGTTGCCCACCTGCACGGAGACCGGCCAGCCCAGCAGTTCCTCGTAGGCCGCGCGGCCGTGTGCCAGCTCGCGGAGCCACCACGGGGCAGGCCGGTTCGTGATCGGAGTAGTCATGATCGTCCCCAAGGAGTTCGACGGTTCGAACGGTTCAGGGGCGCGCCGGAAACCATTGAATAACCGACCGAGTGGTATGTCAATACCGACCAGCCGGTTTTGTTTAGTGGATCTTC
The DNA here is from genome assembly GCF_036402745.1 of Actinophytocola sp. Lineage (GTDB taxonomy): Bacteria > Actinomycetota > Actinomycetes > Mycobacteriales > Pseudonocardiaceae > Actinophytocola. The sequence goes on along the minus strand of NZ_DASWSJ010000285.1, from coordinate 50,774 downwards.
GCAGGTCAGGCCAGTAATGCGTTGAGGTCGCCGTAGGTCAGGTCCGTGGCCAGCGACTGGTACGTGCCGTGGTCGAGCAACTCCGTGGCGCAGCGGGTGGCGAGCGCGTAGGCGGCCTGAGCGATCCCCGAGCCGACGCTCACCCGGGCCACGCCCAGCGCGGCCAGGTCGGCGACCGGCGGGGCGCCGGGACCGGCCAGCACGTTGAGCGGCCCGGGTACCTGGGAGACGAGGGCCGCGATGGTCTCCGGATCGACGACGCCGGGTACGAACACGCCGTCGGCGCCGGCGTCGAGGTAGGCCCTGGCCCGCGCGACGGTGTCGCCCAGCCGGGTGGCCGGGTCGCCGACCGCGAACAGGTAGCTGTCGATGCGGGCGTTGACGAACAGCGGCGCGGCCGCCCGCGCGGCGGCGATGCGGTGTGCCTGCTCGTCGGCAGGGCGCAGGCCGGGGTAGGCGCCGTCCTCGATGTTGATGCCGGCCGCGCCCGCGTCGGCCACCGCGCGCACGGTGTCGCCGACCTCGGCCGCTGTGGCGCCGAAGCCGGTCTCGAGGTCGGCGGTGACCGGGACCTTGGCACCGGCCGCGATGCGGGCCACCAGGTCGACGGCCCGGTCGCGGGTGAGCTGGTCGCCGTCCGGGGCGCCGAGGCTCCAGGCGACGCCGGCGCTGGTGGTGGCGATGGCCCGGGCGCCGGCCCGCTCGATGAGGCGGGCGCTGGCGACGTCCCAGGCGTTGGGCAGGATCAGGATGGTGCCGGTGTGCAGTGCGCGAAACTCATCAATCATGGGCGCCACTCCAGCACGGCCCACCGACAGAAACGAACGCCACCGACGGCCACGGCGGATTCCCGCCAGCCGGCCGGTGGGGAGAGGGGCACCGTGGACGTCATGGTTCACGCTCTGCTGGACAGTCCTATCGGGCCGGTCACGCTCGTCGGCGCGGACGGCGCGCTGACGGGCCTGTACATGGCGGAGCACCGCTACGCCCCAGAGTCCTTCGGCCCCCGCGACGACGGCGCGTTCCCCGCGGTGGCCGAGCAGCTGACGGAGTACTTCGCCGGCGCCCGCACGGAGTTCGACATTCCCCTCGCGCCGCGCGGCACGCCGTTCCAGCAGCAGGTGTGGGCCGCGCTGCGCGAGGTCCCCTACGGCGAGACCGTGTCCTACGGCGAGCTGGCCGCGACCATCGGCCGCCCGACCGCGTCCCGAGCGGTGGGCCACGCCAACGGCCACAACCCGATCAGCATCATCGTGCCGTGCCACCGGGTCATCGGAACGTCCGGCAGCCTGACGGGCTACGGCGGCGGCCTCCCGCGCAAGCGCTTCCTCCTGGCGCTGGAGGCCGGCACCCCGGTCCTGCTCTGACCCGCTGGTTGGCTCGTGTGGTGTCGGGACGCATCGGGAGGTGCCGGGCGCGATGAGCAGGATGACGACCGTCAGGGTTGGGCAGCGGGGCTTCTGGGCGCTGGATGACGCGTTCGGTGTGTGGCTGGCCTACGTGGTCGAGGAGATCGAGCGGAGTGGGCCGGCGGCATGGCTGGACACGCTCGCCGAGCAGTGGCGGGTGGCGGCGGCGGTCACCGAGCTCGGCGCCGACGCGGGGCGGTTGACCGGCGAGCAGGCCGCTGCCCTCCACACGATCGCGGTAGCGGCGCGACGGCGCGCCGAGGCGGTGGGAGACATCCCGGTCGACCGGCTCCGCAGCTGGATCATCGTCGACGACCTGCCGGTTGCCGGTGGCTTCGCGCGGACCGGTGGATCGGTCGAGCTGTCCCGGGTGCTGGAGGTGGCCGACGGGTTCATCTCGCTGGTGGAGGGCAGCCGGGCGCCGGACCCGCCGGCCGGCGCGTGGCTCCTCGGGACCGGTGCCGGCGCAGTGGTGATGGAGTACCGACCGGAGGCCCGAACGGAGCCGCGCTTCTCCCGCCGCTGACCGGCGATGGAGCTTGCCTACGCGAGGTCAGGCGGGTGTGGCCACCTTTGGTTGCTCGATCGACTTCGTGGCCAGGCGGCGTTCTCTTTCCTGGGCGCCGATCAGGTCGTCCGGCAACGAGTCCTCGACCTCGGTGTCGAAGTCGCGCAGGAGCTTGATCGAGAAGCCGCCGATCGTGATCAGGACCAGCATCAGGCCGAAGACCACGTAGCCGAGGCCTATCCCGCGGCCGTCGCCCGTGCCGATCAGGGCGCCGAGGGAACCCGCCAGGGCGCCGTCGGGGGCCATCAGGGGCTCGAACAGCGCGGTCGCACCCGGGGCCAGCAGGGCGAAGCCGATCGGCAGGGTGGACCAGGTGATCGTCTGGTTCAGGGCGAACACTCGGCCGTGGTAGCGCTGCGGCACCTTCACCTGCACCAGCGTCGCGTAGATGCCCTGCGCCGTGGCCATCGAGCCGGCCATGAAGAACATGCCGCAGAACACCACGATCATCGACGCGTCGAGACCGATCACGAGACAACCGGCCGCCGTGCCCAGGTTGCCGATCAGCACGCCGATCATCCGGCGCTTGCGTGGCCCGCCCCAGACCGACATCAGGATGCCGCCCGCGATCGCGCCGGCCGCCTCCGCCAGGGCGACCTGGGCCACCTGGGTGGTGGAGCCGAACGACAGCACCAGCGGGGTGACCAGCACCAGGGCCGGCGCCAGAAAGACGTTCCCCAGCGCGAAGTACGCCAGCATCGTGCGGAACCCGCGGTGGTTCCACGAGTACCGCAGGCCGTTGACGATCGCGACCATCAGTGGCTCGCGCGGGCGCCAGCCCAGCAGGTCCGGGAACCGCACGAACGTCAGCGCCACGATGGCGAACAGGTAGCTCGCCACGTCGATCAGCAGGATGCCCTTGAGATCGATCGCCGCGTACAGGCCGGCCGCCAGCACCGGCATCAACAGCTGCGCCGTACCCGTCGACAGCTGCACCATGCCCATCGCGTGGCCGAGGAACTTCTTCGGCACCAGCTGCGGCACCGCCGACTGGAACGCGATCCGCTGGAACGAGCCGCCCACCTGGGACAGTGACACCAGCACGTAGACGTGCCACAACACCAGGCTGTCCGTGAACAGCAGCGCGGCGAGGCTCAGCTGGATGGTGCCGGACAGGCAGCTCGCCAGCATCATCACCTTGCGCCGGTCGGCCCGGTCGACGATCGCGCCGGCGACCGGAAGCGTCAGGACGCCGAAGATCAGCGCCAGCGCCCACAGCAGGCCGAGGTCGGTGACCGAGCCGGTGCGGGTGAACAGCCAGATCGGCAGCGCGAACGCGGTCAGCAAGGACCCGGTCGTCGACACCAGCTGGCCCAGCGTCACCGCGACGAACCGGGCCATCGTCGGCTTCACCGCCGGCGACGCGGAACCCTCGCCCGTGTCGATCCGCTGCCACGACCGCAGGTCCCACGGCGCGTCCTCGCCCCGCGCCGCCGCCTCGAGCGGCGCTGTCTGTCCGCTCTCGAGGGCCGGGTGCGCGGTCGTGACGATCTCCGCCAGCTCGTCGGCCCGGTACTTCAGGAAGAAGTGGCCCGCCTGGTCGAGCACCACCAGCCCGAGCGTGTCGGACAGGAACCGCCACTCCGCGTACCGCTCGGTGTAGTAGTCGGTGACCGGGTCCTCCGAGCCGACCACCGACACGATCGGCGCCCGCAGCTTCGCCGCCTGCCGGTCCAGCAGACCCGTGAAGTAGTCCTCCGACGCCCGCGAGTCGGCCCGCATGTTGCTGATGATCCGGTCCGCCTGCTCGGGGTCGAGCTCGTCGGTGTCCACGCCCATCGACTTGAGCCAGGACGCGTAGTGCCGGTTGCTCTTCAGCTTCTCGAGCTTGGTGCGCAGCGCGGCTAACGCGCCCTTCGGCCGGGCGAACGGGAACATCGCGCCGATGTAGACGACCTCGAGCTCGCGCCCGGCCGCCTCCAGCTTGCGCGCGACCTCCGCGATGATCGCCGAGCCGACGCCGCAGTGGCCGTAGAGCGCGAGCTTGCCCTCGATCCTCTCCAGCACCTCGTCGGCGAGCCGGGTGGTCAGCTCGTCGAACGGCAGCGCCTGCTCCTCCAGCCCGACGTCGTGGCCGGGGATCGCGACCGAGTAGAGCGCGTAGCCGTCCGGCAGCGCGTCGGCCAGCGGCTGGTACACGATCGCGCTGCCGCCGCCGTAGGGCACGCACACGTAGGTGAGGTCGTGTTCGCCGCGGGTCTTCGTCAGCTCGTACAGCAGCCTGCGCGGGCCGTCGTCCACGACGTCACCGTCCATGAAGGACGCCAGGTCGCGGATCGTGCGGTGGGTGAACAGGTCCATCACGCCGACCGCGCGGGTGCCGGTGGAGTCCTTGCGGATCCGGGCGACCACCTGGGTGGCCAGCATCGAGTGCCCGCCCAGGTCGAAGAAGTCGTCGTCGATGCCGAGCGTCGCGACGTCGAGGATCTCCGACCAGATCGCGGCGAGCAGCCGCTCCACGTCGGTCCTCGGCTCGACCAGCGCCGCGCTCGCGTCCCGGGTCATCACCGGCGCCGGGAGCGCCTTGCGGTCGAGCTTCCCGTTGGGGGTCAGCGGAAGCGCGTCCAGCGCCACGAAGGACGCGGGCACCATGTACTCGGGCAGCGTGTCCTTCAGCGCGGCCTTGAGGTCGGCGACCTCCGCCGTGCCGACGACGTAGGCGACGAGCCGCTTGTCGCCCGGGTTGTCCTCGCGGACGATCACCGCGGCCTCGGTCACGCCGTCCTGGTCGCGCAGCGCCGACTCGATCTCGCCCAGCTCGATCCGCAGGCCGCGCAGCTTCACCTGGTGGTCGATGCGGCCGAGGAAGTCGATGGTGCCGACCGAAGATCCGCTTGCGGGATCGGGCGTCGGCGGAGTACGCCAGCGGGCCAGGTCGCCCGTGCGGTACAGCCGCGAGCCCGGGACCGGCGAGAACGGGTCGGGCACGAACCGCTCGGCGGTGAGCGCCGGGCGGCGGTGGTAGCCCCGCGCCAGGCCGGCCCCGCCGATGAGCAGCTCGCCGGCCACGCCGACCGGGACCGGGTTGCCGGCCGGGTCCACGACGTAGAGCCGCAGGTTGGCGATGGGCGCGCCGATCGGCACGCTCGTGACCCCGGCCAGCGCGGCGGGCTCGCAGTGCCACGAGCTGACGTCGATCGCCGCTTCCGTCGGCCCGTACAGGTTGTGCAGCTCGCAGGAGGGGAACCGGGTGGTGAAGTCGACCGCGGCGGCGTGCGGCAGCTCCTCGCCGGAGCAGATCACCCGCCGCAGGCCCGTGGCCGCCTCGATGCCGTCCTCGCCGAGGAACACGGTCAGCATCGACGGCACGAAGTGCGCGGTCGTGATCCGCTCGGCGACCAGCAGGTCCCGCAGGTACCCGGCGTCCTTGTGCCCGCCCGGCTTCGCGAGCACCAGCCGCGCGCCGGTCTGCAGCGGCCAGAAGAACTCCCACACCGACACGTCGAAGCTCGCCGGCGTCTTCTGCAGCACCGAGTCCTCCGCGCCGAGCCGGTAGCGCTTCTGCATCCAGTCCAGCCGGTTCACGATGCCGCGGTGCGTGTTCGGCACGCCCTTCGGCCGGCCCGTCGAGCCGGAGGTGTAGATGACGTAGGCGAGGTGGTCGGCCGTGGTCGGCGGCGGGTTGTGGATCGGCTGGCCGGCCCACTCCGTCTCGTGGTCGAGCACCAGCACCCGCGCCTTCGTCGAGGGCAGCTCGTCCTGCAGGTGGCTCTGCACCAGCACGACCGGCGCCGCCGCGTCGGCCACCATGAACGCCAGCCGGTCCGCCGGGTACTCGGGGTCGAGCGGCAGGTACGCGCCGCCGGCCTTCAGGACCCCCAGCAGCCCGGCGACCAGCTCCAGCGACCGCTCGGCACACACGCCGACCAGCGTCTCCGGGCCGACGCCGACGCCGCGCAGCTTGTGCGCGATGCGGTTGGCCATCGCGTTGAGCTGCGCGTAGTTGAGGCTCTCGTCCTCGAACGTCACCGCGACCGCGCCGGGGGTGCGGGCCACCTGCTCCTCGATGAGGCCGTGCAGCGTGGCCGCGTCCGGGAAGTCCGCGGTGGTGTCGTTCCAGCCGTCGACGACCAGCGCCGCCTCGGCGGCGTCCATGACGTCCAGCTCGGACACCCGGGTGTCCGGGTTCGCCACGATCGACCGGAGGAGCGCGCCGAGCCGGTCCGCCATCCGCTCCACAGTGGACCGGTGGAACAGGTCGGTGTTGTAGACCAGCTTTCCCCACAGTCCACTCGGGATCTCGACGAGGTGCAGCTCGAAGTCGAACCGGGTGGCCCGCAGCTCCATCGGCGTCCACTCGAACGACACGTCCGAACCGGCCGCCGCGTCGCCGAACCGGCCCATCTCGTAGTTCTGCAGCACGAACATCGCCTGGAACACCGGCGACCGGGACACGTCACGCACCAGGCCGAGCTCCTGCACCACCTTGGCGAAGGGCACGTCGGCGTGCTCGAACCCGTCGAGCACGCTGCGCTGGGTGGCCTCGAGCAGCTCGGCGAACGTCGGGTCCGCGGACAGGTCCGCGCGCAGCGGCAGCATGTTGATGAACATGCCGATGACGTCCTCGAGCTCCGGCGCCGAGCGACCGGCCACCGACGCGCCGACCGCGAAGTCGTCCTGGCGGGAGTGCCGGGACAGGAACACCTGGTAGGCCGCGAGCAACGTCATGAACAGCGTGCCGCCGCAGCGCCGGGAGAGTTCCCCCAGCGCGTCGGTGACCTCGCGGTCGACGGTGAGCTCGACGTAGTCGCCGTGGTAGGTCTGGGTCGCCGGCCGCGCGAGGTCGGTCGGCAGCTCCAGCGGCTCGATGCCGGCCAGCCGCTCCTTCCAGTACGCGACGTGCCCCTCGGCCTCCGGCCCGGCGAGGCGCCGCGCCTCCCACACGGCGAAGTCGCCGTACTGGATCGGCAGCGTCGGCAGCGAACCGTCGCGGTACAGCGTGATCACGTCGCGCAGCATCACGTCGACCGACCAGCCGTCGCCGACGATGTGGTGCTTGGACAGCAGCAGCACGTGGTCGCCGGGCTCGTCGTCGGCACTGTCCAGCTCGACGAGCAGCGCCCGCAGCAGGGGGCCGGTGGCCAGGTCGAACGGCTCGACCGCGGCCTCGTCCACCAGCCGCTGCGCGGCCGCCTCGTCCGGCGCGGACACGATCCGCAGCGGCACCTCGACGTGCTCCTCGACGACCACCCGCGGCTTGCCGTCGGCGTCGGCGGGGAACCGGGTGCGCAGCGACTCGTGCCGCGCGACCAGCCCGGCCAGCGCCGCCCGCAGCGCGGCCACGTCCAGCGCGCCACGGATCCGCAGCGGCACCGCGATGTGGTACGCCGCCTCGCCGGGGGCGAGCTGGTCCATGAACCAGACCCGTTCCTGGGCGTAGGACAGCGGCGCCGGGGTGGCGTCGGGGCGGGGCCGGATGCCGTGCTGGGTGCGACCCTCGGCTGCCGCGTTCTTGCGGAGCTTCTTGGCCAGCAGGGCAGCTCGTGCCGCCCGCCGGTCGGCGGCCTCTGGCAGAGCGGTCATGGGTTAGTCGTTCTCCTCAGTCAACAAGGCCGCGACCTCGTCGTCGGACAGCGCGTCCAGCTCGGCGTCGAGCAGCCGGTCGATCTCGGCCGCGAGGTCCGCGACCACGGGGAAGCCGAACAACGCGCGCATGGGCACGTCGACCTCGGTCCGGGCGCGGATCTTGGCCATGGCCCGCATGCCCCGCAGCGAGTTGCCGCCGAGGTCCAGGAAGTTGTCGTGCGCGCCGACCTTGTCGACGCCGAGGATCTCCGCGAACACCTCGGCCACGAGCGACTCGGCGTCGGTGCGTGGCGCGAGGTAGGCCGAGCCCACCGCGACGACCGGCTCGGGCAGCGCGTCCCGGTCGAGCTTCCCGTTGGGCGTCAACGGAAGGGCGTCGAGCACCACGAACGCCGAGGGCACCATGTGCGCGGGCAGCGTCCGGGCCAGCTCGGTGGCCAGCACCGCGACGTCCGGGCCGCCGACGACGTAGCCGACGAGCGCGTCGCCCCGCACGACCGCGACGGCCTCGCGGACGCCGGAGCACGTGAGCATGGCCGAGGAGATCTCGTCCAGCTCGACCCGCATGCCGCGGATCTTCACCTGGTGGTCGGTGCGGCCGAGGAAGTCCAGCGAGCCGTCCCCGTGCTCGTCGACCCGCCAGCGGGCCAGGTCGCCGGTCTTGTACATTCGCGCGCCGGTCGGGCCGAACGGGCAGGGCAGGAACCGCTCGGCGGTGAGCCCCGGCCGGTTCAGGTAGCCGCGGGCCACCTGCGGGCCGGCCACGAACAGCTCGCCGACCACGCCCGGCGCGACCGGCCGCAGCCGCTCGTCCAGCACGTAGGCCCGCATGCCCGGGATCGGCCGGCCGATGCTGACCGGCCCCGGCGCCAGCTCGGCACCCGGCTCGATCCGCTCGGCGATGCAGCCGACGGTGGCCTCGGTCGGGCCGTACTCGTTGACCACGGTCACCGCCGGGTTGGCCGCGCGCCACTCCCGCAGCGCCTCGCTCGCCAGCGCCTCACCACCGAGCACCAGGTCACCGGTGGGTGCCAGCCCGCCGTCCAGCAGCGCGAGGTGACCCGGGGTGGCCTTGACGAAGTCGGGGGCGCCGCCCGTGCGGGCGGCCGGGTCGTCGATCGCGGCGAGCCGGACCGTGCCGCCTGCGGTGAGTGGGCCCAGCAGCGCGGTGACCGTGAGGTCGAACGACACCGGCGAGTGGGTGAGCACCGTGCCGGCGAGGCTCGGGTACGCCTCCCGCGCGTAGGCCAGGTAGGCGTTGGCCGCGCGGTGCTCGACGACCACGCCCTTGGGCCGGCCGGTGGAGCCCGACGTGTAGATCACGTAGGCCGGGTGCTCGCCGCGCAGCGGGGTCCGCCGGTCCGCGTCCGCGAGGTTGGTGTCCACAGTGGAGCCGGACGTGGCCAGGTCGGCGGGCGGCGTCAGCCGCGGCACGCCGGCCGGGAGGGTCGCGTCCGGCGTGGCGATCACCAGCGTCGGCGCGGCGTCGGCCAGCATGAACGCGATCCGCTCGGCCGGGTAGGCGGTGTCCACCGGCAGGTAGCCCGCGCCCGACTTGAGCACCGCGAGGATCGCGACGACGAGGTCGGCGCCGCGCGGAAGGGCCAGCGCCACCAGCGACTCCGGCCCGGCACCCCGCTCGGCCAGCGTGCGGGCCAGCCGGTTGGCGGCCGCGTTCAGCTCGGCGTAGGTCATCCTCACCGCACCGGCGACCAGCGCGGTCCGCTCCGGCGTCGCCGTCACCTGGCGTTCCACCAGCTCCGGCAGGGTCGCGTCCGGGACCGGCACGTCCGAGCCGGACCAGGTCCGCACGACCAGCTCCCGCTCGGCGTCGTCCAGCAGCGGCAGGTCGGCCACCGGCCGGCTGGGGTCGGCGACCCCGGCGGCCAGCAGCCGCAGGTAGCGGTCCACGACGGACTCGGCGGTGGCCCGGTCGAACAGGTCCGTGCGGTAGAGCAGCCGGCTCTTGCCCGAGGTCACGTCGAACGCCAGGTCGTCCTTGGTCGTGCCGAGCGTGATCGTGTCGAACCCGGAGTCCGGCACGTAGTTGAACGCCACCTGGAACACCGGCTGCACGGACGGGTCCCGCTGCGGGGCCACGGCCTCCACGATCGTCTGGAACGGCGTGTGCCAGTGCTCCATCGCGTCCAGCAGCACGGTCCGCACCCGGCCGAGCAGCTCGGCGAACGTCGGGTCGCCGCTCGCGTCCACCCGCAGCGCCACCGGGTTGACGAACATGCCGATCAGCGGCGCCAGCTCGGGCAGGTCACGCCCGGCGGTCGACACGCCGACCACCACGTCGTCGGTGCCGGACAGCCGGGCGAGCAGCGCGGCGTAGGCGGTGAGCAGCACCAGCTGCGGGGTCGACGAGTGCGTCCGGCCGATCTCCCCGACCTGGTCCAGCAGGCCCGCGGGCATCTCGAACCACACCTCGTCGCCGGCGAAGCCCGGCCGCGCGGGACGGGGCCGGTCGGTGGGCAGGCCGATCACCGCGGGCGCACCGGCCAGCCGGCCGCGCCAGAAGTCGAGCTGGCGCGCCAGCTCGGCGCCGGCCAGCTGGTCACGTTGCCACGCCGAGAAGTCCGGGTACTGGATCTCGAGCGGGGGCAGGTTCGGCTCCCGCTCGGCGACCATCGCCCGGCCGATCTCGTCGACCTCGGCGGCGTACACGAGGACCGAGTGGCCGTCGAACACCGCGTGGTGCGCGACGAACAGCAGCGCGAGCCGCTCGGCGTCCTTGCGGAGCAGCCGGGCCCGCCACAGCGGTGGCTGGTCCAGCGGGATCGGGGCGCGGGCCAGCTCCTCGGCCAGCTCGACGATCCGCCGGGTCTGCGCCGCACCGTCCAGCTCGGACAGGTCGACGACGTCCAGCCGCACCGGCTCGGGCGCGCGGACGACCTGCGCCAGGTCACCGTCGTCGGCCCGCAGGTGGGTGCGCAGCGCCTCGTGCCGGGCCACGATCCGGCCGAGGAGGTCGCAGGCCTGCTCGACGGTCAGTCCCGGCGGCAGGTCGGCCGGCCGGGACACGTTGTAGACGGGCGAGCTCGGGTCGAGCTGGTTGGCCAGCCACACCCGTTCCTGGGCATAGGAAGCAGGGAAGATCCACTCCCCAGGTTTCGCACTCACGACAGCCCCTCGCAGGCTCGGTACTGCCGCTCGCGGCTCGCAAGCTCGCCCTGTGTCGGTGATTCGCGAGCAAGCTCGCCCTGTGTCGATGATTCGCTCGCAAGCTCGCCCTGCATAGATGATTCGCTCGCCAGCTCGCTCATCCGGACACCTCACGAAGGGACCTGGGGCGCATGTCCGTCCACACGGTGTCCACATGGGACAGGCAGTCGGCCTTGCTGCCGGCGAAGCCGGCGTCGTACCAGCCGGCCGGCAGCTCCCGGCCCTCCGGCCAGACGGAGTACTGCTCCTCGTCGTTGCGCACCACGAGGAATCGGTCGTCAGTCATGAGCTCTCCTGGGAAGGTTTGTACGCCTCGGCCATGGCGACGGCGATCTTGCGCGGCCCGGTGAACGGCTCGCGGCCGTGCGCGGCGGACATGTTGTCCACCACGAGCACGTCGTCGCGGTGGTAGTCGAACCGGACGCTCGCGGCCCGGTAGGTGGCCCGCAGGTGGTCCATCACCTCGGCCGGGATGGGCTCGCCGTCGCCGTAGTAGGTGTTGGTCGGCAGGTCGTCCTCGCCGAACATCGCGATCAGGCCCTCCTGGAGGTCCTTCGCCAGCGTGCTCACGTGGAAGAACGTGGCGTGGTTGAACCAGCGCGGCACGTCGCTGCCCGGCCGGTGGTGCACGGCCTCGCGGACCGCGGTGGTGCGCAGGCCGTTCCTGCCGCGCCACTCGAGGTCGATACCGTTGCCCGCGCAGTACTCGGCAACCTCGTCGCGGTCCTCGGTGTCGAACACGTGCTGCCACGTGGTGCCGAAGTCCTCGTGGAAGTTGCGCACGAGCCGCCAGCCGCGCCGCTCGAACTCGCCGCGGATCGCCGGGTCGAGCTCCTGGTACACCCGGCGCACGTCGGCGAGCGGGGTCGCGCCCAGCGTCTCGGGCGGGGTGACGCAGTAGAAGAACAGCGTCAGCGGCCAGCCCGCCTGGTAGGAGTTCTCGTTGTGGAGGAAGATCTCCTCCTCCGGCGGGTAGTCCGTCGAGGTGTAGACCTTGCCCTTGATCGAGTGCCGGGGTGAGGAGCGCTCGGTGTAGGTCAGCGGTTCGCCGGCCAGCGCGCGGACGAGCTCGTTGAAGCCGTCCACGCCGCCGATGTCGAAGCCGCGGAACAGCAGGCCGCCGTGCTCGACCAGCGACGCGCGCAGCTCCTCGCGGCGCTCGCCGATCAGCTCGAGGACACCGGTGCCGTCACCGTCCACCACCTGGGGCAGCGTGATCGCGGTCGGGGTGCTCATCTGTCTGTCTCCTTAGGACCCGGTCAGGCTCGGGGCAGTCGGGGGATGGTGGTCTTCGGTGTCTCGGGCTCGGGTGCCGCCGCCTCCTCGGCCCGGATCTCCTCGATGCGGGTGGCGAGCCCGGCCACGGTCGGCGTCTCGAAGAGGCTCCGCATCGGCAGCCGGACCCCGACCGCCTTGCGCAGCGCGGCGATCAGCTGCACGGCGACCAGCGAGTTGCCACCCAGGCCGAAGAAGTCGTCGTCGACGCCGACCACCTCGACACCCAGACCCTCCCGCCAGACCTGCGCGATCGTCGCCTCCAGGTCGGTGCGCGGCGGCGTGGCGCCGTCCGTGGGGAGCAGCGGTGCGTCCGCCGCCCCGTCGAGGTCGGTGGCGATCGTGTCGGTGGTGACCTCGCGGGCCCGGGCCACGAGGTCGGCGACCGGGTACGTGGTGATCACGACCTGGCGGCCGAGGTCCGTGACAAGGCTGCTGGCGAGGCTGCGGTGGAACGCCTCGGCGCCGTCGGCCGGCGTGATGTCCTCGCTCGTCGTCGCCACGGCCGGTGACCCGGTCGTGGCCCCGGCGCTCAGCCCGCCGGTGACCGCGGCCTGGTCCACCTTGCGCAGCACGAAGTCGCTGATCGACACCAGCTCGCGGCCGGCCGGGTCGACGAGCCGCAGGTCCGCGGCCACGACGTCGTCGGTGCCGCCCTCGCGGTAGGTGAGGTAGCTGTAGAACTCCCGCGGCAGCGGCGCGCGGACGACGATCCGGCCGTAGGACAGCGGCAGGTAGGTGCCCTCGCCCCGGCCGCGGCCGAACGCGGTGGCCACGTCCAGCAGCGCGGGCTGCAGGACCCAGCCGGGCCCGGTGCCCTCCGCTGCGGCCGGCGCCTCGATCCGGGCGATCTCCTCGCCGTCGCCGAGGTGGTGCTCGGTCAGCGCCTTCCACCGCGGGCCGAACGTGAGCATGCTGGTCCGGCCGCGGCCGAACGAGGAGTCGTCGTCGACGCGGCGGCAGCGGGCGATGATCCCGTTGACGTCGAGGTCCGCGCCCGGTGCGTCGGTGGTCCAGCCGGCCGAGCCGCGCACGTGCGTGCGGGTCGCGCCGGCGGCGACGCTCTGGATCTCCAGGTCCAGCCCGTCCGCCGCGGGGGAGGTGAGGACCTGGTACTGGGCCAGCGTCGCGTCCGGCACGGCGAACGGTTCCAGGAACGCGACGTCCCGCAGCTCCACGGCGGCATTCGAGCCGCCGCCGGCCGGGCCGGGCAGGATCGCGGCGGTCGCGGCCCGCGCGCACTCGAGGTGCGCGGTGCCCGGAACCACCGGCACACCACCGATCCGGTGCTCGTCGAGCAGCCAGTGCGTGCCGGCCGAGACGAGGCCGCGGGCCACCGTGCGCCCGGGCGACTCGACGACCGTGGTGAGCACCGGGTGCTCCAGCGAGCGGGCCGTGCCGTCCTGGGTGAGCGCGCGGAACGCGGCCGGCGCGGCGGTCTCCGCGGCCATGCCGACCTCGGCCCAGCCGCCCCAGTTCTGGCTCAGCACCGGGGCCCGCCAGCCGTTGGTGCCGCGGGCGTAGGCGTCGAGGAAGTTGTTCGCCGCGCAGTAGTCGACCTGGCCGAAGCCGCCGGCCACCGCGGTGATCGACGAGCACAGGACGAGGAAGTCCAGCTCGTCGTCGCCGAACACCTGGGCCAGCGCCAGCGTGCCGGCGAGCTTGGGCGCCAGCACCTTCGCCGCCTCGGCCCGCTCCTTGACCTCCGCCATGCCGCCGCCGGGCAGGCCGGCCGCGTGCACGATGCCGTCCAGCCCGCCGAACGCCTCGTGTGCCCGGGTGCGGACTTCGCGCAAGTCGTCGGGGTCGGTCACGTCGGCGGCCACGACCAGCACCTCGGCACCGGCCGCCTCCATCCGGCGGATCGCCGCGATGCCGCGGCCGACCCGGTCGGTCGGCGCGCTGCCGTGCACGGCGAGGTGGGTGTCCCAGTCCTCGCGCGGCGGCAGGCCCGAGCGGGCGGCGAGCACCAGCTTGACCGGGCTGACCCGGCTGCCGCGCATCGCGAAGTCCTCGGCGAGCGTGATGCCGACGCCGCCGAGACCACCGGTGACGAGGTAGCGCCCGCCCGCGCGGATCGGGCTCGACGCCGCTGCCGGCAGCGGGACCTGCTCGTACCCGCCGACCCAGGCCCGGCCGGAGCGCAGCGCCACGTCGGCGCGGTCCTCGTCGACCGGCCGGCGCAGCTCGGCGACCACGGCCCGCACGTCCGAGGTGGACGCGTCGGCGTCGACCCGGCGCACGGTCAGGCCGGGCAGCTCCACCGGCAGCACCCGGGCGAGACCGGCGAGCGTGGCCTGCTCGGGGCGGGTGAGGTCGATGCCGGTGACGTCGGAGGTGCCGGCGCAGACCAGGTCCAGGTGCACGCCCTCGGTCGCGCCCGCCCCGGCCAGCGCCTGCACCAGGTGCAGCACGCTGAAGAAGCCGCGGTCCTGGGCCTGCCAGGCGGCGTCGATGTCGGTGCCGGCCGGGTCGCCGTCCAGCGCGAACGCGTGCACGACCCGGGTCACCTGTCCGCCCAGCGCGATGACGAGGCTGTCGTAGTCCTCCCGCGCGCCGGGGCGCACGGTGAACGTCTCGCCCGCCGCGAACTCCGCACCCGCGGCCACGGCGACCACCTCGGCACCCGCGGCCCGCAACGCGTCGGCGAGCGCGGTGCCGCGCGGGCCGTCGGCGAACACCAGGCACCGTCCGAACGGGACGGTCCGCGGGCCGGGCGCGGCCTGCTTCCACGTGGGCACCGCGAACCAGTCGGCGAGCGGCGCCGGCCCGCGCCGGGCCGGCTTCGCGACCGCCGCCACCGGGTCGGGGTCGACCCAGTGCCGCTTGCGTTCGAACGGGTACACCGGCAGCGGCACCCGCCGCGCGTCCGGGTCGGCGACCGGCCGCACCGGCACGCCGGTCACCCACAGCGCGCCGGCGGTCGTGGTGAACGTGGCCAGGTCGCCGGCCGGCTCGCCCGGGCCCGGCAGGCTCGCGAGCGGCACCACCGCCCGCTGCTCCGGCGCGGCCTTCGCCACCTGCATCCGGGCCAGGCCCACGAGCTGCTTGCCCGGCCCGCACTCGACGAACGCCCACCGCTCGCCGCCGGCCAGCAGCGTGGCCACGTTCGCGCCGAAGCGCACCGGCCGGCGCAGGTGTGCGGCCCAATACTCCGGGTCGGTCGCCTCCGCGTCGGTGATCCAGTCACCGGACACGTTGGACTGGAAGCGCAGGGTCGGGGCGGACAGCCGGATCCCGCGCATCAGCTCGGTGAACCCGGCCAGGACCGGGTCCATCATCGCCGAGTGGAACGCGTGCGAGGTGCGCAGCTCCTTGGCCTTCACCCCGTCGGCCTTGAGCCGCTCGGCGTAGGCGGCGACGGCCTCGCCCGGCCCGGCCACCACGCAGGTGCCCGGCCCGTTGACGGTGGCCACGGTCAACCCGTCCGGCAGCTCCACCGCGGACTCGTCGAGCTGCACCGCCAGCATCGCGCCCGCGGGGACCGTCTGCATCAGCCGCCCGCGCGCGGCCACCACGCGCAGCGCGTCGGGCAGGGTGAACACGCCGGCCACGGTGGCCGCGACGTACTCGCCGATCGAGTGGCCGATCATCGCGGCCGGCCGCACGCCCATGCTCTGCCACAGCGTCGCGAGCGCGTACTCGACGACGAACAGCGCCGGCTGGGTGTACCGGGTCTCGCGCAGCTTCGCCTCGGCTTCGGGGTCGCGACCGAGGACGAGGTCGCGGAGGTCGCTGCCCAGCTCGGGGATGAGCAGCGCCGCGCACTCGTCGACCGCGGCCGCGAACACCGGGCGGCGCGCGTAGAGCTCCGCGCCCATGCCGGCGTACTGCGAGCCCTGGCCGGAGAACAGGAACGCCACCCGGGTCGCCGGCGGGCCGGTCACCCCGTGCTGGCGGCGCCGCCTGGTGCGCAGCGCCGCGATCGCGTCCGGCACGTCGGTGGCCACGACGCTCGCGCGGTGGGCGTACTCGGCCCGGCCGACCCGCAGCGTGTGCGCCACGTCGGCCAGGTACTCATCCGCCCCGGTCATCCCCTCCAGGTGGTCGGCGAGCCGCGTGAGCGCCGCGGTGAGCGCCGACTCGGTCCGCGCGGACACGGCCAGCAGCTGCGGCTCGGCCACCTCGCGCCGGGGCCGGCCGGCCTCGGGCGCCTCCTGCAGCACGACGTGCGCGTTGGTCCCGCCGATGCCGAACGAGCTGACGCCCGCGGTGCGCGGGATCCCGTCGGTGTCCCACTTGGTCAGCGTCGTCGTCACGTAGAACGGCGTGTCCGCGAAGTCGATGGCCGGGTTGGGCCGCTCGAAGTTGATCGTCGGCGGGATCATCCCGTGCTCGATCGCGAGCACCGCCTTGATCACGCTGATGATGCCGGCGGACTGGCTCAGGTGGCCGATGTTCGACTTCACCGAGCCGATGCCGCACCACTCCCTGGCGTCGGTGTTCTCGGAGTACACAGTGGACAGCGCGGCGACCTCGATCGGGTCGCCGACCGCGGTGCCGGTGCCGTGCGCCTCGACGTAGGTGATCGTGCGGGGGTCGATGCCGGCCATGCCGACGGCCTGGGCGACCGCCTCGACCTGGCCGTCCACGCTGGGCGCGGTGAAGCCGACCTTGTTCGCGCCGTCGTTGTTGATCGCGTTGCCCAGGACCACCGCGCGCACGTGGTCGCCGTCGGCGATCGCGTCCGAGAGCCGCTTGACCAGCACCGCGCCGACGCCGCTGCCCCACACGGTGCCGTTGGCGCCCGCGTCGAAGGGCCGGCAGTGCCCGTCGGGGGAGGTGAAGCCCTCCATGCCGAGGTAGCCGGTGCCGTGCGGAATCTCCAGGTTCACCCCGCCGGCGAGTGCCATGTCGCACTCGCCGTTGCGCAGCGCCTCGCACGCGAGGTGCAGCGCGACCAGCGACGTGGAGCACGCGGTCGCCACGGTCATGCTCGGGCCGCGCAGGTCGAGCTTGTAGGACGGCGTGGTGGCCACGTAGTTCGGCTGGTTGCCGGTGGCGAGCGACACCGCGTTGTGCGGCGACCCGCTGGCCGCGGCGTTGCGCTTGATGTTCTCCCAGAAGTAGGTGTTGCCGCCCGTGCCCGCGTACACGCCGATCGCGCCCGGGTAGCGGGCCGAGTCGTAGCCGGCGTCCTGCAGCGCGGTGAGGCAGCTCTCGAGGAACAGCCGGTGCTGCGGGCTCATCAGCTCCGCCTCGCGGTTGGTCATGCCGAAGAGCCCCGCGTCGAACTGGTCGAACCCGTCGACCATCGGCGCCGCGTTCACCCAACCCGGATCGTCCACATCGGACTCCTGGGCGCCGCGGGCGAGCTGCTCCTCGCGGGTGAAGTGGGTGAGCGACTCGACGCCGTCCACCAGGTTGCGCCAGAACTGGTGCACGTCGCCGGCACCGGGCACGCGCGCGGCGAGGCCGACGATCGCGATCGGCTCGGTGCCGTCGAAGTCCCCCGGCGCGCCGATCTCGTTCGGCTGATCCATCTCGGTCCCCTCTGCTACTGCGCGGTGCCGCTGACACGGCGTGGTGGGTTGCGTCTGCCTCGGTTGCCGGCACTGGTGCGCCGTGCGGCGGCCCGCAGCGCGGCCCTGGCCAGCTCCGGCCGCTCCGCCGTGCCGTCCAGATGTGCGGCGAGCGCGCGGATGTTCGGGTACCGGAACAGGTCCAGCATCCGGATGGAGCGGCCGGTCGCCGCGGTGAGCCGGCCATGCACGGCGGCGACCGCGAGCGAGTGACCCCCGATGTCGAAGAAGTTGTCCGCCACGCCGACGGACTCGCGCTCCAGCACCTCCCGCCAGATGCCGGCGATCAGCGCCTCGGTGGCGGTGATCTCGGCACTCGTCGCCGGCTGGTACTCCGGGGTGTCCGGGGCGGTGACGGTCATCGCGCCGGCCGCCGCCTCCCGCACGGCGGGCCGGGGCAGGTGCGGCGCGGTCCGCGCGGCCGCGGTGTCCGGCGCGGCGGCGAGCGCGCCGACCAGCTCGGTGAGGTCGGTGAGCAGGCCCACCACCCGGTCGGCGTCGAACAGGTCCGGGTTGTAGACGGTGTCGAAGGCGAACCGGCCGTCCCGCTCGGCCACGTAGACCGTGAGGTCGAACGGCGAGCCGGGCTTGGGCACCTCGATCGTCTCGCCGGCCAGGCCCGCCAGGCGCAGCCGCGGCTCGGTGAAGTTCAGGACGTTGAACAGCACCTGCACCAGCGGCGCGCGGGAGGTGTCCCGGCCGACGCCGAGGCTGTCGACGATCCGCTCCAGCGGCGCGCCCGGGTGGGCGGTCGCGTCCCGCAGCTCGTCGGCACCCGCCCGGACCGTGTCGGCGAACGTGGGCGCACCGGCCCGCAGCCGCACCGGCACGGTGTCGACGAAGAAGCCGAGCACGTCGTCGAACGCGGCGAGCGCGCGGTCCGCGACGATCGCGCCCAGCACGTGGTCGGTCGCGCCGGTGAGCCGGTGCAGCAGCTCGCCGAACCCGCCGAGCAGCACGCTCGCCGGGGTGGTGCCGAGCGCGGCGGCCAGCTCCCGGACCGCGGTGTCCACTTCGGACGGAAGGGGGACGCTCGCCTCGGCGCCCGCGTAGGTCGCCGTGGCGGCGCGCGGCCGGTCCCGGGGCAGGTCCACCACGGTCGGCGCGCCGGCGAGGTGCTCGGTCCACCACGCGAGGTCGGCGGTGCCGCCCCGCTCGTCGCGGTCGGCGCGCCACACGGCGTAGTCCGCGTAGGTCGCGGCCGGCGGCGCCAGCGCGGGAGACCCACCCTGGCGGGCCCGCTCGTAGGCCTTCGCGAGGTCGTCGTAGAGCACGGCCTGCGACCAGCCGTCGAACACCGCGTGGTGCAGGGTGATCGCGAGGACGTGCTCGTCGCCCGCCAGCTCGTAGAGCGTCACGAGCCAGGCCGGCCCGGTGGCGAGGTCGAACACGTGCCGGGCACCGGCCGCGAGCAGCCGCCGCAGCGTCGTCTCCTTGTCGGCGGTGACCGTGAGGTCGACGATCTCCACCGGCACGTCGGCCGGCGGGGCGCAGTCGGCGTAGGGCACCCCGGCGGTCTGCCGGATCCGCCAGCGCAGCACGTCGTGCCGGTCGGACACCGCCCGCAGCGCCGCCCGCAGCGCGGGCAGGTCGAGCGCGCCGCGCAGCCGGTTGGCCAGCGCGATGTTGTAGGGCGCGTCGTCGGGGGCGAGCTGGTCGGTGAACCAGAGGCGGCGCTGCGGCGGGGCGAGCGTCGGCGGGTTGCCGGTGGTCAGCTCCTTGCCCGGCAACGGATCCGCCCTCGCCACCCGCTCGGCGAGCCCGGCGACGGTCGGCGCCTGGAACAGGTCCTCGATCGCGACCTGGCGGCCCAGCTCCACGCGCAGCCCGGCGACCAGCCGCATCGCCGCGATGGAGTTGCCGCCGCCGGTGAAGAAGTCGGTCTCCCGGGTCGGCGCCTGGCCCAGCACCCGGGTCCATACCCGGGCCACGACCTGCTCGGCCGGCGTGCCGGCGAACCTCGGCTCGTCCTCGGCGAGGTCGGCCAGCGCCCGCTCGGCGAGCGCGCGCAGCGCCGGCCGGTCGAGCTTGCCGGACACCGGGTTGAACGTCAGCTCGGCCAGCGCCACCACCAGGGTCGGCTGCATCGCGCTGGTCAGCCGGTCCTTGGTGTACTCCCGCAGCGCGTCCGCGTCGGGTGCGGTGGCCGGCGCGAGGAACGCGACGAGCCGCTTGCCGCCCGGCCCGTCCACCGCCTCGACGGCCGCCTGCCGCACGTCCGGGTGCGCACCGAGCACGGCCTCGACCTCGCCCAGCTCGATGCGCTGGCCGCGGACCTTCACCTGCCGGTCGCCGCGGCCCAGGTAGACGATCCGGCCGTGGGAGTCCTCGTAGACCTGGTCGCCCGTGCGGTAGAGCCGCTCACCCGGGTGCTCGGCGAACGGGTCCGGCACGAACCGGTCGGCGGTGAGCCCCGGCCGGTCCAGGTAGCCGTTCGCGAGGCCGGGGCCGCCGACCATCAGCTCACCCACCTCGCCGCGGGGTACCGGGCGCAACAGCTCGTCCATCACGTACGCGCGGTGCCCGGGGGTCGCCCTGCCGATCGGCAGCGGGTCCTCGGGCGCGTAGGTGATGTCCTCGGTGAGCACGAGCACGGTCGACTCGGTGGGGCCGTAGGTGTCGGTGAACCGCCGGCCGGGCGCCCAGCGGGCCGCCAGCTCCGCGGGCACCGCCTCGCCGCCGCACTGGACGACCGCCCAGCCCGGCACGTCCGCCGGGTCCAGCATGGACAGCATCGTCGGCGTGATGAAGCCGTAGTCCACCTCGTGCTCGACGACGAACCGCCGCAGCCGCTCCGGGTCGGCCCGGTCCACGGCCGACAGCAGCTGCACCGACGCGCCCACGGTCAGCGGCACGAACAGGTCGATCGTGGTGGCGTCGAAGCCGAGCGAGGAGATGCCGAGCACCCGGGTGCTCGCGTCGATCGGGAACAGCTGGGTCCAGCCGGCCACGAAGGACCTGATGTTGCGGTGGGTGGTCAGCACGCCCTTGGGCCGGCCGGTCGAGCCGGAGGTGTAGAGCACGTGCGCGGTGTTGTGCTCGGTCGCCGGGCACGGCTGGGGCTGGGCCGGCGGTGGCAGCTCGAGCGTGCGGATGCCGGGCACGTCACCGAACTCGGCGGCCGCCCGGTCGCCGACGACGACGGCCACACCGGCGTCCTCGGCGATCTCGCGGAGCCTGGTGCGCGGACCGCCCGGGTCGAGCGGCACGTAGCAGCCGCCGGAGAGCAGCACGCCGACCACGGTCGCGACGTAGGCCGGGTCGCGGGTGGTGCAGATGCCGACCCGGGTCTCCGGCCGGACACCCAGCTCACGCAGCGCGTTCGCCACCCCGGCGGCCCGCTCGACGAGCTCGCGGTAGGTGAGCCGGTCGTCCCACTGCCGTACGGCCACGGCGTCCGGTGTCGCGCGGGCCTGCGCGAGGATCAGGTCTGCGGTGGTCAGGGCGGCGCTGGTCATCCGCGTGCTCCCCTTGGTTGGTAGGTGGCCGGGTCGGTGAGCTGGAACCGCAGCTCGCTGACGTACCGGCGGCCGGCCGGGTCGGGCAGCCAGGAGTCCTCGGTGAGCGGCAGCTGCTCGCTGAACGTCACGCTGACGTCCGGCCCGCTGCGCGCGGCGGTGCGCAGCATCGTGCAGAGGGCCTGCACGTGGGCCGGGCCGGCGAGGTCGGTGAAGCAGGGCTTCGGCTCGGTGCCGATCTTCACGAACACCCGCTCGGGCAGGCCGAGGTCGCCGCGCAGCCTGCGCGCGGCGAGGAAGCGCGCGCGCTCGCCGGTGACGTCGGCGAGGCCGGTCGCGGCGACCGTCGTGCGCCAGGTGCGCCGGGCCACCACGAGCCGGTCGATGACGATCCGCGGGCTGTGCGCGGCCGGGCCGACGAGCTTGAAGCTGTCCAGCAGCAACGCGGTGAGCACGTCGCCGAACGTCTCGACCACCGGCCAGCCGCGGCCCTCGGGGGTCGAGGCGGTCAGCTCGCCGTCGCGGTCCTCGACGAGCAGGGCGCTCGCCGCGACCAGGCGACCGGGTGTCGCGCCCCGCGCGTCGGCGACCCCCAGCTCGCGGTCGGCGCTGCCGAGGAGGCTGTGCCGGGCGCGGCCGGTGATGCGCTGCGAGTGCTCGGGGTAGAGCAGCCGCGGCCGGGCGCCGAACGTCGTGTCGTGCGCGGCCCGCAGCGCCGCCGGATCCGGGTGCCACGGCGAGAACAACGCGCTGTCGAACGGGTCGTAGGCCGGGTGGAGCTCGCCGAGGACCAGCAGCACGTCGTCGCGGTCGAGGTCGGCGACCTCGCGGGCACACGCCTGGATGTCCGCGCTGTGCACCCGCGCCGACGGCCAGCCCGGCCCGGTCGCGGCGAACACCTCGGCCGCGGGACCAGCGAGCTCCGCCGCCGACAGCCGGACCTCGGCCTGGCCGGCCGGCACCCCGTCGAGCCCGAACAGCCGCGCCCACCGCGCGGTGAACTCCGCGCCGATCGCCCGGCCCGGGCCCTGCTCGTCGAAGAGCATGCCCTGCACCAGGTTCCAGAAGTCGGCGAGCCGCACCGGGCCCGCCACGCGCAGCTCGGTGTAGAGCTCCCCGCAGATCCGCTCGCAGGCCGCGCCGAACTCCGCCGACAGCCACCGGGCCGCGCGCAGCACCACCGACAGCGGCGCGGCGAGCGAGTCGAGCAGCCCGCGGCCCACGACCAGGTCGGCGTCGCGGGTGGTGTCCTCGTAGGTGAGCGTGCGCCCGGCGTAGGTCTGGCCGTCCCGGCGGCGGGGCGCCACGCCGGTCAGCCCGGTGAACACCTCGTCCAGAGTGGACAGCGCGGTACGCAGGGCGAGCGGGTCGCCGGCGGCCGCGGCCACCGCGTCGCGCGCGGCGCGGAGCCGGTCGAGGCCACCGGCCGCGCGGGCCCGGACCTCGTCGTCGCCGATCGCCGCGATCCGCTCGCGCAGCACCCGCTCCGCGTCCGGCGACGTCGGCAGGCCGGCGTCCCAGCGCAGCAGCTCCCGCTCGACGAGGCGGTCGAGCAGCAGGTAGCCGTCCGCCTCGGTACGCAGGCCCGCCTGCTCGACCAGCTCCGCGACCAGCCGGTGGGCGGCGGTGTGGCCGGTGCACCGGGCGAGCACCGCCCTGTCCACTGTGGACAGCTCGAGCGGCGGCCGGAGCGGCCGGCGCAGCAGCCGGCCGTCGAGGGTCAGGTGCGGCCGGAGCACGGGTGCCCACCAGCGGCGCACCGCGAGGTCCCCGGCGAGCCCGTCGGCGAGGCACTGCACCGCCCACGCCTCGAAGAACACCCGGCGCTCCCGCACCAGCCCGGTGCCCAGCCGCACGTGCGTGCCGGCCGTGTCGTCCACCCGGCCCCAGGACACGGGACCGAAGAAGCCGATCGTCTCGCTCTTGGCGCAGTAACGCTGCCAGTACCTGAGCAGCGCCTTCTCCCGGTCCCGGCGGCGGACGTTGCGGGCGGCGTCCGGCCCGCCCGCCAGCAGCCCGTCCAGGCTCGCCAGCACACCCGGGTTCTGCCAGGTGACCGCCTCGCGGAACAGCGGGTCGGCGGCGATCTCGTTGGCCGCCACCGCACCCGCGTGCAGCGCCTCGGCGAAGGCCTTGTCGAACACGCCGGCGTCGCCGGTGCCGGCCAGCAGCGCGTCCGCCGCGGCCGCCGCCTCCGGGGCGGTGAACCGGTCGAGGCCGTCGGCCGGGAAGCCGGCGGTGCGCAGCAGGACGTCGCGCCAGACCGACCAGCCCGTCCCGGCGAGGGGTAACTCGTGGCTCATCGAGCACCCTCCGCGGGGCGCTCGACGGCGGTGTCGCCAGTGGACCCGACGGTGGGCTCCACGGTGGACTCGACGGTCGTGTCGACGATGTGCAGGCGCAGCTCGCTCACGTAGCGGCGGCCCTGCGCGTCGGGCACCCAGGCACCGTCCGGCCCCGGCAGCAGCTCGCTGGCCACGACCGACACGCCGGTGCCGGCCTGCCCGACCGCGGCGCGGATCATGCTGCACAGCAGCGTCGCGTACTGCGGGCTGGTCAGGTCCAGGTAGCACGGCTTGGTCTCGGTGCCGATCTTGACGAACACCTGGTCCGGCAGGCCGAGCGCGAGCCGCCAGCGGCGCACCGCGAGGAACCGCTCGCGCTCGCCGGTGACCGTGGCGAACCCGGTCTCGCCGGCCGTGGTCCGCCAGGTCTCCCGGCTCACCACCATCCGGTCGACGGTGATCCGCGGTGTGTGCGCGGTGGGCGAGGTCAGCTTGAACGCGTCCACCGCGTGCGTCGCGACCATCTGGGAGAACACCTCGACCAGCGGCCAGCGCCGCCCGTCCGGGTCGGCCGCGACCAGCTGACCGTCCTCTTCGGACACCAGCAGCGCGGTCGTCGGGACCAGCCGGTCGGGCTCGGCGCCGGGCGCGGGCACGAAGCCGAGCTGCACGTCGGTCGGGCCGGTCAGGCTTTCGGCCACCCGGCTGGTGCGCCGCGGCCAGTCCAGCGGGTACAGCGGGCGGACCCGGCGCTGGCCGAGGTCCTCGGCGAGCGCGGTGCGCAGCCGCTCCACGTCGGGGTGCGCGAGGGTGAACACCTCGTTGTCGAACGACGCCCACGCGGTGTGCATCTCGCCGAGCACGACGTGGTACTCGCCGCGCTCCAGCGCGTCCGGCCCGGTCGCGCTGATCTGCAGGTCCGGGCTGTGCAGCCGGGCCGCCGACCAGGTCGGCCGCAGCGGCGGGAAGACCTCGTCGACCCGCGCGCGCAGTGCCGACGTGGACCGCACGACGGGCCCACCGGCGTCCGCGAGGTCGAACAGGTCCGCCCAGCGGCGGGCGAACTCCTCCGCCACCGCGTCCACCGGCCGGTCCCCGGTCGTGCCCCAGAACAGGCCCTGCGCGAGGAACCACAGGTCCGACAGCCGCACCGGGCCGTCGCCGGCGTCCGCACGCAGCTCCTCGTACAGGCCGCGCAACGCCTGCGCGTAGGCCACCTCGAGGGTCGCGGCGAGCCAGCGGGCCGCGCGCAGCAGCAGGTCGAGCGGGGCGGCGAGCTCAGCGAGCAGCGGCGCGCCGAACGTCACGTCGAGGTCCCGCGCGGTGTCCTCGTAGCACAGCGTCCGGCCGGCGTAGGTCTCCCCGCTGCGCCGGCGCGGCGACGCACCGGTCAGCTCCGTGAACACGGCGTCCAATGTGGACAGCGCGGCCCGCAGGGCGAGCGGGTCGCCGGCCGCCGCGGCCACCGCGTCCCTGGCCGCGCCCAGCCGGTCGAGCCCCTCGGCCGCCGCGGCGCGTGGCGCGTCCTCGCCGATGGCCGCGATCCGCTGGCGCAGCACGGCTTCCGCGGCCGAGCTGTTGGGCAGCGCCGCGTCCCAGGTGATCAGCTCGCGCTCGGCGAGGTGGGTCAGCATGGTGTAGCCGTCGTCCTCGCGGCGCAGCCCGATCGCCGGGTCGGCCACCACCGCGGCAGCCGGCTGCTTGCCGTCGCACGCGGCGAGCAACGCCGCCTCGGCCGAGGACAGCGTCTGCGGCCCGCGGCCCGGCCGGTGCACCTGCCGGCCGTCGAGGGCCAGCTGCGGGCACAGCATCGGCGGCCACCAGCGGCGCACCGCGGGGTCGGCGCTGATCGCGTCGGCGTAGGCACGCATGGCCCAGGCCTCGAACACCACCCAGCGGCGCCGGGTCAGCGCGGGCCCGGCCGTGGTGACGGCGGGGCGGTCCAGCTCGGGGTCGATCGTCACCCAGCAGCTGGGGCCGAAGAAGCCGACCGTCTCGTTCTTGCCGCAGTAGCGCTGCCAGTACTTGACGACCGCCTTCTCCCGGTCCCGCCGGCGGGCGTTGCGCGGCGCGTCCGGACCGCCCTCGGTCAGGCCGACGAGCGCGTAGAGGGCGTTGGTGTTCTGCCAGGTCACCGCCTCGCGGACCAGCGGGTCGCCGGCGAGCTCCAGCAGCCGCGTGGCGTTGTCGGCCAGCGCGGTGGCGAAGTCGGCGTCGAAGTCGGCGTCGAAGTCACTGGGCTCGCCGCGCAGCAGGCGGTCCGCGCTCGCGGCGGCGGCAGGGGCGGACAGCGTGGTCAGACCATCCGCAGGGAAGCCGGCCGAGCGGAGCAGGGCGTCGCGCCAGACCGACCAGCCGGTGTCCCCGAGCGGCAGCCTGTGGTCAGCGGCCATCGGCGGCGACTCTCCCGGCCGCGTCGAGCAGGTCCCCGGGCAGCAGGTCGAGCACCTCGGTGCGCTCGTGCTGCAGGAAGAAGTGGTCGCCGTCGACCTCGTGCACGGTGAGGCCGCTGCCCGCGTGCCGGTCCCAGGCCAGGATGTCGGCGAGCGGCACGGCCTTGTCGTCCCGGCCGGCGAACGCCACGATCGGCACCGGGATCGGCGCACCCTCGACGAACACGTAGTCGTCGAGCTTCTGGAAGTCCGCGCGCAGCACCGGCAGCAGCAGCTCGACCAGCTCCGGCTCGGCGAGCACCGCCTCGGACAGCCCGCCGCCCTCGGTGACCCGGCGCAGCAGCTCGTCGTCGTCGAGCTTGGACAGCCCGTCGAACGGGCCGGAGACCCGCAGGTGCGGCGCGCGGCAGGCGCCGACGTACAGCCTGACCGGCAGCCGGCCGCCGATGCTGTGCAGGTGGCGGACCACCTCGAAGGCGTAGCGGCCGCCGAGGGAGTGGCCGTAGAGCGCGTAGGGCCGGTCGGCGCGGCCGGTGATCGCCGCGGCCAGCTCGGCGATGGAGAAGCCGGGGTCCTCGATGATCCGGTTCTCCCGGCCGGGCAGCTGTACGGCCGCCACCTCGAGCTCCGGGCCGATCGCGGTCAGCCAGCGGTGGTAGGCACTCGCCCCGGCTCCCGCGTACGGCAGGCAGAACAGCTGCGCCGCGGCGCTCGGACGGGGTTGCGGGCACACGAACCAGTTCACCGCGGACCTCCTCGGTTGTGGGCCTCGATCCAGAACCTGGTGCGCTGGAACGGGTATGTCGGCAGCGGGATCCGCCGGCCGCCGGCTGGGTCGGTGGGCAGGTCGACGGGGGCACCGTCCACCCACCGCTGGGCGATCGCGCGCAGGGTTCCCGCGCCGGCGACCTCCCCGGGGACGAGCGAGTCGAGGGCACGCACCGCGTCGTCCACGGTGCTCGCCACCACCGCGGCGCGGCAGGCGAACGGCCGGCGCCCCACGGACAGCGTGTGGGCCACGTCGGCGAGCGGGGGCCGGTGCGCGGCGAGGTGGTCACGCAGGCGCGAGGTCGCCGCGCGCAGGGCGTGCTCGTCCCGCGCGGACACCGGCAGCAGGTACTCGCCGCCGTCCTCCTCGGCCGGCTCCGCCGCGGGTGGCTCGGCCACCAGGACGTGCACGTTCGTGCCGCCCAGGCCGAACGAGCTGACCCCGGCCACCCGGCGGTCGGCGTCGGGCCAGTCGCGCACCTTGGTGGGCACGTAGAACGGGCCGGACTCGAGGTCGAGCTCCGGATGCGGCCGGCTGAAGTGCAGGTTCGGCGGGATGATCCCGTCCCGCACGGCGAGCACGGCCTTGATCAGCCCGGCGATGCCCGCGGCCGCGTCCAGGTGCCCGATGTTGGTCTTCACCGAGCCGAGCGCGCAGGACTCCGGCGGCGCCGAGCCCTCGAAGACCTCGTTCAGCGCGGCCACCTCGATGGCGTCGCCGAGCGGCGTGCCGCTGCCGTGCGCCTCGACGAACCGGACCTCGGCCGGCGCGATCTCCGCGACCGCGAGGGCCTCGGCGACGGCGGCGGCCTGCCCGCCCGGCCCCGGCACGGCGAACCCGGCGCGGTCGGCGCCGTCGTTGGTCATGCCCCAGCCGGGCAGGACGGCGTAGACGTGGTCGCCGTCCTCGAGCGCGTCGGCGAGCCTGCGCAGCGCCACCACGCCGACGCCCGAGCTGAACCCCGTGCCGCTCGCCGCCTCGTCGAAGGCCCGGCAGCGCCCGTCCGCCGAGGCCATCCCGCCTGGCACGTGCCGGTGCCGCGGCCAGGTGACGCTGACCCCGCCGGCGAGCGCGAGGTCGCAGCGGTAGTCGGCGAGGCTCTGCGCGGCCAGTGCCACCGCGGCGAGCGAGCTGGAGCACGCGGTCTGCACGGCGAGCGCCGGGCCGGTCAGGCCCAGCCGGTAGGCGACCTGGCCGGGCAGGTGGTCGGTGAACTGGCGGCCGAGGAGCTGGGCCTCCCAGTCGTCGGGGTCGGCGTCGCTCACCGCGGGGTTGCCGAACAGGTGGAACAGGAAGTACCGGTTGGCCGAGGTCGCCGCGAACACACCGACCGACGTGCCCTCGTCGGCCGGGTCGTGACCGGCGTTCTCCATGGCCTCCCAGGCGGTCTCGAGAAAGAGCCGGTGCTGGGGGTCGGTGCGGGCGGCCTCGTCGGCGCCGAAGGAGAAGAACCCGGCGTCGAAGTCGGCGATCCCGTCGAGCTTGCCGCCGGAGCGCACGTGCCGCGGGTCGCCGCGCAGGCCGGGCCCGATGCCGAGCGCGGCGAGCTCGCTGTCGGAGTAGTCGTGGATCCCGTCGACGCCGGCGCAGAGGTTCCACCAGAAGCTGTCGAGGTCGGCCGCGCCGGGGAAGCGGCCGGCCATGCCGACGACCGCGATCTCGTCGCCGGTGTACTCGGCGTGGGTCGCCGGCTGCCGCGGGCTCGTACCCGGCACCGGTCGCGGATGCCGCTCGCCGCCGGTCTTGCCGGTCTCGCCGCCGGTGAGGAACCGCGCCTGCGCGGCGATGGTCGGGTGCTCGAAGAGCTTCATGAGCGCGACGTCGGTGCCGAACCCGGCGGCGAGCCGCTGCTGGACCTGGCCCAGCAGCAGCGAGTGGCCGCCGATGTCGAAGAAGTTGTCGGTCGGCGCGACGTGGTCGGTCCGCAGCACCGCGCACCAGATGTCGTGCACCCGCTGCTCGGCCGGGCTCAGCCGATGGCCCGTGGTGGCCTCGCGCGGCGGGTCGGGCAGCGCGAGCTCGTCGAGCTTGCCGGTGACCGTGAGGGGGAACTCGTCGAGCACGACCACCGCGCGGGGCACCGCGTACCCGGGCAGCGTCTCGGCGACCGCGCCGCGCAGCGCCCGCCCGTCGAGGTCCGCGTCCGCGCCGCGGCCGGCGACGACATAGCCCAGCAGGTCCTCGCCACGCACGACGACCCGCGCGGCGCTGACCCCGGGCCGGGCCCGCAGGGCGGCCTCCACCTCGGTCAGCTCGACCCGGAAGCCGCGGACGTTGACCTGGCGGTCGAGCCGGCCCAGGCACACGAGCCCGCCGTCCGGCAGGGCCTGGCCGAGATCGCCGGTGCGGTACTGGCGCACGCCGTCCGCGCCGGTGGCGAAGGCGTCGCTCTCGACGTTGGCGTAGCCGCCGACGAGATGCCGGCCGCGGACCGCGATCTCCTTGCTCTCGCCCAGCAGCACCAGCTCGTAGCCGGGCAGCGCGGTGCCGATCGGCAGCGGCCCGGTCGCCGCGGGGTCCACTTCGGACACCGCGACCTGGTACTGCGCGGCGAAGGTCACCTCGGTGGCGCCGTAGCCGTTGACGAACACGCAGCCCGGGGCGAAGACTTCCCGCCCCCGGGCCACGTCGGCATAGGTCGACTGCTCGCCGCCGAGCAGGACCGTGCGCACGGTGTCCAACCGGCCCGCTCCCCCCATGTCACCCAGCGCGTCGAGCAGGTACCGGTACACCGTCGGCGTGGAGTGGTAGATCGTGACGGCCTGGCGGGCGAGTGCCGCGGCGGCGTGCGCCACACCGTGCGTGCGGAGGTCGATGGGGACGAGCGCCGCGCCGGTCAGCAGCGCGGGGTAGAGGTCGGGGATCGCGGCGTCGAAACCGAACGAGGCCAGCAGGCTCAGCCGGTCCGCGGCGGTGATCGACAGGCTCGAGATCTGGTTGTCGACCACGTGCATCAGGTTGCGGTGGGTCTGCGCGACCGCCTTGGGCCGGCCGGTCGAGCCGGACGTGAACAGCACGTAGGCCACGTCGTCGAGGTCGGTGTCGGCCGGCTCGAGGCGGGCGGGCGCGAGGTCGTCGGCGATCAGCACGGTGTCGCTCAGCCGGTGCGCGAGGTCGGCGTGCGCGCGGTTGGCCAGCACGAGCGACACGTCGGCGGCGGCGACCTGGTAGGACAGTCGCTCCACCGGGAAGGTCGGGTCGAGCGGCACGTAGGCACAGCCCGCGCCCAGCACGCCGAGGATGCCGGCGATCGTCTCGGCGCCGTGCTCGGTCACCAGCCCCACCCGGCGTGCGGGTGCCACGCCTGCAGCCGCGATGCCCCTCGTCCGTCCACCCGCGAGCGCCGCCAGCGCCGCATACGTCAGGCCCGCGCCGCCGTCCACGGTGACGTCCACAACGGCCTGACGATCGGGGAAGCGCTCCGCGACGTCCGCGAAGCGACGGATGGTGGAGAGGGGAGTCATCGCAGGCAAAGAACGCGACAAAACCGGCCGGACAAGGTGCTCCTCAGGCATCACATGTATGAGAGTCCGAACAGGCTAAGTTGCCGTGACGCCCGATGTGCTGTCCGAGCAAACAGTTAGACCGAACGATCTGTGGCTGATCTGCTGTTCGGCGCAACAATGTGCCCCAAATAGCGCTAAATCGCCGAATATCTGTGTCAACTATAGCGAGTTGGTCAATCACTGTCAGTTAGTCGCTACATCCGGACGCAGTTTGACCATGCAACTACGTGCGCGCCGTACCGGACAAAAGAGCCCGCCGGCGTGAACGCCGACGGGCTCGTTGTTTTCTTTCGGTCAGAGGTATTGGCCGGTTCCCCGGATACCGGGCGCTTCCGGAACGTCACCGCCCGCACCCGGCGGCAGGCCGCGGCGCATCTGCTCGAGCTGCACGCGCGCGGCCATCTGCTGGGCGAACAACGCCGTCTGGATGCCGTGGAACAGGCCCTCGAGCCAGCCGACCAGCTGGGCCTGCGCGATGCGCAGCTCGGCGTCGGAGGGCGTGTTCTCGTCGGTGAACGGGAGCGACAGCCGCTCGAGCTCCTCGCGCAGCTCGGGCGCGAGGCCGTCCTCGAGCTCGGCGATCGACCGCTTGTGGATCTCGCGGAGGCGGCTGCGGCTGGCGTCGTCGAGCGGCGCCGCGCGAACCTCCTCGAGCAGCTGCTTGATCATGGTGCCGATGCGCATGACCTTGGCCGGCTGCTCGACCATGTCGCCGACGGACTCGGCGTTGGCGACGCCGTCCTGACCGTCCGGGATCCGGGCGGTGCCGAGCGGCGAGCCGTCCGCGCCCATCACCACCACGTGCTGTGGCTGCTCGGCCCGGCCACCGTCGTCGGGCTGGGGTTCGCCTGCCTGGTTCGTCACACCTCGAGGGTAACCACCGCCCGCCACACCTAACTCACGGGATGGCCCCCGGAAGCGGGACCACGGCCGGCCTCCGTACGGTGTGGCTCATGGCGTTCGACGTCGCTGCGATTCGGGGACAGTTTCCCGCGTTGGGTGATGGGTGGATTCACCTCGATGCCCCGGCCGGGATGCAGGTTCCGGAGCAGGTCGCGACCGCGGTGTCGACCGCCCTCCGGGCGCCCGTCTCCGGACCCGGTGGGGTGTTTCCCGCCTCGCAGCGGGCGGAGGCGATCGTGGACGCGGCCCGCCGCGCGGTCGCCGATCTGGTCGGCTGCGACCCCGCGGGCGTGGTGCTCGGCCCCAACCCCGCGGTCCTGCTCCAGCGGCTCGCGGAGGCGATGGGCAGCGGCTGGGTCATCGGCGACGAGGTCACCGTGTCGCGGCTGGACCACCAGCAGAACATCGCGCCGTGGCTGGGGGTCGCCCAGCGGGCCGGCGCCACCGTCCGCTGGGCGGAGATCGACATCGAGACGTGCGAGCTGCCGGCGTGGCAGTACGAGAGCCTGATCTCCCACCGCACCAAGGTCGTCGCGGTCACCGCCGCGTCGGGGGTCGTGGGCACCCGGCCGGACCTGTCGAAGATCACCACGCTCGCGCACGACTCGAACGCGCTGGTCGTGGTCGACGCGTCCTCGTCCGCGCCGTTCGTGCCCATGGACATCCGCGCGATGGGCGCCGACGTCGTCGCGGTGTCGGCCACCGCGTGGGGCGGCCCGACCGTCGGCGCGCTCGCGTTCGCGGACCCGTCGCTGCTCGAGCGGCTGCCGGCGTGCTCGCTGGGCCCGAACCAGAGCGGGCCGGGCCGGCTCGAGCTCGGCCAGCACGCCTACCCGCTGCTCGCCGGCCTGGTCGCGTCCATCGACTACCTCGCCGGGCTCGACGACGCGGCGTCGGGGAGCAGGCGGGAGCGGCTGCAGACCTCGATCGGGTCGGCGAAGTCCTACCAGGCGGGCATGTTGGGCAAGCTCATCTCCGAGCTGCGCGGCCTGCTGCACGTCACGGTCATCGGGGACGCGATGCGCCGGATCCCCGCGCTGGCCTTCACGGTCACCGACGTCAAGGCGTCGCAGGCGATCGTCCACCTGGCCGACCGCGGCATCTGCGCCTTCGCCGACGACGTGCCCAGCGGCGTGTTCGCCGCGCTCGGCGTGGCCGAGGTCGGCGGCGCGGTCCGGATCGGCCTGGCCCACTACACGACGTCGGCTGAGATCGACGCGCTCGTGGAGGCCGTGGCCGGCCTCACCTCACTGGGCGGCTGAGGGCATCACCAGCACGATCTTGCCGAAGACCCCGCCCTCCTCCATCTTCCGGTGGGCGTCCGCGGCCCGCTGGATCGGCAGCACCTCGTGCACGATGGGCCGCACGGTGCCCGACTCCACCAGCGGCCACAGCTGCGCCGCCACCTCGGCCACGATCGCCGACTTCTCCTCCACCGGCCGGTGCCGCAGCGTCGTCGCGGTGACCGAGCCGCACTTCGACAGCAGCGTGCCCAGGTTCAGCTCGCCCTTGACCCCGCCCTGCATGCCGATGACGACCAGCCGCCCGTTGCGGGCCAGCGCGGAGACGTTGCGCGGCAGGTACTTCGCGCCCATGTTGTCGAGGATCACGTCCGCGCCGTGGCCGCCGGTGGCCTCCTTCAGGACCTCGACGAAGTCCTGCTCGCGGTAGTCGACCAGGATGTCCGCGCCCAGGTCGGCACACCGCGCCAGCCGGTCGGCCGCCCCGGCCGTCACCGCGACCCGCGCGCCCAGCGCCTTGCCGACCTGGATGGCGTGCGTCCCGATCCCGCCGGCGCCGCCGTGCACCAGGAACGTCTCACCCGCCACCAGCCGGGCGGTGAGCACCACGTTCGACCAGACCGTGCACGCCACCTCCGGCAGCGACGCCGCGGTGACCAGGTCGACCCCGCCTGGCGCCGGCATCACCTGACCGGCCGGCACGACGACCTTCTCCGCGTAGCCGCCACCCGCCAGCAGCGCGCACACCTGCTCGCCCACCCGCACCGAGTCGACGCCCTCGCCGAGGGCCGCGACCGTGCCCGAGCACTCCAGGCCGGGCACGTCGGTGACGCCGGGCGGCGGCGGGTAGTAGCCCTGGCGCTGCAGCAGGTCGGCCCGGTTCACCGCGGTGGCCGCGACGTCCAGGAGCACCTCGCCCGGGCCGGGCTCCGGATCCGGAAGCTCCGTCCAGGTCAGCACGTCCGGTTCGCCTGGTTCGCTGATCGTGATCGCGTGCATGCCAGAACGGTAATCGTTGTCCATGACGGTCCGTTGGTGGGTCTTGACCTGCGACGAGGATGCGGCAAGGGTGTCGTGGCCGGATGCCGTGATCGAGTTCGGGGCCGATCGCGCGCAGGCGTCCCGCCCGAGGAGAGGAAGCTCCATGCCGTCCCGCAAGACGACACTCCGCGTCGGGGCCGCGTTACTCGCGGCCGTGGCCGGTCTCAGCCTGGCCGCGGCACCGGCGTCGGCCGCCCAGCAGACCATTCCCGATGGTCCCGCGCTGGCCCGCCAGCTGGTCAAGAAGGTCACGATCACCGGTATCAACCGGCACCTGATCGCGCTCCAGCGCATCGCCGACCGCAACGGCGGCAACCGGGCCGCGGGCACCACCGGGCACGAGGCCTCGGCCGAGTACATCGCCACCAAGCTCGAGGACGCGGGCTTCATCCTCACGCGGCAGGAGTTCCCGTTCGTCTACGACCAGACGCTCGGCCAGTCACTCACCGTGGGCGGCACCGCCGTGCCGGTCGCGCGCATGACCTACAGCGCGTCCACCCCCACGGGCGGCGCGACCGGCCCCCTCGTGGTGGTGCCGACCGACGCGTCGCCGGGCTGTGAGACCTCCGACTACGACGGCCTGGCGGCCGAGGGCGCGATCGTCCTCGTCAGCCGCGGCTTCTGCCCGTTCGGCCAGAAGGCGGACATCGCCGGGCAGGTCGGCGCGGCCGGCGTCCTGATCTACAACAACGTCCCGGGCTCGCTCGGCGGCAGCCTCGGCGGGCCGATCGAGGGCAGCGCCCCGGCCGGTGGCCTCTCCCAGGCCGACGGTGCCGCGCTCGCCGCGCGGGACGGCGCCACGGTGGCCCTGAACCTGCGGGGCGTGACCGAGGACCGCACCAGCTACAACGTCATCGCCGAGACCCGGACCGGCCGGCACGAGAACGTCGTGATGGCCGGCTCGCACCTCGACAGCGTCGCGGTCGGCCCCGGCATCAACGACAACGGCTCGGGCAGCTCGGCGCTGCTGGAGACCGCGCTGCGGCTCGGCAGCTCGCCCAAGGTCAACAACGCGGTGCGGTTCGCCTGGTGGAGTGCCGAGGAGCTCGGCCTGGTCGGCTCCGAGCACTACGTGCGGAGCCTGTCGTTCGACGAGCAGCTCAACATCGCGCTGTACCTGAACTTCGACATGATCGGCTCGCCGAACGCCGGCTACTTCGTCTTCGACGGCGACAACTCCGACGGCGTCGGCGCGGGTCCCGGCCCGTACGGCTCGGCCCAGATCGAGGCCGCGTTCGCGAACTACTTCGACGTCACCGGCGTGCCCACCGAGGGCCGCGACTTCGACGGCCGCTCCGACTACGGCGAGTTCATCCTCAACGGCATCCCGGCCGGTGGCCTGTTCACCGGCGCCGAGGTCGTGAAGACCCCGGCGCAGGCGGCCAAGTGGGGCGGGGTCGCGGGTGAGTCCTTCGACCCGTGCTACCACCAGGCGTGCGACAACCTGGGCAACGTGGACCGGGTGGCGCTCGACCGCAACTCCGACGCGATCGCGTTCGTGCTCGGCTCGTACGCGATCAGCACCGAGGACATCAACGGCGTGCCGCCGCGCGGCGCCCGGGCGAAGACCCGGACCGCGGAGAAGCGCTCGGTCTCGGTCGGCAAGGTCAACGACCGCGACCTCTCGATCAGCTAGCGAACACCGAAAGGGCGCCTTACCCGATCCGTCGGGTAAGGCGCCCTTTCGCATGTCCGGAAAATGTGCCTGGGTGCGGCGCCGTCCCGCGGCATTTCCGCACCCAGGCTGTCGAGTTCGGGTAGTGGCCGCCGTCCTCAGGCCGGCGTGGACTCCCACCGGGCACCTCTGGAGAGTTACCCGACGTGGGGATCAACATCGTCGAGGTGTGCGAGAGGTGCGTTATGCGCACGAGCGCACCCGAACCCTGATGCTGTTCCGCGGTCGCGACCGGGACGAGCTCTCTCGGCTCAGTCGCGGGGTGACAGCGAACGGCGGTCCACTACGTCCTTGTCCTGCATTGCCACGGCACCACCTGGCCTCTCCCGGCGGGCCTCGGTGACTTGTGCGAGTCGGCCGGCCGTATCACCAGGATGCACCCGTAACCGCGTCGTTACAACCCCAAGGGAGGACCCGACCTGGTGAAATCCGAGGTCACTGTCCGAAGCGGACGAAGACCCGTCCGGTTGGGACAGTGCATCCGGTTGGGGCGAAAGGAAAGCGCCGCCGCCGCCCGGTCGGGCGACGACGGCGCTGTGCGTAGGGGAGCTACGGTGCCACGGTGATGCGATCGGCGGCCGGCGGCGCCAGGTTCGGGTGGGCGGTCAGGTACGCGGTGAACGCGTCCAGGTCCACCGGCCCACCGGTGAGGTTGGTGCCGTTCTTGAACTCCGCGAAGCCGTCCCCGCCCGCGGCGATGAAGTTGTTCAGCGAGACGCGGTAGGAGCCGTTCGGGTCCACCGGCTGGCCCGCGACCGTGATGTTCGAGATCTTCGAGCCGACCGCGGCCGAGCGGGACCAGGTGTAATGCAGCGTGGAGGAGATCTGCAGGAAGCGGGTCACCACCGAGCCGTCCGGCTGCGGCTGCCACTGCTGCTCGAGCACGGTCTTGAGCTGGGCACCGGTCAGCGTGATCGTCTGCATGATGTTGCTGAACGGCTGCACCGCGAACGCCTCGCCGTAGGTCACCACGCCGTCGCCCTCACCGGCCGACGAGCCGGCGTAGTTGAGGTCGGTGCGGATGCCGCCGGGGTTGGTCACCGCGATGACCGGGTTGTTGGCCTGCGTCGCGGCGAGCTGCGCGTCGGCGATCACGTCCCCGAGCGGTGACTCACCGGCCTGCGTCGCGGCGCGGACGAGGTCGGCGGCGATCGTGCCGACCTTGGCGTTGGCGATCGGCGCCGACTTGGTGGTCGCCTCGTCGACGAGCGCCTGCGCGGCCGGGTCCGGGGTGACCGTGCGGGTGACGATCTCGTTGTGCGCCACGGTCTTGCCGCGCACGACGTCGCGGCTGCGCTTGTCGATCTTGAGGTCCACGACGGACAGCAGCCGGCCGAAGGACGAGCCCTGGATCAGCGTGCGCGGGTTGCCGGCCGGGTCGGTCACCGTGCAGTTGTACTGCTGGTGGCTGTGCCCGCTGAAGATCACGTCGACGGACGCGGACGCGTGCCGGGCGATCGCGGTGGCCGCGCCCGGGGTGGTGCGGCAGTCGTCCGGGCCGCCGCCCTCGGTGTTGTCACCCTGGTGCAGCAGCACGACCTGGGTCCTGATGCCGAGCCTGTCGAGCATCCGCGAGGAGCGGTCGATGGCCTCGACCTCGTCGCCGAACTGGAGGCCCTTGATGGCCTCCGGGGTGACGACGAGCGGCAGGTCCTTCAGCGTGACACCGATGATGCCGATCGGCACGCCGCCGGAGACCTTGACCGTGAACGGCAGCGCGGCCGGCACGCCGTTGTCGAAGTACACGTTCGCGCCGAGGATGGGGAACTTCGCGCCCTTGTACCTGTCGTGGAACTGGCAGCCGTCGGTGGGGTGGCAGCCGCCGAACTGCATGCGCAGCAGCTCGCGGTAGCCCTCGTCCAGCTCGTGGTTGCCGATGACGGAGGCCTCGACACCCAGGCCGTTGAGCAGCTCCATGGTCGGCTCGTCGTGGAACAGCGCCGAGTTCAGCGGCGAGGCGCCGACGTTGTCGCCCGCGGAGAGCAGCAGCGAGTTCGCCGTCTGCGCCTCGAGCTGCTTGACGTGCGTGGCGAAGTACGCCGCGCCGCCCGCGTCCACCGTCTTGCCGTCGGGCAGGGTGACCCGGCCGGACGAGCCGGCCGGCGGCGTGAGGTTGCCGTGGAAGTCGTTGAACGTGATGAGCCGCACGTCGGTGGTGCTGCTGGGCGCGGCGCTCGCGGTGCCGGGGCCGGCGAGCCCGGCGATGGCGACCGCGGCGACCGTGACCGCGGCGGTGCGACGCGCGAAGCGGGTGAATGCCTTCATGATCCTCCGTCCAGGGCGCCCGGTACTCCCTGGCGGGCGCGGCCAGGAGTCTGCACGCACCGCGCGGGGATTGCCAGAGCCGATCTACCCTTGTCGGTGTGACCACGGCCGAGGAAGAACCGCGATGGCTAGACCAGCGCGAGATGCGGGCCTGGCGCGCGTATGTGATCGGCAGCGAACTGTTGCGGAAGCAACTCAACCGCGAGCTGCAGGACCGTCACGGAACGACTCTGGCCGACTACGAAGTGCTCGTGCGCCTGTCCGAACGGGACGGTCGGCGGATGCGGATGGCCGCGCTGGCGGCGGAGGTCGCGTCGTCGAAGAGCCGCCTGTCCCACCAGATCACCCGGCTGGAGTCCGCGGGCCTGGTCCAACGCGTCGACTGCGGCGACGACGCCCGAGGCGTGTTCGCCGAGCTGACGGACAAGGGCATGGACCGCCTGCGCACGACCGCCCCGACCCACGTCGCCGGCGTCCGGGAGCACCTGATCGACCTGATGACGCCGGAGGAGCACGCCGTCCTGGCCGAGGTCTTCGAGCGGGTCCAGGAACACCTGGGCGACCTCGAGGCCTGACGGTCCTCAGGCCCGCGGCCTCGGTTCGATCGGGTCCTGGCAGATCACCGGCGTGTAGCAGAGGGTGCGGCTCTTCACGGCGTCGCTGCCGATGAGAACCGTCTGGCGCGAGTCGTCGACCAGGACCAGGTACGCGCCGTCCGCGGAGCTGAGCAGGTAGCCCGTGACGTAGGCGTCGTCGGTGAGGGTGAAGCGTTCCAGGGGCAGCCACACCGTGGAGGAGAACAGCCACGGATCCGGGGGCACGAACAGCAGCAGGACGCCGAGCACGACGAGCATGATCCGGGCGAACAGCTTCTCGGCCTGCATCACGAACGCGAGGCCGACGAAGAGCAGGTGCAGGCCCAGCGAGGCGAGGACGAGGCCGGGGCTGCCGGCGTCCGCGCCGAACCGGAACACCAGCCCGAGCGCGTTGATCAGCAGCGAGAGCACCAGCCACAACGCCCCGCGGACGCGGGTGGCCTTGCCCCGCAGAAGATGCCCGGCGATCAGCGCACCGACGAACCCGACGGTCTGGATGGTGAACGGCAGGAACAGGAGCACGAGCGCCCGCAGCGCGTCGGAGATCTCGGAGGCCAGGAAGACGGTCCGCGCCTGGTAGGTGTCGAACCGGGCAACCCCCAGACACTGCGCGGCGAACAGCAACGGCCCCCCGACGACGGGCAGCGCGAAGGAGAGCGGATTCCCCTTGAACCAGGAGGAGACGTCGCGCCCGACGTCCTGGTAGGGCGTACTCACCCGATCCATGCGCAACCCGCCTCGCCCCTGATGTCCCGTCGAACCACCATCGCGCGAGCCACACATTCGTTACGACAAGGTCGCTACGGCGAACACGGTCTGTGCGGCCTTGCGGGGAGGTCTTTTCGAACCCCGATCCACGCGTGCAGCGCCTGCTGAGCTTGGTGGACGACTGGCCGGTTAGTCCAGAAGCTCGCGAAGCTCAGACACGGTGCGGCCCGCCTGGCGGAGAATCGAACTGAGTGAACAGCATCGCTTCGCAGGTCAACACGCTGCTGTGAGGACCTCAATGAGATCGCTTGCTCAGTCGCGGGACCAACATCGCGTTTGGTAAGGCTCGTCTTGATCACCGCGAGGGTCCCGCCGCCCAGCACATCCGTGGCGTACCGCCACCATCCTCACAGGTCAGACAGGCATACAACGGGACAATACCGGGCCCTGCTCAGGAAGGTGCGGACTTGCCTTGTCGCGCTGGCATGGCGTGGTGGTGGGTGTCGTTGTGGAGCTCGGCGAGGTAGTCGGTAATGGTGGCAGCTTCAGGGCTGCCGAGCCGTTGGTAGATGGTCAGCGCGTGGGTGAATGCTGTGGTGGCGGCCGAGATGTCGTGTGCGCGCTGTGCGTAGCGTCCCAGGCCTACCAGTGCGCGTGCCTCGTATAGGGCCGCGCCCATAGTCTCGGCGAGGGTGCGAGCTTCGGTGAACAGGGCTTGCGGGTCACCTGCCGGGGGGTAGTCCAGGGCGAGATCACCCATGCTGTTGAGCGTCTCGGCTTGCCTGTCACGGTCACCCATGTCGCTGTACAGGGCGTACGCCCGCGTGAGGAGATGACCGGCCTGCTCGTAGTCGCCTGTCCGGTGGCACACGCGGCCGAGATTGAGGCAGGGGTTGGCTTCCCCGCGTCCGCCACGACCGCCGAGGTCGGTATACAGCTGACGGGCTTGGTCGAGCAGCTGTTTCGCCCGCTGGTAGTCCCCCCGCAGGTAACACATTTGGCCGAGAAAGTTGAGGACGTTGCCTTGCCCGCGCCGGTTGCCGAGGTCGAGGTACATCTGGTGGGCCTGTTCGAACAGTTGCTGCGCCCGGTCCCAGTCCCCCCACAGGCGGCACGCGAGGCCGAAGTCGAGCTGAGTGGTGGCCTGCCCCAGCCGATCACCAAGATCGGTGAACAGTTGGAGCGCTTGGCCGAACACCTGCCGCGCCCGGTCCCAGTCTCCCCACTGGCGATAGGCGTTTCCGAGGTTGAGCAGGACGGTCGCCTGCCCGCGCCGGTCGCCGAGGTCGACATACAGCCGGTGGGCCCGGTCGAGCACCTGCCGCGCCGGCGCATAGTCCCCCTGCAGGTAATGCACCTCACCGAGGCTGGTGAGGGTGGTGGCCTGCCCGAGTTGGTCGTGGGTGCGTTCGGCGGCGGCCAGTGCGATGTGGTGGATGCCGTGGGCCTGCTCGTAGGCGCCGCTGACCCGCAGATAGTCGTGCAGCGTGGCGGCCAGCGCGATGACCAGATCAGGATGTGCGGGGACGTGATCGAGGCAGGTCATCAGGGTGGCCAACTCGGTGTCCAGCCAGGCCCGTGCCCGCTGTGGCGTGTCCAGATCGGGGTGGTGGGCAGGCGCGTGGAAGGCGATCGAGAGGGTCGACGGAGCGCGACGGGCGATGTGGGCGCCGGTGCTGGCGACGGTGTACAGGTAGTAGTGCAAGACCCGGCGCAGCGCCCGATCGGTGTCGGCCCGGTCGGTGGTGGCGGCGAGGGACCGGGCGTAGACCCGTAGCAGATCATGCAACTGGTGGCGGCCGGGTGAGGTCTCCTGGACGAGGTGGTCGGCATGCAGGGCCTCCAGATGGTGATGGGCCTGGGCCAGGGAACAGTCCGCCAGCGCAGCGAGCGCATAGGCGTCGATGCTTAGTCCGGGATGGACGCCGAGCAGCGTGAAGATCCACTGCCGTTCGGCGGTGAGGTGCTGGTAGGACACGGTGAACGCGGCCCGGATCGAACGATCCCCGGCGGCCAGGTGCGCCAGCCGATCGGGATCCTGGACAAGGAGGTCAGCCAGGTAGGCCATGCTCCAGGTCGGGTGGCTGCGCATACGGCTGGCGGCCAACGCGATCGCCAACGGCAGATGGCCACACAACGCCACCACTCGCGCCACCGCCGCTGTCTCGGCCGCACGAGCCGAATCGGCATCGGCGGAGGTGGGCACGCAGGCCGCTAGCGTCAGCAGCAAACGGGTGGCTTGATCGGACGACAGCACTTCCAGAGTCAGGGCGTGGACGCCGTCCAGGGCAGGCAACCGGTGCCGGCTCGTGATCAACACGAAACAGTCAGGCGTACCAGGGAGCAAAGGGCGGAGTTGGTCGTGGCTGGCCGCGTCGTCCAGCACCAGCAGGACCTTCTTGCCGGCGATCCGATCCCGCCACAGTCTCGCTCGATCATCGATGTCCTGAGGCAGAACTGATCGGTCCACGCCGGTGGCTGCCAGCAGGGAGGCCAGGGCGTCAGCCGGTTCGCGGGGGGCTTGGGTGGGTGAGTGGCCACGCAGTTCCAGGAAGATCCGTCCGTCCGGGAAACGGTCGGCGAGGTGGTGAGCGGCGTACACACTGAAGGCCGTCTTGCCCACCCCAGCCATGCCATCCACTATGTGCACCGCGATCCCCCGCACCGGCCCGTCTGCGGCGGCGGTGACGGTGTCGAGCAGAGTACGCAGTTCGTCCTGGCGACCGACGAAATCGGGGATCTCACCGCGCATGCTGAACATCGCCGGCGGCACCGACCGCGCCGTAGGTTCTGGTGATGGGACGATGATCGCCGCTGGGTCCGGTGCGTAAGGGTCATCGGGCAGCGCGATCCAGGCGACGGTTGAGGTTTCCTTCTCCGACACCCACACCGGCCGGAAGGTTGCCGGGTCAACGGACAGACTGTGCCGCACCACATCCTCGAAAAACCAACTAGAGGTGATCAGGGCCAGCTCGCCCTCAGAGTCAGCGAGCGCAGTCTTCAGCCGCTGGGCGTCCAGCAGCCGAAAGGTGTGGTTGACCGCCGCACCGGTGACGCCATGCCGATCAAAATGGACTTCCCCGGCATGCAAAGCCATCCGCAACCGAATCTGCTCCTCGATGGGATGGCACTGGTTATGTTGACGCAAGGCCGCCGCCAGGACACCAGGAACGATATCGACGAACAGGGCCTTGGGGATCTCCGCCGGCACCAACACGAGTATCCCGTCCCCGCGATCCTCACACCAGCACGCCGCCCAGGAAGCACCGGCCTCGGCCAATGCCCGCTGCACGACCGCATACATGACATCGCGAACGATGACCTGATGAGGATTGGTACGGCGCCGATCCCCGAAACGCTCGACGTCGACCACCAGGATCGTGCGATGGACTGCAGGACGCGGCGGCTGCATAACCGACTCCCCTCAGACAGCCCCATTGTCGCCGTCGCCAGGCATCCATGCGCGGAACAAGGGCCGGTGCCCATCAGATGCGGGAGCCACGGTGAAGGATCGACAGCCAGCCATGACGGCACATAACGCCAACGCCAGCATCGTGCCGACCTTATACCCGCACCCGGCGAGACCCTGAATGAGACTGCGACACGTGTGGGCGGAGTTGACACATGCTGACCCACCAGCATTTTGCCTGGTCAGCTCTGCGGAGGCGGAGGGATTTGAACCCCCGG
This sequence comes from Actinophytocola sp., assembly GCF_036402745.1. GTDB lineage: Bacteria > Actinomycetota > Actinomycetes > Mycobacteriales > Pseudonocardiaceae > Actinophytocola. The sequence goes on along the minus strand of NZ_DASWSJ010000285.1, from coordinate 8,779 downwards.
ACCCTTGCGGGTCTCCTGTTTTCAGGATCTACGCAACGCCGTTCAGTGGAGTTCGCACAGGTACGTCTCCACAGGTCAGACCGCTATGGCGACCGCTGCGAACGCCTCCGAACTGACGCGAATGAGACCCTAAATGAGACCCTGATCCGCGCCACGAGCCGACTGCGCTCCCCGGTCCAGAGCAGGACGATGACGGCACCCTCTCCGACCTAAGCTTGATCTTTAACCGGTTCGGCGTGGTTCGGTGTCTTTCTTGTGGGGTGGGCGGTTGTATGCCTCGCCGGTGGTGAGGACACGTCCCACGTCGTGACGTTGTGCGGGCCGATCTTCATCCAGCGTGACGGGCAACTGGTGTGCGTGCCGGTCACGAGCCCATCTCACGGCGTTCACAACGGCGCCGTACTCATCCTGATCCCGAGCGCGTTTGTAGGACCCACCGTAGAACGAGCATAACTGTTGGTCGAGAGCACTAATCCACATCGTAGCCTCGAACATCGAGATATATGCCTGTGAAACGTCGCGAGGGGTTCGATCAGCTTCATGCCTGGCCTTTGCCTTCCTGAAACCTATTAAGGCGAGCTTCAATCGATGGACGTCATCCGGTCCTGCCTTCTGTGCTTGTTGCAGAACGACCATCACTACGGCCCACCTCCACCCACGCTAACCAAATGGCCATTGACCCGTCACGATCCTGCAGCGCTGCTGGACCGAGCCCGCATGCCGGGCCGCTCCATGGGGCCGCTGGCGCGGGCATTGGAGGACTTCTTCACCAGCCGCCGCTTGGCCCTGCCCACCAACCAGGCCGACCAGTTGGCGGCCGGACGCCGGCAACGCCGCGTCAACGACGTCCCCGAACCGTTGCGGCCGGCCGTGGCCAGCTTCGCCGACTCGATGCTGCGAGCGCGGAACGCGCCCGCCGGGCGGGAACCCGACCCCGCAGCAACCACACCATCGAAACCGGGCTGGCCATCCTGCGCGATCTCGCCTGCTTCCTGATCTCTAACCGGGGCAAACACCAGTGGGCCCTGGTCGACATCCACGACATCGAGGCGTTCCTCGTTGACCCACCCAAGTCCCGCAAACGGCGGCCGACCGTGCTGCGGCAGTTCTTCCGATTCGCCCGCGCCCAACGTCTGGTGCTGGTCGACCCCACCACGGGCTTGTCCGCCAAGGAGTCCAACAGCTTCCGCGGCCGCACCCTCACCCTCGACCAGCAGCGCGCGCTGTTCCGCCGCTGGACCACAGATACCGATGTCCACCCGCACGAGGCGATTGTCGGGATACTCGCTCTCCTGCACGGGGCCTCCAGCCAAGAAGCTCGGCTGCTGCAGGTCGATGACATCGACCACCAGGCCCAGGCTCTCCGGTTGGGCAATCGGCCACACCCGGTCCCGCTCGATCCGGCCAGCTGGGCTGTGCTGCAGCGCTGCCTGGCTCACCGCGACCAGCAGCGCACCGCCAACCCGCATGTCATCGTCACCGAAGGCACCAGGCCGGGCGAGGGCCGGCCTCAGCCGCCTATCTCAGCCACGTTCTCGACGGCTGCGGGCGCTCGCCCCGCATGATCCGCAGCACCCGCCTGGTCGACCTGGTCAACACCATGGACCCGAAACTCGTCGCCGCCGCGTTCGGCATGACCGCCGAAGCCGTCATGATCTACCTTGCCGACCACGTCGACGACGGCCGCCTGCCACCGACAGAGCACCGACGCGACGTCACCCGCCGAACACCGTCGCTCTCAGGCGTCTTCGCCGACGCCCAACTGGTGCCGCATCGCGGCCGAGTCGAGCAGAGCCCAGTGTTCAACGATCTTGCCGTCCCGCACCCGGACCATGTCGATGCCAGTGACCTCATAACGTCGCCCGGACGCCACGTGAGTGCCGCGAACGGTAAAGCGGTTGACGGAGAAATCACCGGAGGCAACGTTGTGCTCGATCGTCACCTGGACGCCGTCATCCATGTGTTCCCATTTTTGTCTCCAGGCAGCCACCCCCTTGTGATCGCCGTCCGCGCCTCCGCGATGGTCGATGGCGTCCGAATCAATGAGCGCCAGTGCCTCCTCGCGCCGGCCTGCACTGAACAACTCGACATTGCGCCGGTGGACCTCGGCCGCGCTGGCGACCGGCGTAGCAGCATTCGTCTGTTCTGACATCTGATGTCTCCTCTTCAAGCCGAGACGTAACCGGGGAGCTCCCCGGTTGCTCTGCTCCGGTACTCTAACCGGGGATGTCCCCAATTAGCAAGGAAGGCCATGCCATCAGCCGGTGCCAGCCCCACGCCAGACCAAGGACAGCCGCAGCGACCCCGCCGGGCCGACGCACAGCGCAACTACGAGCGACTGCTGGCCACCGCCAGGAAGGTCTTCAGTGAGCGCGGTGTCGACGCGCCTCTCGACGACATCGCCCGCCAGGCCGGGATCGGCAACGCCACGATGTACCGGCATTTCCCGACGCGTCGAGAGCTGATCATCGCCGTTTACGCCGACGAGGTGGCCGCGCTCTGCGCCCACGGCGAGGCCCTGCTCGAGGATGAGTCACCCGGTGACGCGCTCTTCGGCTGGCTGCGGGCCTTCATCGCGCACGTGGCCGCGAAACGAGAGCTGGCGCTGGCCATCCCCAACGATCAGGGTGGGCAGCGCTCGGCACTGTTCGATCGCTGGCACAAGACGATGCACACGACCGCATCCGCGTTGCTGACACACGCCCAAAGCTGTGGTGCCGTCGACGCCGACCTCGATGTATCCGACCTGCTCACGCTGGCCAACGGCATCGCTGTGGCCAGCGGCGACAGCGATCAAGTTGAGCGGTGCCTTGGACTCCTCCGTCGCGGCATCGCCACGTAGCCGGCGGCATCGTGCCGAACCCGTGGAGGTTCGGCGGCACCTGACACATGTTCGCGCGAACGTGTGCGCTTTCCCGAACGGCTTGTTGCTGGTCACGATCAACGAGGCTCGTTCGTAGCGGGAGGAGACCAGTTGGAAGAACAAGTTGGCGGCCTCGGCCTCGAACGGGATGTAGCCCACCTCGTCCACGATCAACAGCGGGACACGACCGAGCTTGACCAATTCCTCTTGCAGCCGTCCGGCGTGCGCGTCGGCGAGCCGGGCGACCCACTGGGCCGCGGTGGCGCACGGGCGGGATGACGAGACCTTGGCTTCAGCAGGGGCGGCGTCGGGGTCTGGTACCTCGACGGCCGACGGGGTGACGATTCCCTGCACCTGAGTCGTGGGGTGTTTCCGCCAGGAGCGGAACCACTGTCCCCGTGCACCGGACCGGTGCCAAGGTCAGCGTATGGCGGACATCCTCCTCTTCCACCAGAACCGCAGCCCCGCGCCGGATCGCGAGCCGGAGCCGCTGTGGCGCGAGGTGCTCGGCCGGAGCCTGCGTGCGACCAGGGAGGAACAGGGTGGCCGTCTAGTCGACGTGGCGGAGCGGGCCGGCATCTCGCCGCAGTACCTGTCCGAGATCGAACGCGGTCGCAAGGAGCCGTCCAGCGAGATGATCGCCGCGGTCACCGGTGCGCTCGGGGTCGACCTGGCCGACCTGCTCGCCGACGTTGCCGGCGACGTCCGACGGCTTCGCGGCGCGGGTCCCGCGGTCGGGCGCCGTCCCGCGGGCCCCGTGCTCATGGCCGCCTGAGACCGCGGGTCTCAGGCTCGGCGCTCGATGACCTGGTCCGCGAGCCCGTAGCCGACGGCGCCGATCGCGTCGAACACGCGGTCCCGGTCGGTGTCGTGCCGCAGCTCCGCGACGTCGTGACCCGTGTGTGCCGAGAGGATCTCCTCCAGCTGGGTGCGCACCCGCACCACCTCATCGGCCTGGAGAATGAGATCCGGGATGGCACCGCGGCCCTGCGCCGCGGGCTGGTGCAGCACCACCCGGGTGTGGGGCAGCACGAAGCGGTGCCCAGCCTCGCCTGCGGCCAGCAGCACCGCGCCGGCCGCGACCGCCTGGCCCACGCACGTCGTCGCTACCGGCGCCTTGATGAACCGCATGGTGTCGTACAGCGCGAGCATCGCGGACGGGTCACCACCCTCGGAGTTGATGTACAGGTTGATCTCTTGTTCCGGGTTGTCCGCCTCCAGGAATAACAACTGGGCGATCAACGCGTTCGCCACCCCGGAGTCGATCGCGGTGCCGAGGTAGAGGATCCGCTCCGACAGCAGGTGCGAGTAGACGTCCATGATCCGCTCGCCGCCCGCACTGCGCGTGATGACGTTGGGGATGGTGTAGGTGCTCATGCGCGGACTCCCGTCGTCGAGCCGAGGCCCAGCTTGTGTGTGCGCACGGGCACGACCTGGTCGAGGCTGTCGACGATGTGGTCGATGAAGCCGTACTCGCGTGCCTGCTCGGTGGTGAACCAGCGGTCGTGCAGCGAGTCGGCGAAGATCCGGTCGATCGGCTGGCCGGTGTCCTCGGCGATGAGGCCAAGCACCGTGTCCCGGGTGTGCCGCAGATCGTCGGCCTGCACCTCGACCTCCACAGCCGAGCCACCGATCCCCGCCGAACCCTGGTGCATCAGGATGCGGGCGTGAGGGAGCGCGAAGCGCTTACCCGGTGTGCCCGCGGACAGCAGGAACTGTCCCGCGCTGCATGCCAGCCCCAGCGCGAGCGTGGCCACATCGCACGGCACGAGCCGCATCACGTCGCGGATTGCCAGCATCGAGGGGACCGACCCGCCCGGCGAGTGGATCCACACCGCGATGTCCTTGACGGGATCCTCGCTCGCGAGGGAGAGCAGCTGGGTGGCGAGGACTGTTCCGTTGTCGTCGTCGAGTGCGCCGTCGAGGACCAGTACCCGCTGGCTGAAGAATCGTTCTCGGAGCAGGTGGTCGAACAGCGGCTGCGTGGCGTCGTTGGTCATGCTCCGACAATGCCGCTGGTCCGGTGCGGTTCGCCGGTTTCTCTGCTGTGAGCAGATCAGCTCTCAGCAGGCCGGGCACCGATCTCTCCACTGTGGACTTCACGGTCCAGTTGGCGACCCAGCCGGATCGCAGTAGCGGTCGTCATTCGAATAGATCGTGCTGTTGAAGTTGTTGTACGACCGCATCGTGGTCAGCCGCAGGCTAGCGGCGCCGGATCGACGTCTTCGAGCAGAAGCGCGAACGGGCACTCGGCCCGCTCCAACGGGCGAATGAGACCCTGAATGAGACCCGCTCTGACCGACGTACCGGGTACTAGCGTCGGCGATAGGCGATGGCCCTGGTCACAGCTGCGGAGGCGGAGGGATTTGAACCCCCGGACCCTTGCGGGTCTCCTGTTTTCAAGATCTACGCAACACCGTCCAACGGTGCTCGTTACGGGTACGTCTGCCCTGGTCAGGACGTTGTCGCATGTTCCGCGAACGACCCCGAACAGGGGTGAATGAGACTGTAAATGAGACTGCGACCACGACCTGTCCGCGCTGGCTGTTGTCGAGGAAACCGACGTGCGCAGACAAGCTGGTATGGATGGTGTCCGACCGGGCAGCCGTCCATGGCACACGCCATCCTTGGCCGGGTTGGCAGGAGTACCTAAAGTGACCGAATCATGTAGATCCCATCGCCGATAGGCTCTGAATGCTGCTTGACGAAATCAATCACACTCTTTGGCCAACGCGTGGATCTCGACCAGCGGATGCCGTCCAGCCGGAAGCCGTCCAGATCAATATTTTCGAGGTTGCAGTCAATGAAGTCATTGATACTTGCGTGGAGTATGTCGAGATCTTCAGCCAATGAGTATGCCTGCCTGAATGCGACGCTCAATTGCTCATCAGACGCCAGCGCCTCTGAAATCGATCGAGCTAGCGAGCGATAGTGTTCGACGGCTTTACTGAACGATCGTCTCGCCGACGCTTCGACTTCTACCGCATGCCTAAGTTCATCGGCGACCTCGCGGGCAGACGCTAGACGGTTCGAGCGTGGCCCTGGCCGTGATATTTCTCGAATAAGCGATCGCACGGCCCGTTCGATGTATTGATGGGCCACGACCCGGGTTTCAAGACAACCGCACGCACGACGTTGATAGTCATTCTCAACGTCAGTGTGGGTCCGGAACTCCAAGCGGTGTACAGGCGCGATGTCACGCATGCTCTCGGCTAGCTCTCGCAGTGTGGATACCGTTATTTCAACAACGGTATTCTCCGTGTCATCTTTCCCACTTGTTGGGTCATCAACGTCTACTAGGGCACGCAAACCTTCTTCAAGCGAAAGGTGAGATCGCACATCGCCCACGAGTCTGTGATCTTCGGCGACGAGAAAAATCTCGCTCAACCTGGCGTCAAGATCAAGCTCGTTCGTTAGGCTGGCAACAAAGTCTCTGTGCTTCTCGCTAAGGGTACGTTCGACTTCTGGAGGCTGCATCTTGTCAGTCATTTGACTCTCCGCCGATACCCCATCTTGTCAACTTCGCTATCGCCGTGCTGCGACTTACTGACACTGTTCCGGGTGACGTTCCGAGCATCGAAGCAGTTTCCTGTACGCTGAAACCGGCTAGTTTCCACGCGATCGCTTGAGCTTCACGGGGAGCGAGTCTTCGTATTGCTGCAAGAAGGTCGTGTCGAAGTTCCCAGTAGGCAACATCTGTGGATGCTGAAGACCTGAAATTTCCGTCCGTAGCCTCCTCGCTTACATCTTCGTGAATTGTCGCGATGCGGCGAACTCGCGATCTGGATGCACATTTGTACACGTATGCCTTGGGGTGGTCCACCTCACGCCACCGCAGATAGACCTCGAGCAATGCCTCTTGCGCGATGTCATCAGCCTCAGCAGGCGAAGAACCTTGATACATTAGAAATGCTACGACACCGGGCTTTACATTTCGATAGAAATGTGCGAAATCGTCGTGGCGCCCCGCGATCTTCGCTTCTTTCGGTGTAGCATCGTCGCCAGGTAGGTGACGTTCACCTCTGGCCATGGGCTTCGCCTTTCTGGGGTATGACTGCTGGCCCTTTGATGCTTACCCACTGCCCATTCTCGAAATAGTGACACATTGTGCTCCCTTTGGGCAGATATTGTAGCGCAGCAAGTATGAATTTCTGGCGCTCACGCTCTTGCCGCAGCCGCCATCTTAGCCCCAGCCAGATCGCGAGCAGGGTGAGTCCGCGTACCGCCACTAGCGCACTCACGCCGACAAGTGTTCCCGCCGATACGTCCACCATCGTCTCCTCATGCTCTGCGGTTCGAACACTTAGAGGCAGACGGCCGCCGGATCTTAGGAAAACACCTGGGCGGGTAGCCGATGACGCGGTGTTCCGCGAGGCTACGAAGAGACCATATTGGTCTTGGTCCGGGCAGTGCCACATCTGGCACGGCCGACACAGTCTTGCCCCGCGCCGGACCTGCCAACGGGCCCCCGGGCACTGGCAGTTGGGAGGCACGCCGAGCACCTGAGAGGCGATGCAGACTGATTTACGGGCTCGTCCGCGCAACCCTCCCTGACCAGGGCTTATACCGGTGCACAGACCAACTTGGGCACTCACTTGGCACGGCAGTGCTCTGCAGATCCCCGGATCTGACCTGCAACTCCCCCGACCGGAGTCGCAGCAGCGCTCAGCCTGGCGGCTGGCTTGTCGAGAGTCCAACCGACGACTTACTCGTTGCGAGCGACAGTCGTCACCGTTTGAACCGGGCGAACATGCTGCTCAGGCGGCATACGGCGTCCACGCCGGCCAGGCGAGTGCCGCCGTGTGCAAGGCACACACGACGCAGTGTCCGCCGCCCTGTCGGCCGAGCTGCACCAAGCACGCTATGCACTGCCCGCAGCGAATTGGAGGCGTCCAGGACGTAGACGTGAAGTCGCGGGCCGGTCGCCGGGGCATCCGTCTGCCCGACCAACTGTTCGCGCTCCTGATGGAGCACGAGAAAGCTCAGGCTAAAGAGCGCGAGCTAGCCGCCGACCTCTGGCATGACCCGAATGAGGCGGGCCAGGTGGCTTCGGGCCACGGGCAATCGGTTTGGCGGCAGGCCCCCGGGGCGGCCTACGATGGATGGCTATCCCCTCGAGGGTTGACTTAGGCAAAGGAAGCGTGTTGTGGCAGGTCAGCGCATCAATCTCCGTAGACTTCCGGCGAAGCCACAGGATGCGCTTCCTGACTCAACGGAACCGCAGGGCCTGTGTCCGCGGTGCGGCCGACTGAGCAACTTCGGCGCCATCGGACAGTTGCCGGTTTCGTACAAGCCGGGCAACACAGTTGGTCAGGATGGTCAACCGCGGCGTCGGCATGACCAGCAGGTTTCTGTCCTGCAGTGCTTCGGTTGCGGGGAGAACGTCGTTGTCGTCGAGGACGAGTACATCGGTGGTGTCGCCTCGCGGTCAGGCGGTAACGGAGGCGCGGTCGAGTGGCGCGGCATCCACTGGTGGCCATCACCGGGCATGTCGCCACTGGATGCGGATATTCCAACCAGTGTCGCCGATGCGGTAGCCGAGGGCACTCGTTGTCTGTCGGTCAATGGGCCTCGGGCGGCAGCTGTGATGTTCAGGGGCGCCCTGGCGGAGATGGTCACAGATAAGGGATCAGCGAACGCGCAGAGCAGGAGATCGCTGGCTGGCCAGCTCAGGCAGATGGCCAGTGACGGCGACCTCGACAACAACCTGGCCGACTGGGCTGACCACATTCGCGTGATCGGCAATGCGGGAGCGCATCCGAACACACTAGATCCGGTGTCTATGGAGGAAGTGGAGGATCTCTCGCGGCTATTGGCGTCGTTGCTGGACTACTTATACGTCATGCCCGCACGGGTCCAGCGGGCTCGCGCTGCCCGCCCATGATCTGTCGGCGCGAATGAGACTGCGGGAAAGGC
>NZ_DASWSJ010000284.1:0-34584 GCF_036402745.1 Actinophytocola sp. | reverse complement strand
ACGTCCTCGTGGTCCACCGGGCAGAACCTCACGCCATGTCGGGCGCCTGGGCGATGTCGCCGAGGCCGTCGAGCTTCCACTGGTAGTCATTCACGGGCACCCACTCCACCGACGTCGGTCGCTGACCGGTCTCGACCCATTCGAGGACTACTTCGCGCACCATGTCGATTGTCATCACCATGCGCGGCGGGAACTGGACCTGATCCATCTCGTACTTGAAGTACACAGGGGGCAGGCCGTCAATGTGGTCCTGATGCTTGGCTAGCCACGCCCAATCGTCACCGTCAGGCGCCGTCTCATCGACGAACACGATTCCGCCGAACCCGGCGAAGAACCCGACCTCAAGCCAGCGACGGATGAGGATGCGGTCGCCAAGCTGATAGGTCGAAGGCTGGACGTGGAAGGTCATGTGGTGGTGCGTCCTGGCGTGCACCCCGGTGTAACCGGGGTCGCGCAGGCCCATGGAGACGAGGTTTGATCGCTGAGCCCGGTCGAGAGCAACCAGGTACGGGCAGGCAATGCCCGGACCGCGCGCGAACGCGATGTGGTCGGCCATGGTCAGCTCCTCCTCCTTGCTCACGGGAAGTCCCGATACTGCATGGTTCCGCCAGCATCTGGATACCACACCCGCAGGTGTGATCCGGCCGGAAGGATCGACGACAGCACATCCATGCAAGATGTCCCCTCGGCGCTCGGACCGCATGGACCGGCGCGATTGTTGATCACGAGGACGCCGTGCTCGACGCCCGTCTCACGCATCAACGCGGCCACCTTCGTCTCGACGTGGGACGCGGCCAAGCACCTGCCGGCCCGGTTGGAGCTGAGTACCTGGCCGTCGCGTTTCAGCGGCGTGGTCTGCACGCTACGGTTCGGCGCGCCTGACGGACGAGCACATCCAGCAGGGCGTCATCGAGGACCGATTCGCCGGGGGCCGTCGCCGGACAAGATGCTGCGCCGCATGTTCCCCGACGCGCACGATCCGGCGTGCTGTGTAGTGCCGCCGGACCTGGTCTTGCCAAGCGCGAGCTGGTCGGTCAGCACAGCGAGGATCCGGTGGGCGGCGCCGTCGTCGAGTCGCGTGCGGTCGTGGTGCACCGCGATCTCGAGACCACCATCCTGGCGCTCGGCGACGTCGACCGAGCACGGGTACGGGGACTGGGCGAGCACCAGCTCGCTCATCGTCCAGGTGCTGTCGCCGACGACCACGCTGTGCTCCCAGGCCCGCCGCATCGACACGCTCACCTCGATCGGGTTGCGCAGACCGGCGCGGCGGAAGATCCGCGACGACGGCACGTCGCCGTACTCGAGCAGGTTCAGCAGCCCCTCGCGTGCGTCCGGCAGCAGGCCGAGCGGTGCCGCGGCACGGTCCTGGGGGGCCGGCATGCGCACCGGCAGCACATCGACGAAGTTGCCGATCGTGCGGTCGTACTCCGCGTCGCGGTCGGCGTAGGCGACGCCGATGAGGAGGTCGTCGCGGGCGGTCTCGGTGGCCACCGCGGCGGCGGTGCCGGCCAGCACCAGCGCCATCGGGCTGACCCGGTGCGCCGCGGCGAACTCGGTGAGGCGGGCGGCCGTGCCGGGATCGAGTCGCCGCCGCACGGACCCGGCACCCACCGCGCCCTGTCGCGGCGGCCACAGCGGAGCACCGGCGATCCCGGCGAGGTAGTCCGACCAGTGCCGGTCGGCGTCGTCCTCCCCCGGCGCCCACGCGCGCCCGGCGCGCTCCGTCGCGTAGGCGCGGTAGTCCGGAACCGGATCCTCGGCCGCGGCGCGGTAGCCGGCGGCGAGTCCGTCGACCAGTAGCGGGCCGCTCGCGCCGTCGAGGACCAGGTGGTGGGCGGAGACCAGCAACGTCGAGGTGGACGCCGTCACCGGCCACCAGGTGAAGCGGACGAGTGGACCGGCGAGGCAGCCGAACGGCTCGCTCGCCAGCGCCGCCACAGCTGTCGGCGCCGCCGCGAGCCGTGTCAGCGTCGGCGTCGCGCCGGCCACCGCCAGCACCGGATCGCCGAGGTCGTCGACACCGACGCCGGCCCGCAGCATCGCCTGCCGCTCCCCCAGCAGCCGGACCGCCCGGTCGAGTGCGTCCACGTCGACCGGGCCGCTCATCGTGACCCGCATGGCCACCACGTTGCGACAGGTGTCCGGCCGGAACAGCTCGTCGGCGTGGAGCTGCTCCTGCTGTGGCGCCAACGGCGCCGTGTTCGTGCTCGGGGTCACGGTCGGGCCGAGGCGCCGACGGCGGCGGCGAAGTCGGTCAGCACCGGAGCGTCGAACAGCGTCCGCACTCTGACAGGGCGACCCAGCAAGCGCTTCAGCGCGCGGGAGACCCGGACGGCGGCGAGGGAGTCCCCGCCGAGCTCGAAGAAGTTGGCGTCCGGCGCGACCGTGTCAATGCCGAGGGCCTGGCACCACGCCTCGTTGACGGCGGCGAACGGGCCGGCCTCAGGTGCGGCGGTGGATGCAGCGGACGTCGCGCGCACGGCGTCCGCCGCGAGCTCCGCGAGCGCCTTCCGGTCGAGCTTTCCGTTCGGCGACAAGGGAAACGCCGGCAGCGGCACGATCAGGTGCGGGAGCATGTACTCGGGCAGCCGCTCGGCCAGCGCCGCCCGCAGTCGCGGCGACAGCTCGGGGTCCGGTTCGGACGGTCCGACGACGAACCCGACGAGCAGCGTGGTGTCCGCCCGCCGCGTGCTCGTCACCGCCGCCTGCCGGATCCCGGCCAGCTCGGCGAGCGCGCTCTCGATCTCGCCGAGCTCGATGCGGTAGCCGCGGATCTTGACCTGCTGGTCGACCCGGCCGAGGTACTCGAGCACCCCGTCGGCACCCCTGCGCGCGAGGTCGCCGGACGCGTACAGCCGTCCGGCCGGGTTGTCGGGGTCCGGGCGGAACCTGCTCGCCGTGAGCGCCGGCCGGCGCCAGTAACCCTGTCCGACGGCGGCGCCGCCGACGAGCAGCTCCCCGACCGTGCCGTCCGGCACCGGCTTGCCATCCACATCGGACACTACACAGTGGACACCGCGGACCGGGCGGCCGATCGGCACCGACCGGTCCGGGGCGGCGCCCCGCCCGCAATGCCACGCGCTGGTGTAGATCGTGCACTCGCTCGGCCCGTACAGGTTCCACACCTCGCCCGCGGAACGGTCGTGGAACGCCTGGACCAGAGCCGGGGCGAGCGCCTCGCCGCCCGCGAGGACCCTGCGCACGGTGTCGAGCCGCACGCCGTCGGGCAGGGCGAGCAGGAACATCTCGAGCAGCGACGGGACGAAGTGCAGGGTGGTGACCCGGTGGCGGGCCACCAGTTCCGCGAGGTACTCGGCGTCGTTGACCCGGTCGGCGTCCGGCACCACCAGCGGCACGCCGGACACCAGCGGCCAGTAGAGCTCGGCGACCGACACGTCGAACCCGCACGCGGTGCGGTAGAGCACCCGGTCGTCGGCACGCAGGTGGAACGTCTCGTCCAGCCAGACAAGACAGTTCACCAGGTTGCGGTGGGTGATGATGGACGCCTTCGGCCGGCCGCTGGAACCGGAGGTGTAGATCGCGTAGAGCGCGGTGTCCGGGTCCCTCGGCCGGTCGGGCAGCCGGTCGGCACCCGCGGCCGCGAGCTCGGCCGGGGTGACGACGGTGACGCCGGCGGGCAGGTCGCCGAGCCGGGCACCGAGCCCGGGCGTGGTGACCAGGACCTGGGGCGCGAAGTCGGAGATCATGAACGCGGTGCGGGCCGGCGGGTCGGCCGGGTCGATCGCCAGCTGACACGCGGCGGCCAGCACGGCGCCGGCGAGCACCCCGACCAGCTCGGCCGACTTGGGCAGGTAGGTCGCGACCCGCATCGCCCCCGGCTCGTGATCGCCGATCAGGCGGCGCAGGCCATGCGCGTAGGCCTCCGCGCGGCCGTGGACCTCGCCCGCGGTGGTCGTGGCGTGGTCGGTGATCACGACGACGGCGTCCGGAGCGCTCGTCCAGCGTCGGACGAGCAGCTCGTCGAGGGTGGTCTCTTCGGGTCCGATCATCGGTCTGCCTCCGGTTGGTGAGCGGCGACGGCGTCGCGCACGGCGGTCTCGAAAGCGCGGGCGAGCTTCTCGGCCCAGCCGGCCTCGACCCAGCGGGGGTCGTGCTGGAGGTGCACGGACAGGCCGCCTTCGCGGCGGGGCCAGGCCTCGACGTAGACGTCGAACGGCGGCGCGGCGAGGTGCACGGGCAGCCGCCGGGTGGTGGCGCCGAGGTCGAGCTCGGCGGGCGGCACGGACTGCAGCGCGAACGCCACCGTGAACGGGGTCCGCGCCCGGTCGTCGGTCAGCCGCAGCCGGCGCGCGGTGCCGCTCAGCGAGAGGCTGCCGCGGTGCGCCACCGCGGCCAGCCAGCCCCGGTCGATCTCCGCGAAGTCCGGGTCACCGCCGGCCGGCAGCACGATCGGGAGGATGTCGACGAGCAACCCGACGTCGTGCGCGGTCGCGTCGTCGCGACCGGAGTAAGCCACCCCGACGACGTGCCGCGTCCCCGCCGCCGGCGCGGCGCCGTCGTGCAGCGCGACGCCGAGACAGCCGAGCAGCAACGTCTGTACCGGGGTCGGGCTGGCCGGGACCCGGCCGGCGAGCACCTCGTCCTCGGTCAGCACGAACACCGGCGGTTCGGCGTCGTGGTCGGCCGGGCCCCCGGCCCGCGGCGCGGGCACCGCTGGGGCGGACGCGCCGGCGAGCGCCGCGTCCCAGTAGGCGTCGGCCGCCGGTCCGACGGGCGCGGCGCCCGGCGCCGCGCCGGGCGCCTCGAGCGCCGCGCCCCGGTAGGCCGACCCGAGATCGGTGAGCACGAGCCGCTCGCTCCACCCGTCGACCGCGGTGTGGTGCAGCACGAGCAGCAGCACGGCCCGACCGTCCCAGGTGGACAGATACCACCGCCAGGGCGGCTCCTCCTCGAGGTCGAACGGTTCGATCACGCCGGCCGGGATCTCCACCGCACCGTCGCGGACGGTGAATCCGCGCGGCCACGGCCGGGCGGCGGCGAGGCCGGCCAGCTGTTCGGGTGTGCAGGGCGCTCTGCCGACCCGCTCGCCGTCGAAGGTGAGCACCGAACCGAGGGCCGGGTGCCGGCGGGCGACGGCCAGCACGGCCGCCTGCCACCGTTCGACGTCGAGCGGGTCGTCGAGGTGGAACGCCGACACGACGAGCGCCGCCTCGTCCCCCGGGTTCAGCTGTTCGTACAGCCACATCTCGTAGACCGCGCGCGGCACGGTGGTCGCCGGCTGGTCCGCCGGCGCCGTTCCCGGTGCGGCGGACCGTCGCGACTCGAGCAGCCGCCCGAGCCGGCGCGGCGTCCGCTCGCCGAACACGTCGACCGGGGTCAGCAGGCGTGGCCCGGTCGCGTGCAGCCGGGCGAGCAGCCGGATGGCCGTGAGGGAGTCGAGGCCCGCGCCGAACAGGTCGTCGTCCGCCCCGACCGTGATGTCCAGCTCGGCGGCGGCGGACACGACCACCGCCCACGGCCCGTCCGCGGTGTCCGTGGCCGGCCGCGACCGGTGGCGGCTCTTCGCGGTGAGCGCGGCCCGGTCGACCTTCCCGTTGGCCAGCAAAGGAAAGCTGTCGTGCACGAGCAGCCGCTGCGGCCGCAGGTAGGCGGGCAGCTCGGCGGCCGCCGCGGACAGCCGGTCCCACCAGTCCACTGTGGACTCGCCGCGGTGGCGCGGAAGGACGTGCACCGCGAGGCCGACCGTCTCGCCCCTCGGCCCCGGCACCCCGGTGACCTCGACCTGGGACACCGGCAGCGCCCCGAGGACGAACTCCTCGACCTCCTCGGGTTCCACCCGCTGGCCGCGGATCTTCAGCTGCCGGTCGAGCCGGCCCCGGTAGCGCAGCAGACCGTCGGCGTCGAACCAGCCGAGGTCGCCGGTGCGGTACCGGCGCCGCCCGTCGTGCGCCGGGACGAACGCGCGTGCGGTGGCGCGCGGGTCGCCGAGGTAGCCGTGGCCGAGCCCGACGCCGCCGACCACGATCTCCCCGACCCCGCCGGCGCCCGGCGCGGCGACCGCGATGTCCACACCGGACAGTGCGACGCCGAGCGGGACGTCGGCCGCGCCGTGGTGCGCGTCCGGTCCGAGCCGGTGGGTGGACACGAAGACGGTCGCCTCGCAGGGGCCGTAGCCGTTCGTCAGCGCGATGTCCGGATGGCCGGCGAGGAACCGGTCGACGTGTTCCGGGGAGAGCCGCTCGCCACCGGTCAGCACGGCCCGCAGCCCGGTGAAGGATCCCGGGTCGTCGTCGGTCAGGGCGTTGAAGACCGACGCGGTGAGCCATACCGTGTTGACCCGGTCCCGCGCGATGTGCCGGCGCAGCCGGCCGGCGAGGTCCGGGTCGTCGTCGGCGAGTACGGCGGTCCCGCCGTTGAGCAGCGGACCCCACAGCTCCAGGCTGAAGGCGTCCCACGGCGCCGGTGCGGCCGCCAGCATGCGGCAGCCCGCGTCGAAGCTCGCGTAACCGGCCCGTGCCAGCACCCCGATCGCCGCGCGGTGGGGCGAGAGCACCGCCTTCGGCCGGCCGGTGCTGCCGGAGGTGAAGAACACCGACGCGGTCAGCTCGGGGGCGGACAAGGACTCCGCGAGGTACTCGCGCCCGGGGTCGCGCCCGACTCGAAGCTCGGTCGCGCCGACGCCGGGATCGGACTCGTCCAGCACCAGCGGCCCACCGCCGCGCGCCAGCGCCTGCCGCACCCTCGCGTCGGGCCAGGCGGGGTCGACGGCGAGGTATCCGGCGCCGCAACGCAGCACGCCGAGCAACACGGCCACCAGCCGAGGCTCCCGCGGCAGCCGGACGGCAACCGTGTCACCAGGGCCAACGCCGGCGGCGCGCAGCAGGCCGGCCCAGCGGCAGGCGTCGGCGGTCAGCTCCGCGTAGGTGTGGTCGCGTCCGTTCGCGCGCACCGCGACCGCGGTCGGCGTCTCCCGGGCGTACGCCGCGACCGTGCCGTCGACCGTGCCGTCGACCGTCGCGTGGGGGGCTCTCGTACTCGCTCGGTGCGGCATGATGACGTCCATGTTCGATCAGTGCACCGGTCGCGAAGCATGACCGGCGAGCCGGCGACCGACCTCGCCGACGCGTACCTCGACGCCGCGCCCCGCGCCGACGCGGACGCCGTCGAGGTGGGCCCCTTCACCCTGTTCGTGAGCCGCACGCCGTGGAGCTACTACGCGCGCCCGGCTCGCGGGCGGCACGACCCGATCGGCGGGGCGGACCTGCGGGCGCTCGACCGCGCCTGCGCGGAGCACGGTGTCGAGCTCAGCGTGGAGTGGGTGTCCGAGGTGCGTCCGGAGCTGGCCCGGGTCGCGGCGGAGTACGGGCTGGAGGTCAGCACGCACGCGCTGATGGTGGCCGAGCCGCACCGCGTACACGCGCCCGACGTGGACGGCGTGCGCGTGCGGGTGGTGCCGGCCGGCGACCCGGCGCTGCGAGCCGCCCGTGCGGTCGCCGACGTGTCGTTCGGCTTCGGTGGCACCCACCCCGGCACCCCGGGCGCCGCGGACCGGGACGCCGTGGCCGCGACGCTGTCGCCGGACCTCGTCGACCATCTCGACGACCGCGCCCGCCGGGGGCTGACCGTCACCGCGGTCGCCGAGACCGAGGATGGCGTGGTGGCCGCCGGCAGCTACCAGCCGGTGGACGGCGCCGCCGAGGTGCTCGCCGTGGCGACGCTGCCCAGCGCGCGCCGCCGGGGCCTCGCCGGGTTGGTGACCGCGCTGCTCGCCCGGCACGCGGGCGAGCAGGGGGTGCGCACGGTCCTGCTGTCCGCCCAGGACGACGAGGTGGCCAGAGTCTATGGGCGAGTGGGCTTCACCCGCGTCGGCACCGCCGCGGCCGCCGAACCGCCGCAGGACTGACCCTCGGCCGGCGTCACGCGGCACGGTCGTCCCCGACGAACAGTTGGTCGTCGAGTCCGTCCGGCCGGGCCGTCTCGGGGCAGGACGCCGAGTAGTAGTTCATCGTCACCACGGCCCGGACCGCGTCGGGGGAACGCAGCGGCCGGACGTAGTGCGGGTTGCGGCGCGCGTCGAAGAACAGCAGCTGACCGGCCCTCGGGTAGACGAGCGTGCAGTCGGCGTCCACCTCCTCGATGCTGCGCGCGTTCTCGTCGAGTCCGACGACCAGCTCGCCGCCGGTGTCCACCGTGCAGTCCGTGAGGTACAGCAACCCTTCCAGCGGGTTGCTGTCCACATGGCACGGATAGCGGGCGGCGTTCGCGCGCTGCACGTTGAGGCTCAGCGCGACCTTGGCGTTCGCGGACGGGTAGACCTCTTCGCCGGCGAGCCCCGCCCCGAGCAGGCGGAAGGCACCCCGATAGAGGCGCGGGATCCACGGCGTGGCCTCGGCGAGGACGTCGCCGTCGACCGCCTCGATGGGGATGGTCTCGTCCGCCGCCTCGCGCGCGGTGGTCACCGCGGTCGGCTGGAACTCGCGCACCGTCCCCCGCGCGGCCGCCAGCGCCAGCAGCTCGTCGATCCAGCCGGCCGGCAGCTGCCGGCCGACTTCGAAGACGTGCCAGTGAAAGCTGGGCACCAGCGAGTCGAGCTCCGCGGTGCGGCTGTCGAACTGCTTCGCGGTCATGAGACCTCCTTGAGCCAGGGACTGATGATGGCCGCGCCACGCGGCGGTGGGAGGAAGCCGACGCGGACCATCTCGCCGACGAGGACGCCCAGGAGGCCGAGCTCGGGCTCGGGGACGCGCCGGTCGGGAAGCAGGCGGCCCACTGGGCCCTGTTCGGGGCGCAGTGGTGGGGCATCCGGCTCGCCGAACCAGGAGACGAACGTGGCGAGCGCGGTCTGACCGGCCCGCGTCTCGTCGTGGCGCAACCGGTCCACAATGGACTCGAAGTCGCTGTCGGCGACCGGGTACCCGAGCTCGCGCAGGATGGCGGCGAGCCGGGTGAAGCTCAGCTCGTGCGGGTTCACCAGGTGCAGGACCTCCGGTGTGCCCGTTGCCGGCAGCATGCACAGCGCGCTCACGTCCGCGGCCGCGGAGTCGAGCGGCAGCAGGTCGAGGCCCCACCGGTGGGTGCTCGGCGCGGCTCCCGCCGTCACGACCGCGTGCAGCGCCCGGTACACCCGGTTGCGTTCGGGTTCCTGCGGGAACCGGCCGGTGCGGCTGTCCCCGACGAGCGAGCCGACCCGGATGATCCT
This sequence comes from Actinophytocola sp., assembly GCF_036402745.1. Lineage (GTDB taxonomy): Bacteria > Actinomycetota > Actinomycetes > Mycobacteriales > Pseudonocardiaceae > Actinophytocola. The sequence continues at coordinate 25,421 of NZ_DASWSJ010000284.1, read as the reverse complement.
CGCCCGCAACCCGTCGCGGTCGGCGAGCTCGCGGATCGCGCGCTCGCCCTCCCATTTGGACCAGACATAGGGGTTCGTCAGGTGCTCGGCTCGTTCGTCGTCGCCGAGGTGGTCGAGGTCGGCGAGCCCGCTGGAGCTGATGTGTACCAGCTCGAGGCCGTTGCCGGCGGCCCAGGACGCGATCGCGTGGCTGCCGGCCACGTTGGTGGCCGCGAACTCCGCGCGGTCACCGAAGTGCCGGATGTCCGCGGCGGTGTGCACGACCACGCCGCGGCCGGCGCCGAGGTCGCCGCCCAGCCGGTGCGCGAGGTCCGGTGCGGCCAGGTCGGCGTCGACGATCCGCACCGCAGCGGCGGTGTCCTCGGCCAGCCCGGCGGACCTGATCGCGGCCCGGACGCGCTGGGCCGCCGAGTCGTGGCCGCGGCCGCGGGCGAGCGCGACGACGTCGTGGCCGCCCGCGGCGAGGTGTGCGGTCACCGCGGAGCCGAGCAGCCCGGCAGCGCCGGTCACGACGACCGTCCCGAGCCGCCCCGCTGTCCGGGGCCGCGGTTCGACCCGCGGCCGAGCCACCAACCTCGGCACGGACACCGGCCCGGCAGGGACCTCACCGGCCGCCTCACCGACAATCTCACCGGCAACCTCGGCGACAACCTCACCGGCCGACTCGGTGGCGGCCCCGGGAACACCGTCGCCGGCAAGGTGCGCGGCGAGCGCGGCGACCGTGCGATGCGCGAAGAAGTCCTGGGCCTGCACCGCGGGAAACTCCTCCCGCAACGCGACCATCGCCGTCAGCACCGTCAGCGAATGCCCACCCAGCCGGAAGAAGTCGTCATCGGCGGCCGCCACCGGGCGCTCGAGGACCCGCGCCCACACCGCCGCGACCACCCGCTGCGCCTCGGTGGCGAAGCCGCCCGGCGCGGTGCCGGCCGGCGCGACGGGTTCCTCCGGTTTCTCGTGCTTCCGCTTGCCGGCGGCGGTCATCGGCAGGCTGTCGACACTCGTGATGGTCGTCGGCACGGCCGGGGCGGGCAGCACCCTCGCCAGCCGTTGGAGCGCGTCGTCCGGCGCCGTGCCGACGACGCGGGCGTGCAGCGCGCGGACCGTGCCGGCCGCGTCGCGGTCGACGTCGACGACCACCGCGCTGACCCCCGGCAGCTGCCGGACCGCGGCGGCGACCTCGCCGAGCTGCACCCGATGGCCGCGGATCTTCACCTGGTCTCCGTTGATCCGCCCCAGGTAGCGCAGCGCGTCCCCGTCCCACCACACGAGGTCGCCGGTCCGGTACAGCCGCGCCCCGCCGTGGTCCGGCACGAACGCGGCCGCGGTCGCACGCGGATCGAACCGGTAGCCGCGCGCGAGGCCGGGACCGCCGAGGTGCAGCTGCCCCACGGCGCCGTGCGGCACCTGCCGGCCCCGGTCGTCGAGCACCCGCACCGTGCAGCCCGGGATCGGCTGCCCGATCGGCACCTGGTCGTCGCTGTGGTGGGCGTCCGGGTCGGCGCCCGTGTCGACAGTGTGCGCGATGCAGCCGACGGTGGCCTCGGTCGGGCCGTACTCGTTGACGACGCGGACGTCCGGCCTGCGCCGGCGCAGGTCGTGGACCACGCTGGCGCGCAACGGTTCGCCGCCGACCACGAGGGTCGACCACGGCAGGCTCGTGCCGTCCTCAGTGGACCCGAGCAGGAACTCCAGGTGTGCTGGCGTCGCCTTCAGCAGGCCGTCGGGCTCGGCCGCCGCCGCGGCCCGCAGCACCGTGTCGCCGGGCACCGTGCCGTCGGGCAGCCACAACGTGCCGGCGCCGAACAGCGGGACGAACAGTGCCGTCACCGACAGGTCGACCGCCGGCGAGGACACCAGCTGACCGCCGCCGGGGGCGTGTGGCAGGTAGGCGGCGCACGCCCACTCGAGGTACTGGGCCAACGCCCGGCGCGACACCTCCACGTTCTTCGGCGTGCCGGTCGAGCCGGACGTGGAGATCGCGTAGGCGAGCGCGCCGGCCGGCGCCGGGAGCGGCCGCGTCACCGGTTCGGCGCCGCGCCCGCCGGCGACCAGGTCCGCCGTCGCGCCGTCGAGCACCAGCGCCGGGCGGGTGGACGCCAGAATCCGCCGGTGGCGGACCGGCGGCGCGTCGGGGTCGAGCGGCAGGTAGCCGGCGCCGGCCACGAGCACCGCGAGCAGGGTCGTCACCAGCTCCACGCCGACGGGCAGCGAGACGGCCACCAGGTCGTCGTGGCCGATGCCGCGGGAGCGCAGTCCCGAGGCCGCCGCCCGGATCCGGGCGGCGAGGTCCGCGCCGGACACCGTGGTGCCCACCGCGTCGGCCACCCGCAGCGCCGGCCGGTTTCCTTTCGCCGCAACGGTGTCCAGCAGCCGGTCGAGGACGTCGGTGAGATCGGGCACCACCGGGCCGGGCGCGCCGCGCACCGGCCTGGGTGCTTCCGCGACCGCCGCGCGGACGGGCGCGGTCACGTCGCTGCCCGCGGCCCGGAGGACTCGCAGCACGGTGTCGGCGAAGGCCTCGGCGACCCGGGGGCGCACCCGCCCGGAGTCGTACTCGACCGCGAGCCGGGTCACCGCACCGCTCTGCAACGAGACCGTGACGGGGTACTTCGCGTGGGTCGTCGGCAGATCCCGCACGGTCACAGGGTGCCCGGCAAAGGCCGCCGGGCCCCCGACGTGCGGCAGGCTCATCATCACGTCGAAGGCGCCCTGCCTGGTCCGGTCCGGCGCGCCGGCGCGAGCCAGTGCCGAGGCCAGCTCCTCGCGGGCGGCGGCGAGCAGCTCCGCCAGCGTCCGGTCCGCCTGCCACGGCACGGTCAGCGTCTCCACCGCGAGCAGCGGGCCGCAGGTGTCGGGCTCGGCGAGGGTGTGCCGGATGTCGACCGGAACGCCGATGGCGACGTCGCGGCCGGGCTCGAAGCCGTGCACCGCACCCGCGACGGCCGCCAGTACCGCCGAGGCGATCGTCGCGCCCCGGTCGCGGCACAACGCGTGCAGCCGCTCCGCGTCGGCCGGGTCCAGCGTTCGGACGATCTCCCGCGCGACGCCCCGGCGGTCCGGCCCCCGGTCGATCCGCAGCCGTGGGCGAACCGAGGCTCCATACTCCACTGTGGACTCCGCCGTTGGCTCCACTGTGGACGACGCGGTCGGCAGCACTCCGGCGGCGACGAGCCCACCGAACCGGTCGTCGAGGTCGGGCGTGTCCACCGGCGACGCCACGGCGCCGACACGCCGCTCGTAGGCCCTGCCGAGCCGGCGCAGCAGCAGCCCCATGGTCGTGGCGTCGGACACCGCGTGGTGGCAGGCGAGCACGAGCCGGCTGGCGGACCCGCCGAGCACGGCGGCCGCGGCGACCGGGCGATCCGCGGGCAGCGGCCGCCCGAGCGCCGCCAGCTCGGCGGCGGCCGCCGCTGCCAGGTCGCCGGGGTCCAGTGCCGTCGCGACGGCCAGCTCGGACAGCGGTTCGCCCGACACGTCCGCGCGCCATCCCGCCGCGCCGTGGGAGAAGCGGGTGCGCAGGAGCGCCACCTCGTGCTGGATGTCCGACCAGGCGAGGCGCAGCGCGTCGCCGTCGAGCGGCGCGGCGATCTCCACGTCGAGCAGGACGTTCTCCTGATCCCGGCCGATGGCGCCCGCGGTGAGTATGTCGGCCTGGACGCGGCTGACCAGACCCGCACCGGCGGCGGCCGCCACGGCGGGCCCGGACGGTGCCACGGGTCGCGCCGCGTCCAGCGCCGCGAGCAGTTGCTCGGCCGTCGGATCCGCCATCAGGGCCTCGATGTCGGGCACGACGGGCCAGTGGTCGGCTAGCCGCCGCCGCAGGCTGAGCACCCCGAGCGAGTCGGCGCCGGCGCTCAGCAGTCCGACGCCGGGCCGCGGCGAGGATCCGGTGACGGCCTGCCACGCGTGCGCCAGCGCCGCGCGTGCGGACACCGGCTCGACCGGTGCCGGACGCGGCGCGGGCACGGGTGCCGGTGCCAGTGCCAGTGCCGGGGTCGGGGGCGGGGCAGCCTCGGCCGCCGGCCGCGCCTGGTCCGGTGTGGACAGTGGGGTCACCGGCAGGTGCGTGCGGCGCCCGGCCGGGACCGGAACCGGCGCGTCGGTGACACCGGACGCCCACAACCGGCCGAAAGCCTCGAGGACCGCGCGGAGCGCCGGCCGCGCCCGGTCGAGCGTCCAGTGCGCGTCGAGTCCCGCACCGAGGTGGTGCCGGGTCAGCGCCGGCTGCGGCCCGATCTCCAGCACGTGCAGTGGACCGTTCGCGTCGACGTCCGCGCGCAGCAGAGCGATCAGCCGGTCGTAGCGGACCGTGCCGGTCAGGTGGCGGACCAGGTAGTCGGGTTCGACGGGCCGGCGCGGATCGATCGGGTCGCCGTCGGGCGTGACCCGGAGGAAGGGAATCGACGGCGGGCGGAACTCACAAGCTGCCGTCGCGGCCGCGAACGGCGCCTGGATCGCCGACATCGCCCTGCTGTGGAACGCGTGCGAGACGGCGAGCCTGCTCCCCTTGGTGGCGTCGAGCAGCCGGTCCACCTCGTCGATCGGTCCACTGAGGACGATATCCCGCCCGGCGTTCACCGCGGCGACGTCGAGGCCCGGATGCTCGGCGAGCAGCAGCGCGGCGTCGCGTGGCGCGACCCGCAACGCGGCCATCGCCCCGGGGGGCGTCTCGTCGGCCATGAGCCGGGACCGCTCGGCGACCAGCCGCAACGAGTCCGCGGCGGTGAGCGCGCCGGCGGCCACGGCGGCCGCGTACTCGCCCAGGCTGTGGCCCACCACGAGGTCCGGCCGCGCTCCCCACTCGCCGAACAGGCGCAGCAGTCCGATCTGGACGGCGTGGACGGCCGGCGCGGCGGCGCGGGTGGACGCCAGCTGACCGGCCGGGTCGCCGGCCCCGATGATCGCGTCGAGATCGACGCCGTAGGCCGAGAGAAGCTCGGCCGCCTCGCGGTACCAGTCGGCGACGACGGGCACGGCGGCCAGCGCGGCACCCATCCCGGCGTACTGGCTCGCCTGCCCGGTGAAGGCGAACGCGAGGCGCGGCCGGGCGCTGACCTCGCCGATCCGGCCGGCGCCGTCGGCAGGGACGTCGACGGTGCCGTCGACAGGGACACTGACGTCGGCCAGCTCGCGGACCAGCTCGTCGGTGGTCGAGGCGACCACCGCGACGCGAGCGGGCAGGGCCTGCCGCCGGGCCAGCGTGGCGGCCACGTCGGCGACCGGGGTTCCGGCGCCGCGCAGGTGCTCGGCCAGCCGGGCGCAGTGCTCGGCCAGCAGCGCGCTGGTCGGCGCGCTGAGGAACACCGGCGTCGGCTGGCCTGTGGTCGGCGCGTTCATGCGGCCCCCAGTACGAGATGTGCGTTGGTCCCGCCGATGCCGAACGAGCTGACGCCGGCGAGCACGGGGCCCGTGCCGGGCCACCCGGTCGCCGCGTCGAGCAGCCGCAGCGGTCGTGGCCCGGCCGCGAGCTCCTCGATCGGGTCGCCGACGTTGGGGGTCGCGGGGAGGGTCCGGTGCCAGACCGACAGTGCGGACTTGATCAGCCCCACGACACCGGCAGCGGTGTTGAGGTGGCCGATCGTCGCCTTCACGGCGCCGATCGCGACGGTGGGTCCGGCGGCCGGTGCGGTGGACAGAGCGGTGGACAGGGCGGTTGCCTCGACGGCGTCGCCGAGCCGCGTGCCGGTCCCATGGGTCTCGACGTAGCCGATGTCCGCGCCCGAGACGCGCGCCGCGGCGAGCGCCCGCCTGATGACGGCTACCTGCCCGTCGTGGCCGGGTGCGGTGTAGCCGACCTTCCCGCTGCCGTCGTTGTTGACGGCCGACCCGCGGATGACCGCGTACACGCTGTCCCCCGCCGCCAGCGCGTCGGCGAGCGGGCGCAGCAGCACCAACCCGACCCCGTCGCCGCCGACGGCGCCGTCGGCGCGGCGGTCGTGCGGGCGGCACACCCCGGTCGGCGAGTAGATGAGCCCCGGCTCGTGGACGTAGCCGCCGTCGGGGGGCTCCTGCACCGACACCCCACCCGCGAGCGCGAACCGCGCGTTGCCCGCGCGGAGCGACTCGCACGCCAGGTGCACCGCGACCAGTGAGGTCGAGCAGGCCGTGTCGATCATCATGGCCTCGCCGAGGAAGCCGAACTGGTAGGCCGCCCTGGTGGCGAGGTAGGCACCGGAGTCCGCGAGGCCGGCCGAGAACCCGGCATTCGGCTCGACGGGCCGGACCCGGCGGGCGGCGCCCGCGACGAGGGCCGTCGCGGGCGCGATCTCGGCGACGTCGTAGCCGGCGTCCTCGACCGCGGACCGCACGCACTCCAGGAACAGGCCGTGCTGCGGGTCGAGCGTCTCGGCCTCCTCCGGCCGCAGCCCGAACCCGGCCGGGTCGTAGTGGTACACGCCGCCGGCCACGCCGCCCCAGCGCTGCACGAACCGCCGGTCGCCGCCGAGCGGACGGATGAAGTCCGTCTCGGGACCCTCGATCGCCGTCCGTCCGGAGCGGAGCAGGTCCCAGAACTCGGTCACGTCCCGCGCGCCGGGCACCCGGCACGCCATGCCGACGATCGCGATGTCGGTGGCGCTCGCGGCGGCCGGCGCCACGGTGACGGCGCCGCGCGACGGTCCGGCCGGACCTTCGCGCAGCCGGTCCGCCTGCGCCTCGATGGTCGGGTACCGCAGGATCTCGGCGACCGGCACCGTGCGGCCGAGCCGCGTCAGGATCGCCTCGCTCAGCGCGAACAGCAGCAGCGAGTCGCCGCCCGCGTCGAAGAAGTTGCGGCCGGCCACGTCGTCGTGGCCGAGCACGGCCACCCAGGCGGCGTGCACCTCGGCGTGGACGTCATCGGCACCTCGGGCCGCCGTGCGGACGACCGGAGCGGGCGCCTGGGTGGTCGCCGCGCGACGCGCCCTGGCGAGCCCGACCAGGGCCTGCTGGTCGATCTTGTTGTTCTGCTTGCGGGGCAGCCGATCGACCTCGATCCACCGGCGCGGCTGGGCGAACGCCGGCAGCTGGGACTCCAGGTACGCGCGGGCGGCGTCCAGCCGCCCCGGCACCTCCGGCACGACGAACGCGAGCAGCTCCTTGCCCCCGCCGGCATCGGCCGGGTAGATCACACACGCCGACACGATCCCCGGCGCGGCACGCAGCGTCGACTCGACACCGGAGAGCTCGACCCGGTTGCCGCGGATCTTCACCTGGTTGTCGAGCCGTTCGATGAACTCGACCTCGCCGGCGGTGTCCCACCGGACCCGGTCGCCGGTGCGGTACAGCCGGGCGGCGGGCAGGTCGCCGAACGGGTCCGGCACGAACTTCGCCGCGGTCCGCCGCGGGTCCCCCAGGTACCCCCACGCGAGCCCGGGACCGCCGACGAGCAGCTCCCCCGGCACCCCCTGCGGGGTGCGGACCAGCGTGTTCTCGTAGACCACGTAAGCCTGGGTGTGCGGCACCTCGCGGCCGAGGGCGATCGTGCGGGCCTGCGCCGGCACGTCCCGGATCGGGCGGCAGTGGGTGGTGAAGGAGTTCTCGGCCGGGCCGTAGCTGTGCACGATCCCGCCCGGTGTCACCCAGGGCAGCGCGGCGCGCACGTGGTCGGGGGAGACGGCCTCGCCGCCGATGTAGAACCAGCGCAACCGGCGCAGCGCGGCCGGGTCGCGGTCGACGAGGTGGTTGAACAGCGGGTTCGTCAGGATCGCGACGGTGATCCCGGTGCGCCGGAACGCGTCCGCCATCGCGTCCGGGTCGAGCAGGTCCGCCTTGTCCAGCACGACGAGCGTCGCGCCCTGGGTCACGCCGGCCCACAGCTCGAAGGTGCTCGCGTCGAAGTTGAGCGGCGACAGGTGGGCCAGCACGTCGAGCGGGCCGACCGGCACGAAGTCGTCGTGGCGCAGCAGCCGCAGGAACCCGCGCCGGTCGAGCAGCACGCCCTTCGGACGGCCGGTCGAGCCGGACGTGTAGATGCAGTGGAACAGCGCGCGGTCGCCGGCGGGGTGCGGGTAGTGGGCGGGGCCGGCGACCGCCGCGCCGGCCCGTTCGAGCTCGGCGACGGTCAGGACCGCGACGCCCTCGGGCAGTCCGGTGTCCCGCGGCGCGTCGACGATCACCCGGCGGACCCCGGAGTCGTCGACGATCGCCCGGAGCTGGCTCGCCGGGTACTCGGGGTCCATCGGCAGGTAGGCGCCACCGGCCGCGACGATGCCGAGCAGGGTCACGATCGCCGGGATGCCGCGGGGCAGCAGCGTCGCGACCAGCTCGCCGTCGACGACCCCGGCCGCGCGCAACGCGTGTGCCACCGCGTCCACCCGGCGCATCAGCTCGCCGTAGGTGATCGAGGCTTCGCCGTGCACCGCGGCGAGGTGGTCCGGGTCGGCGGCGCTCGCGCGGCGCACCAGCTCCACCGGCGACTCCACCCCGGACTCCCAGCGCGCGTCCGCCGCGGTGGTCGGGCGACCCGCCTGATCCGGTTCGTGCGCGACGAGCAGGTCACGCACCGCGAACCGGCTCCCGCGCCGCCGCTCGGCCAGCCGTCGCACGGCGAGCACGAACTGGTCGGTGAGCAGCTCGGCGGTCGCGGCGGCGTAGCGCTCGGTGTCGTAGTCGAGCTGGACGAGCACCTCGGCCCCGGCCTCGGACACCGAGAGGCCGACGGTGTTCTTGCCCGCGGCGAGCGGCACGTCGATGACCTCGACGCCGTGCTCGCGCCGCAGTCCGTCCGGGTTGGTGAGCGTGTAGGTGAAAGCGGCGCCGAGCTGGCCGGCGCCGCTCTGCCCGGCGCGCAGCAGCCGACGGACCGTGCCGGCCGACACCTCCGAGTGCGCCAGGCTGACCTGGACCTGCCGGCGCGTTCGGGTGACCACGTCCGCGATCGGCTCGTGCGGGTCGACCCGGGTGCGGACGGGCAGTACCCGGGCCATCAGGCGGACGTCCTCGTGCACGCTGTCGTCCAGCCGGCCGCTGAACGTCAGTCCGGAAAGCCCGTCGGACTGTCCCGACCACAGGTGCAGCAGCGAGGTCCACACCGACAGCAGGATCACCGCGGGCGAGGACGGCGCCAGCTCCGGATCGCCGCGCAAGCCGGCCAGCAGCGCCGGATCGAGCATGCGGCGCACAAAGGCGGGTGGTCCGGCGGTGAGCCCGGCGGCCCGGTCGGCGATGGGCACCATGCTCGCGGGCTGGTCCTCGAGCAGCGTCGTCCAATACTCGACAGCGGAATCCTCGTCGACGGCCAGCGGCGCGCCGGCGCCCTCGCCGGTCTCCTCGTCGCCGTCCGCCTCCCCGCGGATGGCCGTCAGCAACTGGTCGAGCAGCACGTCCGTCGACCAGGCGTCGCACACCAGATGGTGCATGGTGACCACCACGAGCGTGCTGTCCCGGTAGCAGCGGATGTTGACCCGGAACAGCGGCGCGTCGGCGAGGTCGAACAGGCCCGCGGCGGCGGCGGTGAGCCACGGCAACGCGTCGGCGAGGTCGAAGTCGCCCGGCCGGTGTTCGAAGGTCACCGGGGTGGGCACGTCGTCGAGGTCGCCGACGACCTCACGCACCAGCGTGCCACCGTCGGTCACGAACCGGCTGCGCAGCCGCTCGTGGCCGGCCTGCACGCGGCGGACCGCGCGCCGGACGCGCTCCGGCGCGACCGGCGCGGCCGTCCGGAAGGCGACCGGCACGTGGTAGCGCGGGGAGGCCGGCTCGCTCTGCGCGGCGAGCCACACCTCGATCTCGTCCTCGGTGGCGGACCGCCGGCACGAGCCGGCGTCGTCGACCGTCCTCATCGGACCGCCCGGTGTCCCATGCCGGCGAGCACCCGCCGGGTCCCGGTGAACGGGTCCCGGGCGTGTGCCGTCAGGATGTTGTCGATGATCAGGACGTCGCCCCGGCGCCACTCGTGCCGGAAGGCGACCGACTCGTAGGCCGTTCGGATCGCCGAGATCGTCTCCTCGTCGAGCTCCGATCCGTCGGCGTACAACGAGTTCGTCGGCCGCAGCTCGGCCGGGGTCGCGACGAGGCCCGCCCGCACGGCGGCCGGCTTGACCCCGCGGATGTTGAAGTTCAGCACGTGGTTGCACCAGGCGCGCTCACCGGTGACCCGGTGCGTCGTGACGGCCGTGCCGAACTGCCGGGTGTGCAGTCCCGACGCGCTCCACTCCGCGTCGATCCCGTTGCGGGCGCAGTATTCGTCGACGTCGGCCCGGGACTCCGTGCCGAACGTCTTCTGCCACGGCACGCCGAGACCGACGAAGTTGCGCACGTACCGCACGCCGTCGGCGAACCGGTCGACGAGGTCGGGCGGCAGCGTCGCGAGCACCTTGCGGCAGTCGGCGATCGGCGTGCTGCCGCCGGTGTCCGGCGCGTCGAGGCAGGCGAACACCAGGCAGTCCGGGAGGCTGCGCCGGTAGGAGAACTCGTTGTGGAACTGGATCGGGTACGGCGCCGGGTACTCGGTGGAGGTGAACACCCGGTCGGTGAGCGCGGTGCGCGGCGAGGTCTCCTCGCTGAACTCCGACGACGGCCGCACCAGAGCGGACACCGTCGAGTCGAAGTCCGCGACATCGCCGACGCCGGCACCGCGGAACACGATCGCGCCGCGGTCCAGCAGGATGTCCTGCCAGCCGGCGTGCTCGGCGAGCCACCCCGGCAGCGACCCCCGGCCGTCCAGGTCGACGATCTCCGGCGCCGTCGTGGCCACGGCGGTCATCGCGCCGCTCCGCCGCGGTCGACCATCCCGCCGCGCCAGGTCTGCCGGACCGCGAGCACGCGGTGCTCCTGGCCGCGGATCACCTTGGTCAGCACGGGATGGGTCTGTGGCGACGCGGTGATCCGCAGGGTGCCGGCCCGCGCGCGGGCGGCGACCTGCGCGAGCACCGCCGCCGTGTCGGCCGGGTCGTCGTCCGCGACCCCGCTCTCCAGCACCGCCGCCGTCTGCTCGTCGTCGGCCCACGCCGCCCAGGTCACCGGCTCGCCGTCGCGCCAGCCGACGGTGAGCCGGCACTGGCCGGGATCCAGGTAGGCGCTCTCCAGCTCCGCGGCGGGCTCGCGCACGACCCCGCCGCCGGGAAACACCAACCGGTTGTGCGTCGACACGAGAAGCTCGACCACCCGCCGCCGGTCCACATCGGACAGTTCGGCTCCGTCGGTGACCGTCAGGTCCGAAGTGGACGCGGCGAGCGGCCCGGCGGCCAGCTCGTAGCCGACCGACTCGCCGTGCACCTCGAACCCGCGGCTGGCCATCCACCGGTTGGCCCGCTCGTCGTCCTGGTCGACGCTCGTCACGAGCGCGGTGCGGCCGTGTGCCCTGGCGAACCCGCGCGCCCGGTCCAGCAGCGCGACCCCGGCGCCCGTGCCGGCGACGTCCGGGTCGGTGACGATCCACACGTGGAACGCCTCCGGGTCCTCGACCCCGGGGATGTCGCCGCAGTCCGCGTAGCCGACGAGCTCGCCGCCCTGGCGCACCGCCCAGAACGCGAACGCGTCGCCGACCTCGTCCGCGCCGTGGTGCCACACCGGCCAGCCGGGCAGCCTGCGCTCGCTGAGCCGGTCGTAGGCCGCGCGGTACTCGGGTGTGTCGCGGTATGCCTCGACGTTCATCGTCCTGCTCCCTGCGGGTACTCGCTCCCGTACTCGACCGGGCAGGCGCCCTCGGCCGCTCCCGGCCGGTCGGAGTACACGTCGTTGGCGGCCCGCCACAGCTCCGGGAACAGCACCCGGCGCGCGAACCCGTCCAGCAGGTCCACCGAACGGCCGGTCAGGCTCTTCGGCAGCTGCTTGCGGATCTCGGTGAGCTTGGTTCCCCGGCGGGTCGACGGATGGCCGCCGAGCCGGCTCCACACCAGCCGCAGGTGCGCCTGCCGCCAGGCGATCACCTCGAGGTCCAGCTCGATCAGCGCGACGGACAGGTCGCGCATGGCGGCGGTGTCCGGCCCGCCGTCGAGCAGCAGCTCGGACAGCGACCGGCCCGTGCGATCGAGCTGGCCCCGGAACGCGCGCCACAGCTGCTGGCCCGCGGTGTGGATGTTGCGCAGTCCCGGTGAGTCCAGGCCGCTGCCGCCCTCGGGCAGCAACGCCCGCAGGCGCAGGAACCGCACCTGGTCGAGCTCGGACTGCAGGACGGCGAGCAGTTCGGTGGTCCGCGTCTGCACGCGCGAGGCACGGTGCACGAGCCGGGCGGCGTCCGCGTAGCGGCCCAGGTCGAGGTGCTCCACCGCGGAGACCATCTCGTAGTTCATGGTGTACCAGGCGAACTCCGACATGAGGTGGATCGTCTGGAAGAGCACGAAGTCCTCGTTGGGGTTCTCCTCGCGCGGGAGCAGCGCGGTCATCGCCCTGGACACGCCGATGACCTCGTCATAGGTGCTGCCGGCGCGGATCTCGAAGCCGGCGTCGACGGCCGGGGGTTCTGGCAGGGCGCTCGTCATGCCACGTCCTCGGACACCGCGGCGAGCGCGTCGCGCACGCTCTTGGGCCGCATGTCGGTCCAGACGGACTCGATGTGGTCGAGCGCCTCGTCCTCGGTGCCGACGAACCCGTCCGCGTGCCAGCCGGACGGCGCGGCCGTGTCGGCCGGCCAGATCGAGAACTGCTCCTCGTCGTTGTGGACGACCTGGAAGCGGCGCGCCTCGTCGGTGGACGGTTCAGTCATCGGGGCTCCCTATGCGTTGGGCGATGCCTCTGACAGTCGGCGACTCGAACAGCACGTCGACCGGGACAGAGCGGCCGGCGAGCCGGCCGATGCGTGAGATCATGCGAATGCCGAGCAGCGAGTCGCCGCCGCACTCGAAGAACGACTGGTCGACGCCGAAGTCGTGATGCCCCAGCACGGTCGCCCAGCAGTCGGCCACTGTGGACTCGAGGGTGCTGAGGGCCGCGTCGGCACCGGCGGGGGCGGCCGCCTCGGTGGTGTCCTCCGCGAACAGGGCCGCGCGGTCGAGCTTGCCGTTGAACGTCAGCGGCAGCGCCTCCCGCCGCAGGATCCGGGTGGGCACCATGTGTGCCGGCAGCACCTCCTGCAGGTGCGCGAAGATGACCTCGTCCGGCACCGGCTCGTGCTCGACCACGGCCGCCAGGAGCGACTCGCCGGCACCGGAGGCGCGCAGGCCCACGGCAGCCTGCCCGACTCCCGGCACCGCCGCCATGGCGCGCTCGACCTCCTGCGGGGCGACGCGGTGCCCGCGCACCTTCATCTCGTGGTCGGCGCGGCCCACGAAGTGCAGCCGACCGTCCACTGTGGACGTGGCGAGGTCGCCGCTGCGGTAGGCGCGGGCGCCGTGCCCGCCCGGGTCCGGCACGAACGCGCGTGCGGTGCCGCGTGGGTCGCCGAGGTAGCCGTCGCCGACGCCGCCTCCGGTCACCCACATCTCACCGACCTCGCCCGGCGCGACCGGTCGCCAGCCCGCCCCGACGACCGACACCCCGGCACCGGGCAGCGCGCGCCCGATCGGGCTGCCCGGCGCCGAGGCCCGGGTGTCCGCGGGCGTCAGCAGGAGGTTGGTCACGTGCACCGTCGTCTCGGTGATGCCGTAGAGGTTTCCCACCCGCAGCGGCCCGGCGGGCGCCAGCAGCCCGGCCGGCAGAACCGTCGGGTCGAGCCGGTCCCCGCCGAGGACGACCGACCGCAGCGTGGGCGGCGGTCCCGTCGCCGCCCACTGCTCGGTCAGCATGCGCAACACCTGCGGTGTCGCGGAAAGCACGCTCACCCCGCCGGCGCGCAGCACCGCGTCGAGACGCCGCGGATCGCGGACGTCCGCGCGGTCGACGAGCAGGACCTGCCCGCCGAGCCACAGCGGCGCGAACAGCTCCCACACCGAGAAGTCGAAGCTCAGCGAGTGGATGCAGGAGAAGGTGTCGGCCGCGTCGAGTCCGAGCTCGCGGGTCGCGGCGCCGAGCAGCCATTCGAGGTTGTCGGGACGGATCGCCACGGCCTTGGGGGCGCCGGTCGACCCCGACGTGGTGAGCGTGTAGGCGCGGCCGGGATAGGACGCGGCGGGTGTGGTCCGCGCCAGCAGAACCGGCCAGCCGGCCGGTTCGCCGCTCGTGCTGGAGAGCACGTGCGTCGCCAACGCGGCCTCGATCACCCCCGCGCGCCGCTGCGCCGGGTGCTCCAGGTCGAGCAGGACGAACGACGCGCCGACGGACCAGCACGCCAGCGCGCTCACCACCGCACCGGGACCGCGGGCCAGGGAGATGGCCACGCAGGAACCGGAACCGACGCCGCCGGCGATCAGCGCGGCGCCCACCCGGCGGACCTCGGCCCGCACCGACCGGTAGTCGAGACAACCCGAATTCGACGCTATTGCCGGCGCGTCCGGGCGTGCGTCAAAATGTGCTGTCACAACATCGAATAAACCGGTGGTCGACATTTAATCACCTCCCGGTTTACGACAACCGAATCCTCGGGAATGGCTGTCCGGAATGACGCTCTGGACGTTATGGGGTCCGCCTGAAGAGTTGCTCGGAAACCGCTCAACGACTCCTCCGGACGCGGCCGCTTCCGGACTGTCGGGCGATCGTCCCGTGTTAGTGTCCCAACACCGGACCGCAGCTCGGACACCGTCGCCGACCGCGAGATATGCGCCGAATGTGCGCAGAATATGCCCGAAGGGTGGACCTATGGACGACGATCTCCGCCGCTCGTTGGAACTCGAACCGCCACTCGAGCGCGCGCTCGTGATTCGCCGGAGCCTTTCCCGATGACCGCACCGCAGCCCGTTGAACGGTTGTTGAGTTCGCGATTCCGGGCACTGATGGTCGATACTCGTCCACTGCGGGAAAACCGTCCATTTCGCCTGGTGTTCACCGGGCAGGGCATTTCTTTTCTCGGTACGATGTTCACCGCGGTGCTGCTGCCGTACCAGGTGTACGAGCTGACTCACTCCTCGCTCGCCGTCGGCCTCATGGGCCTCGCCGAGGTCGTGCCGGTCCTGGCCACGGCGATGCTCGGGGGCACCCTCGCCGACCGGGTCGACCGTCGGCGCATGATCGCGTTGTGCGAGCTCGCGCTGGCTCTCGTGACCGCCGGACTGCTCCTCAACGCGCTGCAGCCGGAGCCGCAGCTGTGGGCGCTGTACGCGGCGGCCGCGGCGATGTCGGCGATCGAAGGACTGCAGCGGCCGTCGTTGGACGCGCTCATTCCCCAACTGCTGCCGCCGGACCAGCTCAGCGCGGGTGCCGCGCTCAACTCGATCCGCATGGGCATCGGGTTCACCGTCGCTCCCGCCCTCGCCGGGCTCACGATCGCCGGCTTCGGCGTGCCGATGGCCTACGCCATCGACCTGCTCACCTTCCTCGCCTCGCTGTGGGCGCTGAGCCTGTTCAACGTGCAGCCGCCGGCGCCCGACGAGGAGAAGCTGACCCTGAACTCGGTCCGGCAGGGCATCCGGTACGCGACGAGCAGGCGGGACCTGCTGGGCACCTACGTGATCGACTTCGGTGCGATGGTGTTCGGCACCCCCATCGCCCTGTTCCCCCAGATCGCCGACGAGTTCGGCGGCCCGGGCACCCTCGGGCTGCTCTACACGGCGCCCGCCGTCGGCACCCTCCTGGTGAGCGTGTCGAGCGGGTGGGCGAACCGCTTCTACCGGCGGGGCAGGGTGATCGTCGTGTCCGCCGCGCTGTGGGGGGTGTCGATGGCGTGCCTCGGCCTGGCCGAGTCACTGTGGGTCGCGCTTCTCGTGCTGTGCGTCGGCGGCGCGCTCGACGGGGTCAGCATGGTCTTCCGCAGCACCATGTGGAACGAGAGCATCCCGGACAGGTACCGGGGCCGGCTCGCCGGTCTGGAGCTGGTGTCCGTCTCGACCGGGCCGGCGATCGGCAACACGGAGGCAGGCGCCGTCGCGTCGGCGTTCAACCTGCGCACCTCGATCGTCTCGGGTGGACTGATCGCGGCCGCCGTGACCGTCGCCGTCGCGGTCGCGTACCCGTCGCTGTGGCGCTACGACGCCCGCGACCATCTCGCGGACGACGCGACGCCGCCCGACCGGGACGGCGAGCCCGACCTGGCCGGCGAACCCGACCTGGCCGGCGAACCCGACCTGGTCGGCGGCCCGGTCCCGACCAGCGGGCCGGACTCATGACACCCACGGTCACGATCGAGGAGCTGCGGGCCGATCCTCACCCGAGGTACCGCAAGTTCCGTCGCGACAGCCCGGTGGTGCGCTGCGACGAGCTCGACGCCTACCTGGTGTGCCGGTGGGAGGACGTCAGGCGGGTCTGCACGGAGTCGGCACAGTTCACCGCCGACCAGCCGGACAGCTTTCTCACCAGGTTCCTCGGCCGGAACATGCTGCACAGCGAGGGCCCGACACACCGGGCGGCCAGGGCACTGGTGCTGCCGGCGTTCCGAACCCCGCCGACCGACCTGACCCGTGCCGCGCGCGAGGTGTGGGCGAACCTGCCGAGAGGGGTGGAGATCGACCTCCTCGGCGAGTTCTGCGGGGTGCTGGTGTCCAGAGCGCTGACCGGGTTGCTCGGTCTCGAGGAGGTGGTCGCCGACGGGCGGATGACGTCGTGGGGCCGGGTCCTCGACGAGGGCGCGGCGGACTTCGCCGGCGACACCAGGGTGGGCGAACGGGTGGCGCGCGTGCGCGCGGACGTGCTGTCGGTGGCCCGGGCGGCGGCGGAGCGGCAGTTCGCGGTCCGTCCCGAGTCGGTCGTCGGCTGCCTGCTCGCCCGCGAAGAACCCGTCGCGCCGGACGAGGTGGCGCGCACCATCGAGTTCATGGTGCTCGGCGGCGACTCCGGTCCACGGGAGGGACTCGGCACCGTGCTGGCGCTGTTGGCCACGAGCGGCGCCCCGGTCCGCGACCGGCTCTCCCACGACACCCGGACACGACGGCTGTTCGTGGAGGAGGCGCTGCGCTGGGAATGCCCCATCGGCGCGATCACCCGGAGGAACCGTCGCGAGACGACGGTGGCCGGCACCACGATCCCCGCGGGCGCGACCGTGCTGGGCGTCCTGAGCAGCGCGAACCGCGACGAAACCCGTTGGCGCCAACCAGATGTGTTCGACCCGTGGCGCGACGAGGGACCGCACCTGTCCTTCGGCGCCGGCGCCCACGGCTGCGTCGGCGCCGCGCTGACCCGCCACCTCGCCAGGGCCCTGCTGGACTGCCTGCCCGCGCTGGAGACCGCCACCATCCTGCGCCCACCGGAGTACCGCGGCTGGTGGTTCCGCGGCCCGGACGCACTGCCGGCCGTCCTCCCGACAGCCGGGTGACGCCGGGTTCGGCAGGAACCGCTTCTCCGCGCAGTCCGTCAGGTGGGCCCTCCACAGCCTGGACGCCACACCGGATCCGCCGGACCGCAGAAAACGGCGAACCGCTCGTAACACACGCGATGGGCCTGGCCGGCCAGTCCTCACCCGGTCTGTCCGTACAACACGACACCCAGCAACGCGTTCTTCGGCGGCTCACCCTCGATGGTCACCGTGATGGTGTGCGGCTCACCGGGAGACAGCAGGCACCCGCCTGCCCGGAACTGCGCGAACGCGTACCCGGAGCGACAGGACCCGCCGTCGAGACTCACCGCCACTCCCGGCCCGGGCTTGTCCGGGTCCTTGGCGTCGGAGGCGACGACGTCGTAGTAACGCACCTCGGCCGACGGCTCCAGACGCCAGGTGAGCTCCCGTTTCCCAGGTTCGGACAGGCGATGCTCTTCGTAGGCGTAGTCCTGCCCGTCCACACCAACCAGTGGGCGGATCTCCGTGCCCGCCACCGTGGTGACGGGGTCCGCGACCGTGTACACGGCGGCCCCGAGCACGACGTCGGGGTGGCTGACCGGAACGTAGTCCCCGATGCTGTCCGGGTGGTCGAGCGGAACGCCGTTCTCGTCGACTTCCCGCGTCAGCTCGAGGTGGAAGGTCACCTGACCGTCCGCGGGCTGGAGCGTCAGGCCTTCGCCGTAGTTCCACGGCCCAGGCGCCGAGCCGGTCACCGCGGGGACGGCCGGAGTATTCGGGTCGTCTCCGCACCAGTCGCTGTGCGGCCGGGCGGGCCTGCTGTCACCGGCGTACCCGGATACCCAGTAGCCGTCGCGGCGTCCGTTCGCTCCGTAACACACCATGCTGACGTGGACTTCTCCGCGGTGCGCGGGAATGGTGAGGTCCAGTGTGTTCTGCCCGGGTTCGCCGACCTTGGCCGCGATCAGGTCGAATTCTCCGCTGTGTGAGACGAAGTTCTCGTGCTGGATGGTGGGGACCGGTGCGGGATCCGAGGGGTCGGCCGGCCCGGTGTTGTCTGGTTCGGCCGCACGGTTCGGGAGGACCGCGACCGCACTGACCAGCGCCAGGGCGCCGACAGTGAGTGCGGCGACGCCCGCGATGCGGCGGCGGCGCGCGACTCGGACCCGAGCGTGTACCTGGACGAGCCGCAGGGCGGCGTTGTGATCGGTGACAGTGTCGGCCTGCTCATGCAGGGCGGAACGCAGATCGGTGACGTTCATGTCAGTTCACCTCCAGGAGTGGGTCGATGCGGAGCTTGGCCAGTGCCCTGGCGGTCTGGCTCTTCACGGTGCCTACGCTGATCCGGAGTGCCCTGGCCGTCTCGGCCTCGGTGAGGTCGTCGAAGTAGCGGAGCACGATCACCGCGCGCTGGCGTCGGGGCAGGTTGGCCAGCGCGTGCCACAGATCGGTGTGCGGCTCACTGGCCGGGCTGTGGGTCTCCGGGAGGTCGGCGGTCGGGTGCTCGCCGCGCCATCTCCGCCGCCGGCCGGACGCGAACTCGTTCACCATGATCCGCCGGACGTAAGGCGCCGGATCGCCGTTGATCCGCCTGCGGGCGAACCACGCCTTGGCCAGCGTCGTCTGCACCAGGTCCTCCGCCAGGTGGGGATCCCGGGTGAGCAGGTAGGCGGTGCGCAGCAGAGAACCCGAACTCGCCACGACGAACTCGTCGAAGCCGGCCCGGTCGGCCATGGTCGTCACCGCCGGGCACGCTGCCGTGGCCGCCGTCTCCCCCGGATTCAACGCGCTCATGCCCTCCACTACCGGTTGGCCCGAGCAGATGGTTGCCGCCGAGGTGACCCAGCAGCTCACGACGGTGTGCGGGCTGGTGCGGCTGTCGTTCGAGCCGCGCCGGGGCCGGCCGAGCGGTTCAGCTACTGAAGGCCGGCCCGGACCGAGGTGATGCGCTGGGTGTTGAAGCCGAGCCAGTGCATGCGGCCGACGTAGCGTGCGTGCTCGACCTTGATGCAGCGGTCCATGATCACTGTCACGCCGCCGTCCTCCGCTATCTGGCCGCCGGTGGGGTTGATCACGCCGAACTGGCACCAGAGGGCACCGGCGCCGATCTGTACTGTCTGGTGGGCGATCTCGACGAGTGCGTCCGGTGCGCGGAAGACGTTGACGATGTCCACCGGTTCGGGCACGTCCAGCAGGCTCGGGTAGCTGGTCTCGCCGAGGATCTCCGTCGCGCGGGGGTTCACGGGGATCACGCGGTAGCCGTGCCGCTTGAGGTAGTAGCCGACGAAGTAGCTGGCCCGCAGCTCGTTGTTCGACAGGCCCACGATCGCGATGGTCTTCGCGGTGTTGAGCACCCGCTGGATCTCCCGCGGGTCCTGGTAACGCGCCAGATCGATCATGCTGTCGCGACCTCCTTCGCCACGGTGGCGGCGACGTGTGCGAAACCTTGCTCGAGGTCCCAGATCAGGTCCTCGACCGACTCGGTGCCGACCGACAGCCGCACCGTCCCGGGGCCGACGCCGGCCGCCCGCAGTTCGTCGTCGCTGAGCTGGCGGTGCGTGGTGCTGGCGGGGTGGATGACCAGACTCTTCGCGTCGCCGACGTTCGCCAGGTGGGACCAGAGGGTCACGCCGCGGATGAGTGCCTGTCCTCCGTCCCGGCCGCCGGCACAGTCGAACGAGAACACCGCGCCCGCGCCGCGCGGCAGGTACTTCTCGACGAGCGGCCGGTACGGGCTCGCCGGCAGGTCGGGGTAGGTCACCCTCGACACCAGCTCGTGCGATTCGAGGAACTCGGCGATCTTCCGCGTGTTGTCGACGTGGCGTTCCATCCGCAGCGACAGCGTTTCCAGGCCCTGCAGGAACAGGAAGGCGTTGAACGGCGAGAGCGCGCCACCGAGGTCGCGCAGGGTTTCGGCCCGCAGCTTCATCAGGTAGCCGTAGGTCCCGAACGTCTCGTGGAACTGCAGGCCGTGGTAGGCCGGCGACGGGTCCGCGACCACGGGGAACCGTCCGTTGGACCAGTTGAACGTGCCGGCCTCGGTGACCACACCACCGATGCTCGTGCCGTGACCGCCGATGAACTTGGTCGCCGAGTGGACCACGATGTCGGCGCCCCACTCGATCGGGCGGCACAGGTAGGGCGTGGCGAAGGTGTTGTCGACGACCAAAGGTATGTCGTGCTCGTGCGCGATGGCCGCCACCGCCTCGATGTCGAGCACGTTGCCGCCGGGGTTGCCGATGGTCTCCGCGAAGAACGCCTTCGTCTCGGCCCGCACCGCCTGCCGCCACGCGCCGAGGTCGTCGGGGTCGACCCAGGTCAGCTCGACGTTCATCTTGCGCAACAGGTGCTTGAGCTGGTTCACCGTCCCGCCGTAGAGCGCCGAGGACGACACGACGTGGTCGCCCGGCTGCAGCAGCGTGAAGAGCGCGGCCGCCTGCGCGGCGATGCCGCTGGCGAACGCCACCGCGCCGGCCGCGCCCTCCAGGTTCGCGACGCGCTCCTCGAACACCGCGACGGTCGGGTTCATGATGCGCGAGTAGGTGTTCCCGTACTCCTGCAGGTTGAAGTAGGCGGCGGCGGACTCGGGGTCCTCGAACACGTAGCTGGTCGTCTGGAAGATCGGCACCGCGCGTGCGCCCGTGTTCGGGTCCGGCCGTTGCCCGGCGTGCAGCTGCCGGGTCTCGAACCCGAACGCGTGCTCCGGCTCGACCCGGGGGGAATCGTCGGTCACCAATACCTCTTCCTCGACATCACCCACCGGCCAGGAACCGGCGGACGATCGGCGTCTGTCGTTCCTCTTCCAGCAGGAAGCAGTCGTGGCCGTACGGCGCGTCGATCAGGTGCAACTCGGTCGGCTTGCCGAGAGCGCGCAGCGCGTCGTCGATCTCCTCCGACGCCGACGGCGAGTAGAGCCAGTCGGAGCTGAACGTGATCAGCAGCGTTCGCGCCGAGACGCCTTCGAGTGCCCGGGTGAGCGAACCGCCGCCGTACTGCCGCGCGAGATCGAAGTACGTCAGCGCACGCGACATCGTGAGGTAGGTGTTGGCGTCGAAGCGCTTGACGAACGAGTCGGCCTGATGGCGCAGATAGCTCTCCACCTCGAACTCGGGTTCGGTGACGGTGTAGCGGAGGTCGTCGGCGAACTGCAGCCTGCGGCCGAACTTGTCGTGCAAGGCCGGCGCCGAGAGGTAGGTGACGTGACCGACCATCCGCGCCACGCCCATGCCGGCGTCGGGGGTGCGGCCCGTGCCGTAGTAGTCGCCGCCCTGCCACGCCGGGTCGCGCGTGATCGCCTCGCGCGCGATCGCGTTCCACGCCATGCCCTGCGGGTGCAAGGCATGGGTGCTGGCGATCACCACGATGGCATCGACCTGGTCGGGGTACAGGACCGCCCACTCCAGCGCCTGCATCCCGCCGAGCGAGCCACCGGCCACCGCCGCGAGCCGCTCGATGCCCAGCGCGTCGAGGAACGCGCGTTCGGTCCGGACCATGTCCGCGACCGTGATCACCGGGAAGTCCGACCCGTACGGCCTGCCGGTCGCGGGGTCGATCGACGACGGCCCCGTCGTGCCACGGCAGCCACCGAGCAGGTTCGTGGACACGACGAAGAAGCGATCGGTGTCGAACGCCTTGCCGGCGCCGATCATCCCGTCCCACCAGCCGAGTCCCTCGCCGACCGCGCCATCGCGGTCCTCGGCCCTGAACCCGTCCCGGGTGCTCGCTTCGGGCCGGACCGTCGAGACGCCGGCCGCGTGGGCGTCGCCGCTGAGCGCGTGGCACACCAGGATGACGTTGTCGCGCTGGGGCGAGAGGGTGCCGTAGGTCTCGTACGCGACGCGGACCGGATGCAGCTCCCGGCCACAGTCCAGTCGCACCGGCTCCGGCAGATCGAGGTATCGCGTCTCCACCCTGCCGACCGAACCGGCCGCTAGCGTCGACGCGGGCACCATGCGCGCATCATAGCCATTCCGGCAGGTTCCGCGACCGGTGCGGCATCGCGTTTTCGGAATATGAGACGCAGGTCAGAGCCGGTGTAACGTCGCCTACCGGCAGGTGAGTCACGGAAAACAAGGCCGCGAGAGGACCGTCGCATGACGACCATCGACAGTATCGACAACGGGGTCAACGTACAGGCGCTGCTCGACGCACGCGAAGCGCTCAAGGGCTCCCCCGAGGCCGCCCAGTTCACCTGGCGCGCGACCACCCGGTGGGAGAACGGCGTGCACAGCACCACGACGGTCAAGAACTTCTTCGGGCTCGGCGCGGAACAAACCCACAAGGCCGAGTCGGTGTTCGCGGCCGACCACCCGGAGGTCTTCGCGGCCGAGGACAACGGCATAACGCCGATCGAGTACCTGCTCGTCGGTTTGGCGAGCTGCCTGACGGGAGGCATCGCGTCCGTCGCGCAGAACCGCGGCATCCAGTTGCGTTCGGTCGAGGCGACCGTCGAGGGCGCGCACGACATCCGCGGGATCCTCGGTGCCGACAGCGACGTCCGCAACGGCTACAACGGCATCAAGGTGACGTTCAACATCGACGCGGACGCGTCCAAAGAGGACATCGAGGCGCTGGTGGCCCAGTCGCAGAAGCGCTCGGCCGTGTTCGACGCGCTCACGAACCCCACGGATGTCACCGTCGAGGTCGCCTGAGGGCCGGGCCATCGACCGCACCACCACGGTCGTCATCGGCGCTGGCCACGCGGGCTTGGCCGCCAGCCACTTCCTCAGCGAGCGGGCGATCGACCACCTCGTGCTCGAGCGCGGCGAAGTGGCGAACTCCTGGCGACGTGAACGCTGGGACTCGCTGCGGCTGCTCACTCCCAACTGGCAGAGCCGATTGCCGGGGCATCGTTACGGTGGCCCGGATCCCGACGGCTACATGACGATGGGCGAGGTGGTCGAGTTCATCGATCGCTTCGCCGCACTCTCGCGTGCTCCCGTCCGCACCGCCACGACCGTCACGTCGGTGCGGCGCACCGCAGACGGCTACCAGGTGAGGACCGATCGCGGCGAGATCGGTTGCCGGACCGTGGTCATCGCCAGCGGCGCCTGCAACCAGCCGGCCGTGCCGCAGCTGCGCCAGGCGGTGCCGGCCGCCGTCGAGCAGGTCACGCCGTTCGGCTACCGCGGCCCCGACCAGCTGCCCGATGGCGGCGTGCTCGTCGTCGGCGCGTCGGCGACGGGCGTACAGCTGGCGGCTGAGCTCCAGCGGTCAGGCCGGCCGGTCACCCTGTCCACGGGAGAGCACGTGCGGATGCCACGCCTGTACCGCGGGCGCGACGTGTTGTGGTGGATGGACGCCTCGGGCGTGTGGGACCAGCGGCACGACGAGGTCCCCGATCTCACCCGGGCCAGGAGACTCGCCTCGCCGCAGCTCGCCGGGACGCCGGAGCGGGCGACGCTCGACATCAACGCGCTCACCGCCATGGGCGTCGAGCTGGTCGGCCGTTCGGCGACCGTGCGGGACGGCGAGCTGCTGTTCTCCGGTGGGCTCCGCAACGTGATCTCGCTCGCCGACCTCAAGATGGACCGTCTGCTGAACACCTTCGACGAGTGGGCCAGAGCCTCCGGGAACGACAGCGACGTCAAGCCTCCCGAACGCTTCGAGTCCACGCGCGTACCCGAGTCGGCGCGGTTGCGGCTGGATCTGCGCAGCGGTGAGATCCGAACCATCGTCTGGGCGACGGGTTACCGGCCGGACTACACGTGGCTCGATGTTCCCGTGGTCGACGAGAAGGGCCACCTGAACCATGACGGCGGCATCGTCGACAGCCCCGGCTTGTACGCACTGGGCCTGCCCGTGCTGCGACGACGCAGATCCACGTTCATCCACGGCATCGAGGACGACGCGCGCGAGGTGATCGATCACCTCACCCGGTACCTGGCAGCGCGCCGGTGATGGTCCCGGCTCGCCGCTAGGGTGAGGCGGACATCGCCCTGTCGGTGGATGTGCGCGCGCCCGCGACTCGGCAGGATCACCCCGGGTGTCGGGGAATCGTCCCCGGCCGGACGCGAAGGAGTTCGCCAATGGGGGCGAGCATCAGAAGGCTCGGTAGCGCGGTTCTGGCGGGAGCGTTGGTCGTCGGGCTGGCGAGTGCTGGGACGGCGAGCGCGGCGACCGACCGCGACGCGCTGCTCCAGGCCATGACCGAGCTGACCAGCTCCGGCGCGGCCGGGCTGCAGGTGCGGATCCACGACGAGCACGGCGACTGGACCGGCTCGACGGGCGTGCGGACGATCAGCGGCGGGGAGGTGCCGACCAACGGCCGGTTCCGGGCCGGCAGCATCACCAAGACCTTCGTGTCGACCGTGGTCCTGCAGCTGGTCGACGAGGGCGCGGTGGCACTGGACGACCCGGTCGGCGAGTACCTCCCGCAGTACGGCC
The DNA here is from genome assembly GCF_036402745.1 of Actinophytocola sp. GTDB lineage: Bacteria > Actinomycetota > Actinomycetes > Mycobacteriales > Pseudonocardiaceae > Actinophytocola. Next base: position 877 of record NZ_DASWSJ010000284.1, on the reverse strand, counting down.
TCGACCCCCGGATCACCGTGCGCATGCTGTTGCAGCACACCAGCGGGCTGTTCAACTACACCGGCGAGCCGCGGCCGGACGGCACGCTCGAGCCCGGGATCCCGTTGTACGGCAAGGACTTCGAGGAGAACCAGTTCCGGACCTACACGCCGGAGGAGCTGATCCGCGTCGCCTTGTCGAAGCCGGCGAGGTTCGTGCCGGGCACCGGCTGGTCCTACTCCAACACCAACTACGTGGTCGCCGGACAGCTGGTCGAACGGCTGACCGGCACGTCGTACGCGTACCAGATCCAGCACCGGATCCTGCGGCCGCTCAAGCTGCGGGACACGGTCCTTCCCGGCACCTGGCCCGCCATTCCCGGCCCGCACGCGCACGGCTACTACGCCTACCAGAACGACGGGCAGCAGCGGGTGCTCGACGTGTCCCGGGTGAACCCGAGTTGGGCGAGCTCCGCCGGTGAGATCATCTCCACCACCCGCGACCTCGACCGGTTCATCACCGCGCTGTTCGGCGGCGAGCTGCTCCCGGCCGACCTGCTCGACCAGATGCGGGCGGCCCTGCCGACCAGCGGGTACGGCCTCGGGCTGGAGTCGGTCGACGTCGGCCCGGCGTGCGGCGGGGTCTACCAGGGACACACCGGCGGCATGCACGGTTACCAGTCGTTCATGTTCAGCACCGCCGACGGTGGCACACGGTTCGAGATGTCGGTCACGATCGGCGCCGTGGACCTGACGAACCCCGAGGTCGCCCAACGGCTGACCGGCGCCCTCAACAACCTGCTCCTCGCCGCGACGTGCGGCAGCGCGGCGCCGGCCGGCCGAGGTCACGTCATGGACCTACCGAACCTGGCGAACGTCACCTTCTAGGAGGGCGACCC
>NZ_DASWSJ010000283.1:0-18626 GCF_036402745.1 Actinophytocola sp. | reverse complement strand
TCGGCGCAGGTGCCGAAGACCTCGACGGTGTGGCTCACCTCGGAGAAGCCGTTCGCCGCGGCGATCTTGTCCGCCCACTTCTCCACGGCCGGGCCCTCCACCTCCACCGTGCGGCCGCAGTGGCGGCACACGAGATGGTGATGGTGGTGGCTCGAGCACCGCCGGTAGACGGCCTCGCCGCTGTCGATACGCAGCACGTCGATCTCGCCCGCATCGGCCAGTGACTGCAGCGTGCGGTAGACGGTGGTGAGGCCGATGCCCTCACCACGGGTGCGCAGCTCCTCGTGCAGCTCCTGGGCCGAGCGGAACTCGTCCAGCTGCTCGAGCAGGGTCGCGACCGCGGCGCGCTGTTTGGTCGAACGGCGGCCGGGGACGGTGGGCGAGGAACGCTCAGGACTCAACGGGCCACGCCTTCCTCGACGTGCGCGACCGCGTCCACGACGATGTGCGCCAGGTGCTCATCGACCAGACGGTAGACCACCTCGCGTCCGTGCCGGTCGCCTTGCACCACGCCCGCCGCCTTGAGCACCCGCAGGTGCTGGCTGATCAGCGGCTGGGCCACGCCGAGGGAGTCGACGAGCTCGTGCACGCACCGGTCGGCGGCACGCAGCTCCAGCACGATCGCGATGCGGACGGGGGCGGCCAGCGCCCGCAGCAGGTCGCCGGCCGCGGTGAGCGAGGTGCCGGGCCGCTTGGCGCCGGTGGTGACCGAGGGCCGGTCGGGCGAGTGCTCGTGCCGGTCGGCGGCGACCGGCACGGCGTCTGACACGGCATCCGAGGTCACAGCACACAGCTCCCGGTGATAGTGGTTACCGTGTTCAACATCCTACGGCGTGCGCCTATTTCGCCAGCAGCACCGAGATCGCGACGGCCACCAGCACCACGAGCACCAGCACCCGGCCCACCCGCTGCCCGGGTGCGAGCACGGGCCACGTCGCCGCGAGCAGCACCGCGACGCCGACCGCGAGCAGACCGAGCAGCAACGCGCCGGTCGGCCCGCCCACGATGATGCCGAGCGCGAACACCCCGACCACCACGACGAACACGGCCAGCGGGGGTACCCGCGCGAGCGGGCCGTTCCCGGACAGCAGCGGTGCTCTCATTGAGGGTTTCCCGCGCACACATCCTCCTTTTGGACGCACCTTCGACTACAGCCAGCAACGCGAGCCTGGTGCAGCTGGGCGGTTTAATCACCCGTTCGTGGAGAAAGCCCCCCGGCTACGCTTTGGCGGCTGTCACCGCGCTGAGGGCTCTCTCACTGCCTATTCAAATGCCCTGGCCCCGAGCGTGCAGCAGTGGGAGTGCCGAAATGCCCGCCGACCGCGTCGAGACCGTCGTCAGCCTGTGCAAGCGCCGTGGGTTCGTCTACCCGTGCGGCGAGATCTACGGCGGCACCCGCTCGGCCTGGGACTACGGCCCGCTCGGCGTCGAGCTCAAGGACAACATCAAACGCGAGTGGTGGCGCACGATGGTGCAGCGGCGCGAGGACGTGGTCGGCCTCGACTCGTCGGTGATCCTCCCCAAGCAGGTCTGGGAGGCGTCCGGGCACGTCACGGCGTTCCACGATCCGCTGGTCGAGTGCACCGCGTGCCACCGCCGGTTCCGCGCCGACCAACTCGCCGAGGAGTTCGTCGCGGGCGGCTCCGGGGCGGCGAGCGAGGACGACCTGTCGGCCGTGCCGTGCCCGAACTGCGGAGTCGTCGGCCAGTACACGCCGCCGCGCGAGTTCAACATGATGCTCAAGACCCACCTCGGCCCGATCGAGTCCGACGAGGGGCTGCACTACCTGCGGCCGGAGACCGCGCAGGGCATCTTCGTGAACTTCCTGAACGTGCTCACCACCGCGCGGCGCAAGCCGCCGTTCGGCATCGGGCAGATCGGCAAGTCGTTCCGCAACGAGATCACGCCGGGCAACTTCATCTTCCGCACCCGCGAGTTCGAGCAGATGGAGATGGAGTTCTTCGTCGAGCCGGGCACCGACGAGGAGTGGCACCAGTACTGGATCGACGAGCGCCTGCGCTGGTACACCGACCTCGGGATCCGCCGGGAGAACCTGCGGCTCTACGAGCACCCGGCGGAGAAGCTCGCGCACTACGCCAAGCGCACGGTCGACATCGAGTACCGGTTCCAGTTCGGCGGCCTGGAGTGGGGTGAGCTGGAGGGCGTCGCCAACCGCACCGACTTCGACCTCACCACGCACACCAACCACTCCGGCGTCGACCTCTCCTACTTCGACCAGGCCACCAGCTCCCGGTACCGGCCGTTCGTCATCGAGCCGGCGGCCGGCGTCGGCCGCCCGATGATGGCGTTCCTGCTCGACGCCTACCGCGAGGACGAGGCACCCAACGCCAAGGGCGGCGTCGACAAGCGGGCCGTGCTGAGCCTCGACCGCCGCCTCGCACCGGTGAAGGTGGCCGTGCTCCCGCTGTCCCGCAACGCCGACCTCACACCGAAGGCACGCGACATCGCCGCGGCACTGCGCCGGCACTGGAACGTCGACTTCGACGACGCCGGGGCCATCGGTCGCCGCTACCGCCGCCAGGACGAGATCGGCACGCCGTTCTGCGTCACCGTCGACTTCGACTCGCTCGCCGACCAGGCCGTCACCGTGCGGGAACGGGACAGCATGACCCAGGAGCGGGTCGCGGCCGACAAGCTCGAGCGCTACCTCGGCGGCCAGCTGATCGGCTGCTGAGCACCCTGACGTTTGTCATGGTCAGGTGGTGACGCTCGGCCTGCGTCCCCTGCGGTCGTCGCGAGCATCGTGAGACTCGTGAAAACAACACGGATCTCCGAGACCGGCAGCCAGGGCTCCGCCCGCACCGAGATGTCCGCGGGCGCGGCCGTGATGCTGGCCGGTCTGCGCAAGCGCTACGGGCAGGTTCGCGCGGTCGACGGGGTGGACCTGGTGATCGCGCCGGGCGAGGTGGTCGCGCTGCTCGGCCCGAACGGCGCGGGCAAGTCGACCACCGTCGACATGCTGCTCGGCCTCACCCGGCCCGACGCCGGCACGGTCGCCGTGTTCGGTGCGAGTCCGCGCGACGCCGTGGCCGCCGGCTCGATCGGCGCGATGCTCCAGGGCGGCGCGCTGCTCGACGACGCCACGGTCGGCGAGACCGTCGCCATGGTGGCCTCGCTCCATCGTGCGCCGCTGCCGGTGGCGGAGGCGTTGCGCCGCACCGGGATCGAGGACCTCGCGTCCCGGCGGTGCAACAAGCTCTCCGGCGGCCAGAAGCAGCGCGGCCTCTTCGCCGTCGCGCTCGTCCGCGACCCCGACCTGCTCGTGCTCGACGAGCCCACCGCGGCCATGGACGTGGGCAGCCGCCGCGACTTCTGGCGCTCGATGCACAGCTTCACCGAGTCCGGCGGGACGATCGCGGACGTCGCTCGGATGCTGTGTCTGTCTCAGGGCACGGTGCGGAACCACCTTTCGTCGGCGATGGGGAAGACGGGGGCACGGACCCGTGCGGAGGCTGCGCGGGTCGCCGAGGAGCGCGGCTGGCTCTAGCGCGACTATCGGCGTTTGGTAATCGGTTGTGGGGCCTCGCTTTCGGCTGGCGTGGCTGGGTCGGGGTTGGCGCAACCCGGCTCAGTGGCGGCGGTGGGGTTGGATCGGTGGTCCGAGGTTGGGCACGGTCAGGCGGCTTCTACGGGTGGGCGGGGGCGGGCTGCTGCTTGGGTATGGGCGGCCCGGAGCAGGTCGGCCACTACTGAAGGCTCGTCGCGTAGTTGGGTGGGTGGGGTGTGGATCACGACGATGCCTGCGGCCGTCAGGTGGGCGGCTCTGCGTAGCGCCGCCGTGTAGTCGGCGGTGGACAGGTCGAAGCCGTACGAGTCGACCTCCCACGCGAGGCCTACGTCGTCCCACCAGGCGTCGGGGGTGGCCAGGTGGGCGCCCGTGGGGCCGGTGATGGGGACTCGCCACCTGGGTGGCGGTAGACCCGCCCTGTGGACGAGGCGCCGGGCCCAGCCTTGGGCTACCGACCGGACACCGTCGTCGATCTCGGCCAGGATTCGGCGGGGAAGGGCGGTGCCCCGGGTGGTGGTGCGGGCCAGCTCGTCGCGCAGGGTGGCCGGGCTGATCCGGCCGTGGCGCACGGTCTCGGTGAGCAGCGCGCGGACATGCTCGGCCGTGGTGGCTCGCCGGCACGTATCGATGGTGGCTCTGGCCAGGGGCGCCACCGGGAACCGGGAGCGCAGCTGGGCGACCGGCAGGACGTTGGTTCTGTCGAAGAAGACGCCATCCACCAGCCTGGACTGGCGGCGGGGCGGCACGAGGACATGCACCGGGCCCTCCAGTCGCGCGGCGGACATACCGTGGAGGGCCAGCGCGTCGACGCCGGTGAGGACGGCCTCTGGACCGGCGACCGTGAGCGCGGCCTGGATGCGTTGGGCCCGGCTCGGCGGCGCGTTGCCCAGCAGCACGAGGCCGGGCTGGAGGCGCTGCCACGGCCCGCCGTCACGACATCGTTCTTCGATCGTGCTTCCTGGCAGGCCGAGGGCGATGAGGTCGGCCGCGGTGGCGACGTGGTGGTTGAACATGGTCGGGATGGCGTCGAGGTCGAGCAAGGCGCGGTTGGTGTTCATGACGCCAGCAAAGCGGAAGAGGGCAACGTGCGGGGGCGGTGAGACGTCATCTGTGGACAACTGAAGCAGTTGTGGATAACCCGGCGATGAGCGGACGGGAGTGTCGGTGCCGGTAGGTACATTCGTCGTTCGGCACCCGCGGGGCGGACGTCGGTACGCACGCAGCTCTGGAAGGATCGATCGAGTGACATCCGTAGAGGCGAGGCCGCGACCGGTGCTCCGGTTCGTGCGCCGCCTGCTGGTCGGCGTGCTGCTCGTCGGCGCGCTGGTGGTCGGCGGCACGGGCTTCCGGGTGTGGCAGGTGGCCCGCGACGACAACCGCGACCAGGCCGACGTGGTCCTCGTGCTGGGCGCCGCCCAGTACGGCGGCACGCCCTCGAAGGTGCTCGAGGCCCGCCTCCGGCACGCCAGGAACCTCTACGAGGCGGGCGTCGCCAAGCACATCCTCACCACGGGCGGCAACCAGCCCGGCGACAGGTACACCGAGGCCGAGGCGGGCGCCAACTGGCTCACCGAGAACGGCGTGCCGAAGGAGGCCGTCCTCGGCGTCGGCGAGGGCAACGACACCCTCGGCAGCCTCCGCGCCGCCGCCAAGGCCGCCGCCGAGCGCGGCTGGCACACCGCCGTGATCGTCAGCGACCCGTGGCACTCCTTACGCGCCCGCACCATGGCCGAGGACGTCGGCTTCGAGGCCTGGACCTCACCCACGCACAGCGGGCCGATCGTCCAGACCCGGCAGACCCAGGTCCGCTACATCCTCTACGAGACCGCCGCGCTGCTGTACTACCGGATGACCAAGGCCTCCGCGGACCAGATCGGTGTCACCGAGAATGTCGGCGCCGACAAGTAATCTCCGCGTATGACCCCCGGCTACGTCGAGCACGACGCGGCGCGGTTCCACCCCGAGCCCGTCAAGAGCGCCGTGCTGCCCGGCTCGTGGCCCACCCGCCGCAGCCCCTTCGGCCGCGACCGGGCCCGGGTGCTGCATTCCGCGGCGCTGCGCCGGCTTGCCGGCAAGACTCAGGTCGTCGGCCCGGGGGAGGGATCGGAGGTCAGCGGCGTGCCGCGCACCCGGCTCACCCACTCGCTCGAGGTGGCCCAGATCGGCCGCGGCATCGCCGAGGAGCTCGGCTGCGACCCCGACATCGTCGACACCGCGGGCCTCGCGCACGACATCGGCCACCCGCCGTTCGGGCACAACGGCGAGCGCGCGCTCAACGAGGTCTCCCAGTCCTGCGGCGGTTTCGAGGGCAACGCGCAGACCCTGCGCATCCTCACCCGCCTGGAGCCCAAGGTGCTGGGGGAGCGCGAGCACGGCCTCAACCTCACCCGCGCCAGCCTCGACGCGGCCACCAAGTACCCCTGGCCGCGCACCGCGGGCACGCCGAAGTTCGGCGTCTACGAGGACGACCGGGACGTCTTCGACTGGATGCGCCAGGACGCCCCCCCGCGCCGCCAGTGCCTCGAGGCGCAGGTCATGGATTGGGCCGACGACGTCGCCTACTCCGTGCACGACGTGGAGGACGGCGTCCGCTCCGGCCGCATCTCCTTACCCTCGCTCACCGATCCGGTGGAGCGCACGGTCGTCGCCGAGCTCGCCGCCAAGCACTTCAGCTCGGAGCCCGTCTCCGGCCTCGAGGACGTGGCCGCCGACCTGCTACGGCTGGGCGTGGTCGCCGCCCTCACCCCGCACGAGTACGACGGCACGCTCGGCGCCCAGGTCGCGCTCAAGACGCTCACCAGCGAGCTCGTCGGCCGGTTCGTCGCCGCCGCGGTCACCGCCACCCGGCGTGAGCATGGCGACGGCATGCTCACCCGCTACGCCGCCGGCCTCGTGGTCCCCGCCCGGGTCGCGGCCGAGGTGGCGCTGCTCAAGGCCGTCGCACTGCGCTACGTGATGAGCGACCCCGGCCGGCTCGCGCTGCAGGCCACCGAGCGCCGGCAGCTGGCCGAGCTGGTCGCCGCGCTCACCGCACGGGGGCCCGACGCCCTGGAGCCGGCGTTCGTGCCGGCGTGGCACACGGCCGGCGAGGACGCGGCGCGGCTGCGGGTGGTCGTCGACCAGGTCGCCGCGCTCACCGACGCCCAGGCCATCCGCTGGCACAAGGTGTTCGTCGAGGTCCCGGGCTTGTCGGTGTGACGTGGCACACTCGAGGTATGAGTGATGCGAACCGACCACCAGGGGGCGGCGGCCGCCGCGGCATTTTCCGTCGCGCGCCACGCGAGTCGGTGCCGTACGACGGGTCGCGGTACTTCGACCCGTGGCTGGACGATGATGACGACGATGACGGCTCGGCGGGCGTCCGCGAGCCGCGCCGCCCGAAACCACTCGGGCCGATGTCGGACGCCGGAGCCTTACCCGAGCCCGAGCCGCCGATGATGATCAGCCTGCCCGACCCACGCCGGTAGTAGAGGAGAGTTCGTGACGGATCGCGCGCACCTCGCGTTCACGCTTGCCCTGCACCGAGTCACCGCGCCCGATCCGGTGGCCAACGTGTGCTGGTCGCCGTTCTCGGTGGCGAGCGCGCTCGGCCTGGTCGCCCTCGGCGCCCGCGGCATGACCCGTGACGAGCTCACGGTGCTGCTGCTCGGCGACAAGTCCGGCGACCTCACCCAGCTCGGCGCGCTCCTCAACCGCGCGAGCGTGCTGGAACCGCCGCGTGACAACGAGGACGAGCCGGTCATCGCGGTCGCCAACACGCTGTGGGTCGACCAGTCGATCGAGATCCTCGTGCCGTTCGTCGAGGAGCTGGGCCGGTGGTCCAGTGGCACGGTCCGCGAGGCGCCGTTCCGGGACGCGCCCATGCAGGCCCGCGACCTCATCAACCTCGACGTCGCCAAGACCACCCGCGACCTCATCCCCGAGCTGATCCCGGCCGACGCCATCACCGAGGAAACCCGGGCCGCGCTGGTCAACGCGCTGTATCTCAAGTGCGGCTGGCGCTTCCCGTTCACCGAGGGCGCCACCCGGCCGCAGCCGTTCCACGCGCCCGGCGGCACCCTCGACGTGCCGACGATGGCGCTGTCCGAGCGGATCGGCTACGCGGCCCGCAACGGCTGGCAGGTCGCCACCCTGCGCGCGATCGGTGGGGTCGAGGCCATCGTGCTGCTGCCCGACGGCGACCTCGCCGGCGCCGAGGCCGAGCTCGACGCCGACTCGCTCGCCGCCCTGCTCGACGCGCCGAAACCGACCCAGGTCGACCTGTCGCTGCCCAGGCTGAAGGTGTCCACCCAGACCGAGCTCACCCCGGCGCTCAACCAGCTCGGCGTCCGCACGGTGTTCGGCACCGACGCCGACCTCACCGGCATCAGCCCGGCCGACCTCCAGGTGCAGGCGGTGCTGCACGAGTCCGTGCTCAAGATCGACGAGAAGGGCCTCGAGGGCGCCGCCGCCACCGCGGTGATGATGCGGCTCGCGTCGCTCCCGTCGCCGGGGGTACGGCTGCAGGTCGACCGCCCGTTCCTGCTGGTGGTCCGGCACGCGGAGACCGGCGTCGTGTACTTCATGACACGTGTCACCAAGCCATGACTGTCACGTCTGGCGAACTGTCCTCGTCCGGGTGGTGAACGCACCGGATACACGGAGGACGTCATGCCAAGGATTCCAGGGGTTCCCACCAAAGAGGCCGGCCCGCTCGTTCGGGTGCTCTACTGGTTCGCCAAGCGGCGGCTGGGGGCGGTGCCCGAGCCGTTCAGCGTGCTCGCCCGGCACCGCAAGCTGATGCTGGCCGCCGCCCGGCACGAGCTGGCCGCCGAGAAGGCCAGCAAGGTCCTGCCCGCCAACGTCCGGGAGATCGCCGTCTTCCGGACCGCGCAACAGCTCGGCTGCTCGTGGTGCATCGACTTCGGCACCATGCTGCAGAAGCACGAGGGGCTCGACATCGAGCGGCTCAAGCAGATCGACGACTACGCCACCTCGCCCGCCTACAGCCGGCAGGAGCGGCTCGCGGTCGCCTACGCCGACGCGCTCACCGCCACGCCGGTGACCGTCACCGACGAGCAGGTCGCCGAGCTGGTCGGGGAGTTCGGCCAGGAGGGCGTGCTCGAGCTGACCTACCAGGTCGGCCTCGAGAACATGCGGGCCCGGATGTACAGCGCGCTCGACCTCCGCGACCAGGGCTTCACATCCGGCGACGCCTGCCGCATCCCGGTGCCGGCCGACGCGGACGCCGGGCAGGTCAGAACGCCAGGCGCGTGAGCTTGTCGGGGTTGACCACGTCGTAGATCGCGGTGACCCGGCCGTCGCGGACGGCGAACGCCTCCACCCGGCGGGAGATCTCGAGGTAGCCGTCCTCGGCGGGCACGTCGGGGATCGCCAGGCCGAGGTCGCCGTTGACCAGCACCAGATCGCCGGCGATGATCCGGTGCTGGCCGTATGCCCGCACGAGGCCGAACAGGAACCGGGTGATCTTGTCGGCGCCGACCACGAGCCGTCGCGCGGTGCGGGCCTTGCCGTCGCTGTCGCCGATGAGCACGGCGTCCGGGTGCAGCAGCCTGACCACCGTGTCGACGTCGCCGCCGATGATGGCCGCGAGGAGCTGCTCGACCACGACGCGCTGCTCGTCGAGGGCGACCCGCGGCGGCGGGTCGGCGTGGGCGGCGGCCCGCCGGCCGCGGGACGCGTGCTGGCGCGCGGTGGCCTCCGGGCAGCCGAGGATCTCGCCGATCTCGGCGAACGGCACGGAGAACGCGTCGTGCAGCACGAAGGCGACCCGCTGCTCGGGGGTGAGCCGGTCGAGCACGACCATGGCCGCCATGCGCACCTCGTCCTCGCGCACGACCGTGTCAAGTGGATCGTCACTGGCCGGGGTGCCGTACGGGGTGACGATGGGCTCGGGCAGCCACGGCCCGACATACTGCTCGCGCTGCGCGGTGGCCGAGCGCAGCCGGTCCAGGCAGATCCGGCCGACCACGGTGGTGAGCCACGCCCGCAGCTCGCGGATGCCGGCGCGCTTCCGTTCGTCCAAACCGGACAGTCGCAGCCAGGCCTCCTGCACGGCGTCCTCGGCGTCGGACAGCGTGCTCGTGAGCCGGTACGCCACCCCGATCAGGTGGGACCGGTGCTGGGCGAACCGCTCGGCGAGGACGTCTTGGCTCACTGTCACGAACCCATCGTATGACCTGCCGAGCGCGGCCTGCCGCTCACTTGTCGGACCGCGCGCCTACACTCGGACACCGTGGCGGGACGGATCCGGGAGAGCGACATCGCGCAGGTGCGCGAGCGAAATCGGATCGACGACGTGGTCGGCGAGTACGTGTCGCTGCGCCGCGCGGGCGGTGGGGCGCTCAAGGGCCTGTGCCCGTTCCACGACGAGAAGACGCCGTCGTTCAACGTGCGGTCCACGCACGGCACGTTCCACTGCTTCGGCTGCGGCGAGGGCGGCGACGTCATCGCCTTCCTCATGAAGATCGACCACCTCAGCTTCGTCGAGGCGGTCGAGCGGCTCGCCGAGCGCACCGGCGTCCAGCTCACCTACGAGGGCGGCGCGCCCACCCGGCAGAAGGACAAGGGCACCCGCACCCGGCTCGTCGACGCGCACCGCGCGGCGGCCGAGTTCTACGCCGAGCAGCTGCACACCCCCGACGCCGTGAAGGCCCGGGAGTTCCTCGCCGAGCGCGGCTTCGACCAGGCCGCCGCCGCCACGTTCGGCTGCGGGTACGCCCCGGCCGGCTGGGACAAGCTCACCAAACACCTGCTGGGTCGCGGGTTCGAGATGGGCGAGCTCATCAAGGGCGGCCTGTCCAGGGAGGGCCGCCAGGGCCCCATCGACCGGTTCCACCGCAGGCTGCTGTGGCCCATCAGGGACCTCGGCGGCGACGTGGTCGGCTTCGGCGCGCGCCGGCTGTTCGACGACGATCAGATCCAGGCCAAGTACCTCAACACCAGCGAGAGCCCGATCTACAAGAAGTCGCAGGTGCTGTTCGGCCTCGACCTCGCCAAGCGGGAGATCGCGCGCCGCCACCAGGTCGTGGTGGTCGAGGGCTACACCGACGTGATGGCCATGCACGCGTCCGGCGTGCTCACCGCGGTGGCCTCGTGCGGCACCGCGTTCGGCGTCGAGCACATCACCGTGCTGCGCCGGCTGCTCATCGACGACGACGCGTTCCGCGGCGAGGTCATCTTCACCTTCGACGGCGACGAGGCCGGCCGCAAGGCCGCGCTCAAGGCGTTCGACGAGGACCAGCGGTTCGCCGCGCAGACGTTCATCGCCATCGCCCCCGACGGCCAGGATCCCTGCGAGCTGCGCCAGTCCAAGGGCGAGGTCGCCGTCCGCGACCTCGTGGCCCGGCGCCAGCCGCTGTTCGCGTTCGCCATCCGCACCGAGCTCGCCGAGCACAACCTCGACACCGCCGAGGGCCGGGTCGAGGCGTTGCGCCGGACCGTGCCGATGGTGGCCCGCATCAAGGAGATGGCGCTGCGCGACGAGTACGCGCGCCAGCTCGCGGGCTGGGTCGGCTGGGAGGACACGGCCACCGTGGTCCGCCGGGTCCGCGAGAACGCCGGCGCGCCGGTCGTCGACCAGCGGCGGGGCCGGCCGCAGCGGGTCAACCCGGACCAGGGCGCGCTCGCCGTCGACGTCGACGGGCCCGCCCGCCCGCAGCGCAACGACCCCCGGCTGTGGGTGCAGCGCGAGGCGCTCAAGGCGGCGCTGCAGGCACCCGAGCTCGCCGGGCCGTACTACGACAGCTCGGTGCCCAAGGAGGCGTTCACCCACCCCGCGTACCGCGAGCTCTACGAGGCGCTGCTCGCGGTCGGCGGCACGTCGTCGGGGCTGTCCGGGCCGGCGCTGGTCGACGCCGCCACCCAGGCGTGTCCACATCAGACAGTGCGCTCGCTGGTCACCGAGCTCGCGGTGGAGGCCCTGCACCACAAGGCCGAGCCCGACGCGCGGTATGTCGGCAGCCTCATCGCCGCGCTGCAGGAGACCGTCGTGGCCAACCAGATCGCCGAGTTGAAGTCCCGGCTGCAGCGGCTTTCCCCGGTCGAGGACGCGGACAACTACCGCACGCTCTTCGGCGACCTCGTGGCGCTCGAGCAGTACCGCAAGGCGCTCGGCGACAAGGCGGCCGGGGGACTGTCGTGACCGGGTTCCTGCGCAAGCTGCTCGGCGGCGGGGTGCCCGAGGGGTTCACCGGCGAGCTGGAACGCGACGAGAACGTCGTCGCGTCGGCGGTGCTGCGGGGCGGCGGGTTCCTGTTCGCCACCTCGCTCGGCCTGTGGGTGCCGGGGGAGGACGGGCCGCGCAGGGTCGGCTGGCACCTCATCAGCAAGGTCACCTGGGGCAACGGCGTGCTCGAGCTGGTCGAGGCCCGCGAGACCGGCACCGCGGGCGAGGCCGTGCTGCTCGCCGACCAGCGCCCGGTCCGGTACGTGCTCGAGCGGCCGGGCAAGCTGCCGGACGTCGTGCACATCCGGGTCAACGGCTCGATCCGGTCCCGGCACCGCCGCGAGCTTCCCGGTGGTGGCGCGTGGTTCGTGCAGCGCAAGGTCCCCGGGCGGGACGGGATCGTGCTGCAGGTCCGCGCGGACCAGGGCACCGACGCCGACGCGGTCCGCCGGGTCGCCACAGAGGTGGCCGAGAAGATCCGGCAGGCGCTAGAGTAAAACAGTACGAACGTACGGTTTTACTGGAGGCGCCCGTGTGGGACCCGACCAAATATCTGGCCTTCGCCGATCACCGCTCGCGGCCGTTCTTCGACCTGCTCGCCCGGGTCAGCGCCGACGACCCACGCCGGGTCGCCGACCTCGGGTGCGGGCCGGGCAACCTCACCGAGACGCTCGCCGCGCGCTGGCCGGCCGCCGTCGTCGAGGCGATGGACTCCTCGCCGGAGATGGTCGACGCCGCGCGGGAGCGGGGGATCGACGCCGAGGTCGGTGACGTGCGCGAGTGGAACCCGCGGCCGGACACCGAGGTCGTCGTATCCAACGCCGTGCTGCACTGGGTGCCCGGCCACGACGAGCTGCTCACCCGCTGGGTCAAGCAGCTGCCGTCCGGCGCGTGGCTGGCCTTCCAGGTGCCCGGCAACTTCGGCGCGCCGTCGCACGTGCGGGTGCGCGAGCTCACCGGCTCGCCGCGCTGGCACGACCAGCTCGACGCGGTCGCACTGCGCGAGGACGACGCGGTGCTCGACCCGGCCGGGTACGCGGCACTGCTCGCCGACGCCGGCTGCGCGGTCGACGCGTGGGAGACCACCTACCTGCAGTGGCTCACCGGCGAGGACCCGGTGCTCGACTGGGTCACCGGCACCGCGCTGCGCCCCATCCGGTCCGCCCTGGACGACGCGGAGTGGGCCGAGTTCCTCGCCGCCCTCGCGCCTGTGCTGCGCGCGGACTATCCGATGCGGGCCGACGGCAGCACCTGGTTCCCGTTCCGCCGTGTGTTCGTCGTCGCCCGGGTCGGGTGAACGCACGTGGCGCCGCCACCCGGTGAGGTGACTGCGCCGCAAGCGGAACGTCCTATACGCGAGGTGCTGCTCGACTCGGCGGCGAGGGCGCTGCGGCTGGCGGACTGAACCCTTCGGTCGCGGCGCGCGTAGGTCCCGGCGACCGTTTTGCGTCAATCGAAGGACTTCCGATGTTGCGACGCGTAGGACTTCCGCTCGTTATCGTCGTACTCGCCGGCACGCAGGTCAGCCCGAGCGCGTCGGCGAGCCCGGTGTTCCCGGCGACGATCGCGCTGCCGGCGGGGTTCCAGCCGGAGGGCATCGCGATCGGCCCCGGCCCGGTGGCCTACCTCGGCTCGCTCGCCGACGGCTCGATCTACCGGGCGAACCTGCTCACCGGGCATGGCACGATCGTCAGCGAGGGGCCGGGCACGCCGTCGGTCGGGATGAAGACCGACGCCCGCGGCCGGCTGTTCGTGTCGGGTGGCGGGGCCGGCAACGCCCGGGTGGTCGACACGCGTACCGGCGCGGTGCTCAAGAGCTACCAGCTGGCGGCCGGGGCGAGCTTCGTCAACGACGTCGTGCTGACGCCGTCCGCGGCCTGGTTCACCGACTCGCTCAACCAGGTGCTGTACAAGCTGTCGCTGCGCGGCGGCACGCTGCCGGAGCGGGCCGAGGTCGTGCCGATCACCGGGGATCTGGTGTACCAGCAGGGTTTCAACGCCAACGGGATCGCGCGCACACCGGACGGCAAGGCGCTGCTGGTCGTCCAGACGAACACCGGGCGGCTGTTCCGGGTGTCCACGTCGGGCGTGTCGCGGCAGGTCGCGCTGGCCGAGACGCTGACGAACGGCGACGGCATCCTGCTGCGCGGGCAGACGCTCTATGTGGTGCGGAACCGGTCGAACACGGTGGCGGTGCTGCGGCTCGACCACGCCGGCCTGTCGGCGCGGGTGGTGGACCGGCTCACCGACGAGCGGTTCGACGTGCCGACGACGGTCGGGGCGTTCGGCGGCCGGCTCTACCTGCCGAACGCGCGGTTCAACACGACGCCGGAGCCGACGACGCCGTACCAGGTCGTGGCGATCCGTCCCTGAGCCAGCGCTCGATCCCCGCGCCGAGCGCGGCCTTGACGTCGGGTGGCGCCGCCGAGTGGCGGACGCTGTCGGCGGCGAGGCCGGCCAGCTCGGCGTCGGTGAGGCCGAGAACGTCGCGGCAGATCGCGTACTGGTCGGCGAGCCCGGTGCCGAACAGCAGCGGGTCGTCGGTGGCGACGGCCACCGCGACGCCGGCGTCGAGCAGCGCGCGGACCGGGATGGTGTGGAGGTCGTGCACGCCGAACGGCGGGTAGGAGGTCGGGCAGATCTCCAGCGCCACCCGCCGCTCGGCGAGCAGCTCCAGCGTGCGTGGGTCCCGCGCGGCGGCCGTGCCGTGGCCGATGCGCTTGGCGTGGAGGTGCTCGACGCAGGCGCGGACGTGGTCGGCGCCGGTGTAGAAGCCGGAGTGCGGCACGGCGGCGAGTCCGGCGTCGGCGACGACGCGGAAGGCCGGGGTGAAGTCGATCACGGTGCCGTGCCGCTCGTCGTTGGACAGCCCGAAGCCGACGACGCCGTGCCCGGCGTACGCCGCGGCCAGCCGCGCGAGCGTGAGCGCGTGGCCGGGGGAGCGGGTCCAGCTGGAGGCGATGATCACGCCGACCGGGACGGCTGCCGCGGCCGCGCCATGGAGGACGGCCTCGACGGTCTCGCGCAGCCCGCCGAACACGGGCGCGTAGGAGGTGGGGTCGACCTGGATCTCGAGCCAGCCGCACCCGTCGGCAGCGTCGTCCTCGGCTGCCTCGGCGATGACCCTGCGGATGTCCTCCGGCGTGCGGATGGCCTGGCGGGCCGCGTCGTAGCGGTCCTGGAAGTCGGCCCATGTCCCGGCGGTTCTCGGCAGCGGGGGAGGAACGGTGATCCCGTGCCGGCCGGCGAGCTCGACGAGCGTCGCGGGCCGCATGGCGCCGGTGAGGTGGAGGTGGAGCTGTGCCTTGGGCAGCCCCCGCACGTCGCGGCGTGCGGGGGCCTGCGGCTCAGGACTTGTCGTAGACGGGTTCACTCACGTTCCGCCGACCGTTGCTCTGCTGCGCCGCCGACTTGTGACGCTGGCCCAGCCCGGTCTTCTCCCCGATCTTGGCCCGCGCGACGCCGGCGGCACCCTGTACCGCGGGGTGGTCGGCGATCTTGCGGTAGGTGCGCATGATCTGGTCGTAGCGCCCACGGCCCGCTTTGGCCCCCAACACGTACCCGACCGCGGCGCCCAGTACGAACGCCTTCATCGTTCATCGCCTCCAAGGCTCGACCTGCTGTCCGCTGCCATCTTCCCCCAGTCCGGCGCACCGTGCCGGGCGGCGCGAAACCCCCGTTGGGGGATGCGCTAGAGTTGGTCTCCGCCGGCAGGGTCCGGTGGGACGATCCTCCATAGCTCAATTGGCAGAGCATTCGGCTGTTAACCGAAGGGTTGTTGGTTCGAGTCCAACTGGAGGAGCTTCACCCCAGGCCAGGTGCCTGGGGTTCTTGCTTTCCCGGCGTCACTCGCCTTTGTCGGCCGCGTCCTCGGCCTGCCGCGACACCTCGAGCAGGTCCTTGTCGTCGAAGCCCGCCGCCGCGAAGCGGTCGCGCCACTGGTTCAGCTTCCGTGAGTACGTGCCGGCGTCCGCGTCGGACTCGAGGAGCGTGATGAACTCCTCCCGGGCGACCCAGCGGACGTCGAGCGTGGCCGTCCGCGCCGGCTCGTGGGACGGGACCGGGCCGCCGTCGAGGATCGTGCGGGGCGTGTCGACGGTCCAGTCGCGCAGGTGCCGGGCAAGGGCGCGGGCGATCCGCTCGAGCACGGAGACGCCGACGGTGGCCTCGGCCGCTTCGACCGCCTCGAGGCTGCGAATGCCCACCTTGGCCTCCTTCGCGAAGCTCGGCCGCGAGTCGTGCCCGATCGCGCGGCGTGCCTGGGCCACGGCCTCGGCGAGGCGTTCCCGGTCGTCGTCCGAGTAGTTGGCGGTCCGCAGGCTGTAGGGCGACACCGCAGCAGAATGCCGCAGAGTTCCGCAGAACACCAGCCCCAAATTTTGGCTATCAGCCGAGATTTTGCCGTCGGCGATCCCGCAGACTTCCGCAGAACAGCTCCCTTGCTGGTTTGACAGGTCCCGCAGAGTCCCGCAGACTCGAGGTATGCCGAAGCTCAACCGCGACCGGATCCGGGGGTGGCTCGAAGACCACAACTGGTCCATAGCGCGCCTCGCCGCGGAGTGCAGCGCTCTCGGCGAGGACCCCTTCCCGGAGGGCACGCTGCGCAACGCGGTGAACGGCATCGACCCGATGCGGGTGGGCCGGATCCGGGTGATCTGCAAGGTCACCGCCAAGTACGGCGACGGCATCCCGTACGCACAACTGGTCGCCGGCGGAGGAAAAGGGGCCTGACGCGATCGAGCGGCGGGGCCATGTAGGTTTGCCACATCGGCAACACGGTCGCCCGTATGGGTTATTGGCTTGCGTCCAAACCCGTGTGGCGCCGGGAGGTGCCCGGGGCGGTAGCTCAGTCGGTTAGAGCAGAGGACTCATAATCCTTTGGCCGTGGGTTCGAGCCCCACCCGCCCCACCGCCCCGTCCATTGCGCGAACCGGGTGACATGCCTGGTCGGCGCGCTGGGATGGGGTTGCTGCGGGGGCGGGGTCGTCGTCGGTGGGTTCCTCGGCCCTGGTGTGGCCGTGGTGGACCCGGAACACGGGGACGAGCTGGGTAGCGCTGACGACCTTGACGCGGGCGACCAGGGCGTCGATGAGGGCCTTCGTGGCGGCTGGTTGGTCGCGGTCGATGACGTGGTCGATGTGGGTGAGGATGTCGGCCAGTTCGGGCTCGGTCGGCATGGCGGGGGCGGCGTCGATCTCGTCGGCCAGTTCGTCACGGCGTTGTTTGAGTTGCTTTAGTTTGGTGCCGAGTTGTTCGAGGCGTGGCGCGGCTATTTCCTCGCTCATGGTCTCGTTTTCGAACGCGGTGAAGTAGCGGTCGATGGCGTTCGTGGTTTTGGTGACCTCGGCTGTGACGGTGTCGAGTTCGCTGATTCGGTCGGCGTGGTGGGATGTGTGGAACTTGTGGGCTTCGGCGAATGCTTCGGCAATGAGGTCGGTTTGGTTGGTGTAGAAGTCGTGCAGGGCGGCGAGTACGGCGTTGTCGACCTGGTCGGCGAGCAGGCGTGGCGCGGAGCATTCCTTGCTGCCGTAGCGCGCACGAGCGAAACAGGTGTAGTAGCGGTACGTCTTTGACCGGCCGGTAGCGGCTGTGCCGATCATCGATTTCCCGCACTCTGGGCACCGGAGTTTCCCGGTGAACAAGTAGTCGGATGCGTTGGACGCGCGGCGGCTGTGTTCCTCCCCGCGTGCGGCGATGATGTTTTGCGCGACGGTAAATGTGTCGGTGTCGATGATGGCTTCGTGCGCGTTGGGCACGGTGATGTCGCGGAAGTTGATTTCACCGGCGTAGACGCTGTTGGACAGCACGCGAATCACCTGGTGTCCGGACCAGGGGCCGCCCACGGCGGTGCGGTGGCCGTTGTCGTTGAGTCGTTTTGCGATGGCGCGGCTTCCGATGCGTTCGTCGGTATAGGCGGTGTAGATGGCGCGCACGACGGGGCGTTCGTTGTCCTCGATTTGCAACACACCGGTGTCGGGGTGGGGCGCGTAGCCGAATGGCCGCACTCCGCCGCGCCAGCGTCCGGCGGCAGCTTTGCGTTCCATGCCGTTGACCACGCGGTCGATGATGACGTCACGTTCGAACTCGGCGAACATGCCGAGCAGTTGCAACAGCATTCGGCCCATCGGGGTGGAGGTGTCGACGGGTTCTGTCGCGGAGCGAAATATGACCTTCGCGGCGTCGAGTTCATCGAGCAGTTCCACGAGGTCCCGCAGGCGCCGGGAGAACCGGTCCACCCGGTACACCAGCAGCACGTCAATCACGCCCGCGCGAGCCGCCGCCAATGCTTGTTGCAGGCCGGGCCGGTCGGTGTTCGCGCCGGACGCGTCGTCGGAGAAACGCTTGGCCAGTCGCCACCGGGGTTGGGATTCGATGTAGGCGCTGAGACTGTTGTCCTGCGCTTCGATCGAATAGGGCTGGTGCTCCTCGTCCGTGGAGCGGCGAACGTAGGTCCCAACCCGAATATCCCCGGTCTCAGGAAGCGTAGCGACCAGTTTCGACTTATGTGACTTCCTCACATTTCCCCCGTTTATCGTGGCTGATTCTGTGGACGTCAAGTGGCGTCTGTGCCTTGGTCAGGGTACCGCGTGGCGCAAACTAAACCGCGTCGATCCGGGTTCGCGCCTGGACAGGAAAGAGGGTGGTGCCGCCCGGATCATTAACGACACCACCCCGTCTCACCTTCTTGTGGTTGCGCCTCGAACACGTCTCCCAAACCCCTTTCGGCTGCTGGGAGCGAAAGACGCACGCGCCGGGCATGCTTAGGCTATGCGCGCCTTCGACGGCCGTTTACTTGTAGTTATCCCGGACGTGTCATTCGCCGCTGTGTAGGCGGCGATGAGCCGTGACAGCGCCCGAATAGCGGTGGCCATCTGTTCATCGGTCAGCGGCTCCGACTCCGCACCCACCACCCGAATTCGCCCGTTCTCC
>NZ_DASWSJ010000282.1:0-1850 GCF_036402745.1 Actinophytocola sp. | reverse complement strand
CGTGTCCTCCGACATCGTCACCGACCCCGCGTCCTGCATCTACGACTCGGGTCTGACCAAGGTCTTCGGCAACCAGGTCAAGGTCGTCGGCTGGTACGACAACGAGTGGGGTTACTCCAACCGCCTGGTCGACCTCACCGCACTGGTGGGCTCGAAGCTCTGATGCGTTCCGTCGACGACCTCATCGGCGAGGGCGTCTCCGGTCGGCGTGTGCTCGTCCGCACCGACCTGAACGTCCCGCTGGACAAGCAGACCGGCGCGATCACCGATGACGGCCGGATCCGGGCGAGCCTGCCCACCCTGCAGGCTCTCCGCGACGCCGGCGCCAAGGTGATCGTCGCGGCCCACCTCGGCCGGCCCAAGGGCACGCCGGACCCGCAGTTCTCCCTCGCACCGGTGGCGGCGCGGCTGGGCGAGTTGCTGGGGACGACCGTGACGCTGGCCGCCGACGTGGCCGGCGCCGACGCGCAGGCGAAGGCCGCCGCCCTGGGCGACGGCGACGTCCTGCTGCTGGAGAACGTCCGCTTCGAGGCGGCCGAGACGTCCAAGGACGACGCCGAGCGGGGGGCGCTGGCCGACCGGCTGGCGGCCCTCGCCGACGTCTACGTGGACGACGCGTTCGGCGCCGTGCACCGCAGGCACGCCTCGGTCGCCGATGTCGCCGAGCGGCTGCCGCACGCGGCCGGGCGCCTGGTGGCCCGCGAGCTCGAGGTGCTCACCCGGCTGACCTCGGACCCCGAGCGGCCCTACGTCGTCGTCCTCGGCGGCTCGAAGGTGAGCGACAAGCTGGCCGTCATCGAGGCGCTGCTTCCCAAGGTCGACCGGCTCCTGGTCGGCGGCGGCATGTGCTTCACGTTCCTTGCCGCTCAGGGGCACGGAGTGGGGAGCTCACTGCTGGAGGCCGACCAGGTCGAGACCTGCGCCCGGCTGCTGGCCGAGGCCGGCGACCGCATCGTGCTGCCGGTCGACATCGTCTGCGCCGATCGGTTCGCCGCCGACGCCGAGGTCAGCGTGACGCCGGCCGACGCCATCCCGGACGACCTGATGGGGCTGGACGTCGGCCCGCTCACCGTCGACCTGTTCACCGCGGAGCTCGTCGATGCGCGGACGGTCTTCTGGAACGGGCCGATGGGCGTCTTCGAGCTGGCGCCGTTCGCGGCCGGCACGCGGGGCGTCGCCGAGGCCGTGTCCGCCGTCGAGGGGCTCTCGGTCGTCGGCGGTGGGGATTCCGCTGCCGCCGTCCGCCAGCTCGGCCTGGACGAGACCTCCTACGGGCACATCAGTACCGGCGGCGGCGCGTCGCTGGAGTACCTGCAGGGCCGGGACCTTCCGGGTCTCGCGGTTCTGGCGGACGGGACGGGTTCCTGACATGGCACGTAAGAACGCCACTCCGCGCCGCGGCGCCTTCCAGGGCGGGGACCGGCGCACGCTGATCGCCGGCAACTGGAAGATGCACATGACGCACCTGGACGCGATCGGCCTGGTGCAGAAGCTGGCCTTCACCGTGCCCGGCCCGGTCCTCGACACCGTCGACGCCGTCGTCCTGCCCCCGTTCACCGCTCTGCGCAGCGTCCAGACGCTGGTCACCGGGGACAAGCTGGCCGTCGGCTACGGCGCCCAGGACGTCTCCGCGCACGACTCCGGCGCCTACACCGGCGAGGTCAGCGGCGGGATGCTGGCCGCGCTCGCCTGCCAGTACGTCACCGTCGGGCACTCCGAGCGGCGGGCGATGCACGCGGAGGACGACGCGGTCGTCGCCACCAAGGCGCAGGCGGCGCTGCGGCACGGCGTCGTTCCGATCGTGTGCGTGGGGGAGGGGCTGGAGATCCGGCAGGCGGGCGAGCACGTGC
>NZ_DASWSJ010000281.1:0-22148 GCF_036402745.1 Actinophytocola sp. | reverse complement strand
CCGCCCGGCGCCATCGCCGACCCGGCCCCGCTCGCCGGCCGGCCGCCGCCACCCCGCCCGTGGCCGACTCACCCGACGTCGGCTCCCCCACCACCACCCCCAGCACCATCCCCAGCGCCACCACCTCCGGCGCCGCCCCCGCCGGTCCCCAAGGCTCCCGTCGAGACACCCGCGCCGCCCCCGGCGCCGGTCCCCACCCCGCCGCCACCGCGGGCCGTCCCGCCACCCCCACCACCGCTGCCACCGCCGCCCGCCGGGCCCCAGGTTCCGGCCCCGGCCGAGCCCACTCCGCGGCGGCGGGAGAAGCCGGTGGTCGCGGCGGCCACCGGCGTCCGCCCGGAGACGGAGGAGAAACGCCGCTGGGCCCTGACGGCGGCCATCGTGGTCCTGGCCGCCGGCGCCGCCGCGGCCCGGGGCGCCCGCCGCCGCTGATCAGCCGGGGCGCGGGGTCAGGCCGAACCTGTTCGGCTGCGGCTGGCCGGGCTCGGTCCACAGGACCAGCACGACGATCATCCCGATCATCGAGAACAGCAGGAAGCACCAGCCGCCGCCGCGGCCGGTGTCGTGGAGCCGCCGCATGCCGGCGGCCACCCACGGGACCAGCAGCAGGACGTAGGCGCCGGCGAAGAAACCGGATGCCCACGCCTCACCGCCGATGACCGCCCCGGCCAGGCCGGCGACCAGGAACACGCCGAGGCAGAAGAGCACGAAGTACCAGAACTCGGCCCGGGACGCCCGGCCCCGGGCGCGCACGGACTTCCGCAGACACGTCACGACCGCGGTGCCGAAGCCGATCGGCGCGCGCGGATCGTGCACCGGCGGTGCAGGTGGGCAGGTCACCCGCTCAGCGTGGCCGACGGCCGGCGGGACCGGTCCCGCCACGGCCGGACGCGGTCAGGCGGTGTGCAGCCAGTCCAGGACCACCGTCGCCGTCCAGGACTGCTGCTTGCTCCCCAGGGGCTCGCCGGTCATCGGGTTGTAGTACTCGGCGAACGAGCCGTCCTCCACCAGCCGCAGGCACTCGGTCCGCAGCTGCGCCGCGTGCTTCGGCCAGCCGCGGTGCTCGAACGCCCAGCCGAACAGCCACGCGATCACCGGCCACACCGGACCCCGCCAGTATTCTCGCGGCCGAAACCCCGGGTCGTTCGGCGACACCGACGGCGGGATCGCGGCGAACAGGTCCGGATGCCCGGCCCAGTCCGGCCCGCAGATCGTCTCGAGCAAGCGCTGCTCGTCCGCTTCGGGCAGCCCCCCGCACAGCAGCGGGGCGAAGCCGGCGATCGTCCGGGTCGAGAGCCACTCGTCGGTGCGCAGGTCCCGGTCCCTCGCCAGCCCGGACACCGGGTCGTAGGCGGCGGCCACGGCGGCCCGTGAGCGGCGGGCCCAGCCGCGCAGCTGCTTGATCTGCCACGCCGGCTGCCCGCTCTCCTCGCCGAGCGTGGCCAGGACCTCGCTGGCCAGCGCGAACAACGCGGTCACGAACACGTCGCCGACGAGGAAGCTCGAGGTCCGCACGACCTGGTCGGCGTCGTAGCGGACCTTGCGCATCTCCTCGATGAGCCACAGGTACCGGTCGTACTCGCGGTCGCTCGGCCGCTCCGCGTCGGCGTGCGAGACCAGGCCGCGGTCGAGCCGGACGTAGGGCGGCAGGTCCGGCCCGGGCACGACCGCCGAGTACGGGACGTCCCAGCGCGGCGAGTTGTCCATGCCGGACTCCCAGCCGTGCACGATCGCCAGGAGCCCGGTGGCGTGCGGGTCGCGGTGCCGGACCAGCCACTCGTGCCAGTGGTAGAGCCGCGGCCAGCCCTCGCGCAGCAGCCGCTCGACGGCGTCCACATCGGACTGCGAGCCGAGCCGGCCGGTGTCGACGATGCGGCGCAGGGCGATGGCGTGCACGGGCGGCTGGCAGATGCCCGACGTGCGCGGCGCGTCGGGGGCGTCCGCGTTGAGCTCCGCGGCGCCCCAGCGTTGCGGGCCCGGGAAGTAGCCGCCACCCTCGGAGAACACGATGTGCGGCAGCATCCCGTTGCGCCACTGGGCGGCGAGCAGGGTCTCGAGCTCCTGCACCGCCCGGTCGACGTTGAGGTGGGCGAGCCCGATGGAGATGAACGCGGTGTCCCAGCTCCACATGTGCGGGTACAACCGGGGAGCCGCGGTGATCATGGTGCCTATGTCATTGCCACTCAGCGTCCACGCCGCGCAGGCGGCCAGCTGCACCGACCCGAGCCGGCGGCGGGGCGCATGGGTGACACTGGGTCTCACGGTACCTCCAGCAGTAGCTCGAGTGGCGACTCGAGCATCTCGGTGCCGGTGGTGGCTACCGGTGCCACTTTGCACCTCCCACACTTATGTCTAATACTTAGACAGAAGTTATGGAGTATCAATTTAGGCGGGTGCCATGGCCGACGTCAACCGCGTGATCGCCCTTGGTGGCGCTGCCTCACCGGGAAATGTTCTCGCCGTGTTACGGGACTGTGGCCCCTTGACGCGTCACGAGCTTCAGGGGCGGCTGGGCCTGTCCCGGGCCACCCTGGTCGAGCGGCTGGACACGCTCACCCGGCTGCGGGTGATCGACACGGTCGGTCACCGCGCGTCCAGCGGCGGCCGGCGCGCGGCGCTGCTGGGCGCCGACCAGACCTCGCGGGTGGCGGTGGTCGCCCACCTCGGCGCGTCGCTGGCCACCGTCGGCGTCGCGGACCTGCGGGGCACGGTGCTGGCCGTGCACCGCGAGCGGCTGCCGCTCGGGCACGAGCCGCAGCACGTGCTGCCGTGGCTGCTGGACACCGCGCGTGCGCAGCTGTCCTCGCTCGACCGGTTCGGCGACCTCGCGGCGGTGGGCCTGGCCGTGCCGGGCCAGATCGACCACGAGACGGGTGTGTCGCTCATGCCGCCGACGATGCAGGCGTGGCGCGACCAGTCGCTGCGCGAGGTGTTCGCGGACGGCCTGGGGGTGTCCGTCCAGCTGGAGAACGACGCGAACGCGCTGGCCTACGGCGAGTACCTGGCCGCGGACGCGCCGCACTCGACCGTGCTCGGCGTGTGGATCGGGTCGGGCATCGGCGCGGGCGTGGTGATCGGCGGCCTGCCGCACCGCGGCGCGACCGGGTGCGCGGGCGAGATCGGCCACATCCGCATCGAGGACCGCGACGAGCGGTGCAGCTGCGGCCTGCGCGGCTGCGTGGCGGCGCTGGCCAGTGGGACGGCGCTGGTCCGGCAGCTGCGGTCGGAGGGTGCCCGCGCGCTGCCGGACGTGCTGCGCCGGGTCGAGGCCGGTGACCCGCACGCGGTGTCGCTGGCCACCGACGCGGGCCGGCTGCTGGGCACGGTCCTGGCGACGGTGGTGACGATCCTCAACCCGCACCGGGTGCGGGTGGGCGGCGAGATCGGGTCGCTGCGGCCGTTCCTGGCCGGCCTGGCGGAGACCCTGGGCCAGCAGGCGCACGAGGTCGCGGCCCGCGGGCTGGACGTCGGCCCGGCGGTCCTCGGCGACCTGGCCCCGCTGGTGGGTATGGCCGGCCTGGCCGCGGAGCACGTGTTCTCCCCGGCCGCCATCGACGAGGCGGCCACCCGCCTGGCGAAGGCGTAGCGGCCCCAAAAGTTTCTGGCTCTTTTTCCGGTCGGCATGTCTATCGAGGCGTCCCTGGTTCGACGTCTCTGTGACAGCAGCTCACGAAAGGACAGTCCGATGGCCACCACACTGACCCTGGTCGACAACCGGCCCAGGACTGCCCCGACCGTGACCGCCTCGCGGACCGCCACGCTGGCCGACGCGCTCGTCGCCGAGGACCACGCCGAGGACACCGGCTGGCTCGACCCGCTGGACCGGATGACCTGCCGGGTGCACCGCCGCTGGATCCACGAGTGCGCGCACAGCGAGCTGCACGTCATCCCCGTCACCGGCCACCGCTGGTGCCGCCCGTGCCGGCGCGAGCTGGAGCTGGCCGTCGACGAGGTCACCCGCACGGCCACCGTCCACTGCCCCCGCTGCCACCGCGGCCCCACCACCCACGCCGACACCCAGCTGATCGCCGCCTGCGAGGCGAGCCTGACCGCGGCCCGCGCCACCCGCCAGGCCGCGGCGGCCTGACGCTCCGCCGGCGGCCCGGCCTGGGGGCGGGCCGCCGGCGCGGTCACGGCCGGCGGCCGAGGAACGCCACCAGCCGGTCGCCCGGCGCCGCCCGGGCCGGAACCTCCACCGGTGCCGCGAACAGCGCCGGCCGGTCCAGCTCGCTCACCAGCAACGGCGAGAGGGCCAGCAGCTCCTCCGCCAGCGACGGCGGGATCGGCCGCGACCGGCCGACCGACCGGGCCACGTCCCAGCCGTGGACCGCCACCTCGACCGCGCCGGCCGTCGTCAGGATGCCGGTCGTCAGGCCCGCGTCCCCGACGGTGACCGAGACCTGCGACGTCGACGTCCACGCGCCCAGCAGCCGGCCCGCCCGGGCGCGCACCGCGGCCACCGGGTCGTCGGGACCGGCGCCGGCCTCGGGTGCGAGGTACACATGCCCCAGCTCGGCCGCCTCGTGCAGGGCCACCAGCGACTCGTCGATGTGGTCGAGCAGCGCCCGCAGGTCCCACTGCCCGCACGGCGTCGGCCGGGCCAGCTGCCGCGGGCTCACCTCGTGCAGCGCGCCGAGCATGTAGGTGATCGCCCGCTCGAGCAGGCCCACGCCGCCGAGCAGCACCCGGTCGTCGATCATGAGGTCTCCGGCAGGCCGAAGGTAGCGAACAGCCGCCGCCCGAAGAACGACACGACGTGCGAGAACGCGGACCCGTCGACGGTGACGACCTGCAGGCAGAACGGCCGGAACACGCCGTCCTCGGCCCGCAGGTAGAGCCCGACCGCGGGCGCGCCGTTGGCCTCGGTGACCACGCAGCGGAAGTCGCCGGGCCCGCCCGGGCACTGGCCGAGCAGGTGCCGCGCCACCGCGTCGCGCCCCTGGAACCACGTGGCGAACGGCGGCATCTCCCACACCGCGTCCTTCGCGAGCAGCGCCACGATCCCGTCGATGTCCTTGCGCTCGAACGCCGCGACGTAGCGCTCCAGGAGATCACGGGTCGGCGCCGACATCGGCTCGACGACGTCGTCCGGCGACGGCGCCACCGAGTCCAGCTGCGCCCGGGCCCGCTGCAGCGCGCTGTTCACCGCGGCCGTCGAGGTGTCCAGCAGCTCGGCGACCTCGGCCGCCCGCCACGCCAGCACGTCCCGCAGGATCAGCACGGCCCGCTGCCGGGGCGGCAGGTGCTGCAGCGCCGCGATGAACGCCAGCCGCATGCTCTCCCGCGACGCCACGATCGCGGCCGGGTCGGCGTCCGCGGCGCCCGACGGCATCGGCTCCAGCCACGGCACCTCCTCGCGCGTCTCCAGCGGCTGGCCGGCCGCGTCGCTCGGCCCGCCGAGGCTCGCCGGCAACGGCCGGCGGCTGCGGCTCTCCAGCGCGGTGAGGCACGCGCTCGTCGCGATCCGGTACAGCCAGGTGCGCAGCGACGAGCGGCCCTCGAACCGGTCGAACGCGCGCCACGCCCGCAGGTAGGTCTCCTGCACCAGGTCCTCGGCGTCGTGCACCGAGCCGAGCATCCGGTAGCAGTGCGCGAGCAGCTCCCGCCGGTACGGGTCGGCCTGGCTCAGGAAATCCGGCTCCACCGGCTTGTCGGCGACGGTCACGGCAGGCTCCTCTCGGGTGGCCACACCAGTTAAGACCAGCCGACGGCGAGAAAGTCATCGCTTCACCGATGAGTTCCGGGACGGGCCGGCGTTACACCGGCACATCCCGTTCATCGGAGCAAGGAGAAAGTCATGGCAACGGTCGCATCAAGCATGTCGGTGTCCCTGGACGGCTACGTCACCGGCCCGAACGACAGCCGGCAGCACCCGCTGGGTGAGGGCGGCGAGCGGCTGCACCGCTGGCTGGCCGGGGAGGACCACACCCCGGCCGACGCGGAGGTGCTCGGCGAGATGGTCCGCGACGCGGGGGCGATCGTGATGGGCCGCCGCTCCTACGACATCTGCGAGGGCGACGGCGGCTGGGGCGACGGCGGGCCGGCCGGGGACATCCCCTGTTTCGTGGTCACGCACGAGCCGCCGGCCACCGCGGCGCCGGTGTTCACGTTCGTCACCGACGGCGTGGCGAGCGCCATCGAGCAGGCCAAGGCCGTGGCCGGCGACGACGGCTGGGTGGGCCTGCACGGCGCGACGACCGCGCAGCAGGCCCTGGCCGCGGGCCTGGTCGACGAGATCCAGGTCCACCTGATCCCCGTCCTGATGGGCGGCGGTGTCCGGCTGTTCGACAACATCGGCGGCAAGCCGATCGACCTGGAGCGCACCCGCGTGGTGCAGACCCCGCAGGCGACGCACGTCCGCTACCGCGTGGTGCGATGACTAGTAGGTGACGTGCTTGCCGCCGTCGACGATCACCGTCTCGCCGGTGACCAGGTCCATGGCCAGCACGCCGAGCACCGCCTGGGCGACGTGCTCCGGGCCGGCCGTGCGACGCAGGGGCACCTGCGCGCGCTCGGCCCGGGCACGCTCGGCGAAGCCCGTGATGCCGTGGACGTCGGTCTGCCAGCGGGTCGCGACCGTGCCCGGGGCGATCGCGTTCACCCGCACCTCGGGGGCGAGCGCGACGGCGAGGTTTCGGGTCAGCTGCACCAGCGCCGCCTTGCTGACGCCGTACGCGATCGACGAGCCGCCCGCGCGGTAGCCGGCGATCGAGGCGATGTTCACCACCGCGCCGCCGGCCGCCCGCAGGTCGGCCGCGAACGCGCGGGCCAGCCGGAACGGGCCGAGCACGTTCACGTCGAGCACCTGGGCGAACGCCGCGTCGGTGAGGCCCTCGAGGTCCGCGTGCGGCACCCGGTGCGTGGTGGCCGCGTTGTTGACCAGCACGTCCATCCGGCCGAACCGCGCCCGCACCCGCTCGGCCAACGAGCGCACCGCGGCGGCGTCGCCGACGTCGGCCCGCTCGGCCACCGCCACGCAGCCGAGCGCGGCCAGCTCCTCGACCACGGCGGCCGCCTCGTCCGCCGAGCGCGAGTAGCCGACCACCACGCCCCGCGCGCCGGCCCGCGCGAGCGCCAGCGCGGTGGCCCGGCCGATGCCGGTGCCACCGCCGGTCACCACGGCGACCGTGTCGTGCAGGTCCATCCGGCTCCCCCCTGTCCTCGATCCGCCGGTCCGTCCACTGTGGACGTACCGGACGCCCTGCGCGCATGCGACCTAATGTAGGTGGGGATCGATCACCGGCGGTGGAGGTACTGATGACCTACGACGTGGCCAAGGTGCGGGCCGGGTTCCCGGCGCTCGCGGAGGGCACCGCCCACTTCGACGGCCCCGGCGGCTCGCAGACCCCGTCGCCGGTCGCGGCCGCGGTCGCCTCGGCGTTGACCGCGGGCGTGGCCAACCGCGGGACCGTCACCGCGGCCGAGCGCCGGGCCGAGCAGATCGTCGCGGCGGCCCGGCAGGCGGCCGCGGACCTGGTCGGCGGCGTGCCGGAGGGCATCGTGTTCGGCCGCAGCATGACCGCGCTGACGTATGACTTCGCCCGCGCGCTGGCGAAGGAGTGGCGCCCGGGCGACGAGGTCGTGGTCACCCGGCTGGACCACGACGCGAACGTCCGCCCGTGGGTCCAGGCCGCGACGGCGGCCGGCGCGTCCGTCCGCTGGGCCGACTTCGACCCGGCGTCGGGGGTTCTGTCGGCCGACAACGTCGCGGGTGTGCTCTCGCCGCGAACCCGCCTGGTGGCCGTGACCGCGGCGTCCAACCTGCTCGGCTCCCGCCCCGACGTGGCCGCCATCGCCGCCGCCGCGCGTTCCGTCGGTGCTCTGACCTATGTGGACGGAGTGCACCTGACCCCGCACGGTGTTGTCTCGGTGTCCTCGCTCGGGGCCGACTTCTACGCGTGCTCGCCGTACAAGTTCCTGGGCCCGCACCTGGGTTTCCTGCACGCGGCGCCGTCCCTGCTGGAGATGATCCACCCGGACAAGCTGCTGCCCGCGTCGAACGCGGTCCCGGAGCGCTTCGAGCTCGGCACCCTGCCGTATGAGCTGCTGGCCGGCACCACCGCGGCCGTCGACTTCCTGGCCGACCTCGTGCCGGGCACGGGTTCGCGCCGCGAGCGCCTGGTCACGTCGCTGACGGAGCTGGAAAAGCACGAGGCAGCGCTGCTGGACCGGCTGGACTCCGGCCTGGCCGCCATCCCCGGCGTCCGCCGCTACGGCGCCCCCGACCGCCCCCGAACGCCGACCGTCCTGTTCACCCTCCGCGGCCGGCGGCCGGCCCAGATCTACGCGGCCCTGGCCACCCGGAACGTCAACGCCCCGGCCGGCACCTTCTACGCCCTGGAATGCGCGAAACGCCTGGGTATAGCGGAAACCGGCGCCGTCCGAGCAGGGATTGCCCCCTACACCACCGACACGGACGTCGACCGCCTACTGGCAGGAGTCGACGAGCTCGCCGGCTAGGCGGTGGGGAAAGGCCCGGGGCAGGCGTCAGGCGCTGAGGGCCTCGTCCACCGTGGGATGCACGGCGAAGACCCGGTCCAGCGCGGTGACCTGGATGGCCCGGGGCACCACGCTGCCGGCGGCCACGATGGCCAGCGACATGCCGCGCTCGCTGCACCGGTTGTGCACCTCCACGAGCAGCGCCAGGCCGGCCGACCCGATGAACGTGACCGAGGACAGGTCGATCACCAACGGGTCCGGCGACGAGGACGCCGACTCCAGCGACGCCAACCGGTCGCGCAGCACGGGCACGGTGGCGAGATCGAGCTCGCCCCCCACCGACACGACCACGGCACTGCCGCGGGCGTCGATGTCCACCGTCAGCAGATCCGAAGAACCCACGTCGCCTCCAGCCGACTTCCGAGACCGGCGGACAAGCGTACAAAGGCCCCGAAGAGCCGACCTGTGCCAGTCCCCACACCGAAAGGCGCCGACGGTCCGTCCGCGCCGGGCACGGCTTACCCGCCAGGAGCGGATCGAAACCTACCGGTGGCGTCGATCTCCCGCAGGATGTCCAGGTGCCGGCCACGTCCGGTCGTGCGCCCGCCGGTGGGCACCGATGGGCGCGCCGAGTAACCGGTGGAACCGGCCCACCTCGACCCACCGTAAGCGCTTGGCCGGCACCGGCCGCTCGGCAGCGGTGGAGACCAGGTTCTCCGGGGCTGGTTTGTCCATGCCCCGCAAGCTACGCCGGGGGTACGACAGTTCCGGGCGACCGCGCGACCAGCGCCGCCAGCTCGCCCATCGCGACCTCCCGGAAAGCGGCCGTGACGAGCACCGACTCCACCGCACGCAGGCCCGACCCGAGCTCGGCGGCGGACAGCGAGTCCGCCCGCGCGGTCATCCCCGAGCCGTCCACCGCCAGCGCGAAGCCGCCCACGGCGGACGCCGACGAGGCCAGCGTCGACCGCCCGGCGAGGTCGCGCAGCTCGGCCTCCGGCGGCAGCACCGCGTCCCGCCGGGCCAGCCGGGAGTCGTCGAAGCCCGGGAACGACGCGACGTCCACGGCGTCCGCGAGGGCGTCCGGGTCGTACCGCGCGAACCGGTGCGCGCGCACGGTCGTCCGCCAGGCCTGCTGCACCAGCTCACCGAACGTCGGCACGGCGAGGTCCAGCACCACCAGGCCGTCCTGGGCGATCGCCGCCACCACGTCGCGCCGGTCGGGGTAGAACCGGTTGCTCACCACCGACCGCAGCGCCGCCAGCCGGTTGCCGGTCAGCGCCCCGACGACGCCGGCCGTGGCGGCCAGGTACACGGTCGACGCGCTCACCCCGTGCCGCGCTGCGACCGCGTGCGCGGCGACGTCCATCGCCGAGGACCGCAGCGTCGCCGACCACGCATCACCAGGCCGGCCGGCGGACAGCGACCTGACCCGGCGCAGCTCCTCGGTCCAGAACCGCACCGCCCGCGCGGTCAGCCGGACCCCCTGCGGCGACCGCTGCCACACCGCGTCGTCGGCGGGGTGGGCCGCCGACCGCACCGGCAACGCGCCGCGCAGCAGCAGGCCCAGGTCCTTGACGACGATCTCCGCGCCCTCGTGGTCGACCGCGAGGGGCCCGCACACCAGCACGACCTGCCGCACCACGTCATCGGCGGTGACCAGGCCGGCCCGCAGCGGCCACTCCGCCCGATCGTCGAACGGCGCCTCGAGTCCACCTGGTGGGAAGGACGGCCCGCGCTCGACCGGCAGCGCGCCGTTCTCGAACACCTGCTGCTCGTCCTCGCCCGTGAGTCTCGTCCGCAGTGCCTCGTGCCGGCCGACCAGCTGGGCGAGCGCGTCGGCGACGCGGGGAACGGGTACGCCGGGGACGTTCAGGACCCGGACCTGGGACGATGCGCTGGCGGTCCGCCGGATGTGCCGCTGCCCCCAGGTGAGCGGTGCGCCGCGGCTCCGCTCGCCGGCGAAGACGATCTTCATTCGACCTCACCTTCGCGGTGGGGTGGTGCGATGAAGCCCGGACGGCGGGCGAGTCTGGCACGCTGTGATCCTCTGGACAAGGGTTGACAGTTGGGACGTGGAGCGAGGTTCGGCGTGCTGGGGTCGGTCCAGGTCGACGACGGCCGGCCGGACCCGATCGGCAGCGCCCGGGAGCGGTTCGTCCTGGCCGTCCTGCTGCTCGGCGCCGGCCGGCCGGCCTCGGTGAGCCGGCTCATCGACGCGCTGTGGGACGACCCGCCGCGCTCGGCGAAGGCCCAGCTGCACAACATGATCAGCAACCTGCGCCGCCGCGTCGGCGAGGAACGCATCGTCACCGGCCCGGCCGGCTACGAGCTGCGGCTGGGCGAGGCGACGCTCGACGTGCTCGACTTCCGCCGGCTGGCCGCCGAGGGCCAGCGCGCCAGGGCCGGCGGCGACGCGGCCGTCGCGGTGGCGCTGCTCGGCGAGGCCCTGGCGCTGTGGCGCGGCCCGGCGCTCGCCGACGTCCCGGACGAGCTGGCCACCGCCACCCGGCACGCCCTGCACGAGGAGCGGCTCGTGGCCGCGGAGGCCCGGTTCGAGGCCCAGCTCACCCTCGGCCGGCACGCCGACGTGCTGCGCGACCTCGAGCCGCTGCTCGCCGAACACCCGTTCCGCGAGACCTTGCACCAGGCCCGGATGGTGGCGCTGCTCGGCACCGGCCGCCGGGCCGACGCGCTCGTCGCCTACCGCGAGGCACACCGCCGGTTCGTCGACGGGCTCGGCATCGAACCCGGGCCCGCGCTGCGCGACCTCGAGGGCCAGCTCCGGCGCGGCGAGGACCTCACTCCCACCACGACGCCGACGGTGGTCGCCCGCCAGCTGCCGCCGGTGACCGCGGTGCTCACCGGCCGGGACGGGCTGATCGACGAGATCACCGGGTCCGCCGCGCCGGTGCGGGTGCTCGTCGGGCCCGGCGGCGTCGGCAAGACGACGGTGGCGCTCGCGGTGGCCGGCCGGCTCGCCGCCTCCTTCCCGGACGGCCAGCTCTACGCCGACCTGCGCGGCAGCCAGGAGAGCCCCGCCGACCCGCACGCGATCCTCGGCCGGTTCCTGGCCGCGCTCGGCGTGCGGCAGTCCACGCTGCCGCAGGACCGGGCCGAGCGGGTGGCGATGTACCGGGGCGTGCTGGCCAGGACCCGGACGCTGGTCGTGCTCGACGACGCCGCCGGCGAGGAGCAGCTGCGCACGCTCGTGCCGGACGACCCGGGCTGCGTCGCGCTGGTCACCTCGCGCCGCCAGCTCGCCGGGACCGCGCGGTGGACGGTGCCCGTGCTCGCCGAGGAGGACTGCCTGGAGCTGCTCGGCCGGATCGTCGGCCAGGAGCGCACGTCCGCCGAGCCGGCCGCGGCCACCGAGCTCGCCGCGGTGTGCGGGCGGCTGCCGCTCGCGGTGTCCATCGTGGCCGCCCGGCTCGCCGTCCGCCCCGACTGGACGCTCGACGAGCTGCGCGGGCGGCTCGCCGAGGAGCGGCACCGGCTCGACGAGCTGGCCGTAGGCGACCTGGACGTGCGGGCCAGCATCGCGTTGAGCTACCGCACGTTGAGCCCGCGGGCGCGCCGGCTGTTCCGGCTGCTGGGGCTGGTCCGGGCGGCGGACTGGCCGGTGTGGGTGCCGCGGGTGCTGCTCGGCGAGCCGGCCGGCGACCTGGTGGCCGAGCTCGTCGACGTGCACCTCGTGGCGCCGCTCGGCGCCGACGCCGCCGGCCAGGACCGGTTCCGGCTGCACGACCTCGTCGCCGACTACGCCCGCGAGCAGGCCCGCGAGCACGAGCCGGACGCCGCGGCCGCCTCGACCCGGCTGCTTGCGGGGTGGCTCGCGCTGGCCGCGGCGGCGGACGAGCGGATCCCGCACGGCGAGGGGTTCGCGGTCCCGGCGTCCACCGGTGCGCCGCCGGTCGCGGTGACCGCGCCCTACGACTGGTTCGACGCGGAGCGGGCCGGTCTCCTCGGCGCGATCGAGGAGGCCGTGCGGCTGGGCCGGCCCGACCTCGCCGGGCAGCTGGCGCTGCGCATGTCCGGGTACCTGAAGCTGCGCTGCGACTACGACGACTGGCTCGCGGCGCTGCGCCTGGCGATCGACCCCGTGCGCGCGGCGGGGCTGGACCACGTGCTGGTCAAGCTGTTGAGCGCGCTGTTCGTGGCACACGGGCTCGCCGACCGGTACGACGAGCAGGTGGCGGTGGCCGAGGAGGAGCTGGCCGTGGCGCGCCGGCTGGGTGACCGCGGCGCCGAGGTGGTCGCGCTCGCGCACACCGGGCGGGCGGTGCGCGACCTCGACGAGCGCCGCCTGCCGCCGTTCCCGCCGGGTTAAGGCCTGTCTCGTAGATCATCGGGTGACGTCCTGCGCCGACCACCGGAACCTCAGGGGACCGTGACGACACCCAACCACCACCCACCCCGACACCCACACCATTCCCCGGGACCCAACGCACACTCTCAATCCCGGAGAGGCGGACTAAGGCCTGCCACGTAGATCATCGGGTGAAATCCAGCACCACCACCGGAACCTCAGGGGACCGTGACGGCACCCAGCCACCATCCACCCCCGATACCCGCACCATTCGCTGGAACGCAACGCACACTTTAAATCCCGGGGAGGCGGACCAGCCCGGCTGTGCAGCCGACCTGCTCGCTCGTGCAGTCGCGCTGGTCCCCGCGCCGCCCCGGCGGCCACCCTCGAGGGGCAGGCACCGACGAGCACGTGGAGGCAGGCCGTGAGCAAGCTCTCGTCCGAGCAGATCGCCCAGTACGCGCACGACGCGGGCTTCCGCGGCCACGACCTGAGCACCGCGGTGGCCATCGCGCTCGCCGAGTCCGGCGGGCGGTCCCGGGCGCACAACGCCACCCCGCCGGACGACTCCTACGGCCTGTGGCAGATCAACATGCTCGGCGCGCTCGGCCCGGAGCGCCGCCACCAGTTCCACCTCGACGCCAACCGCGAGCTGTTCGACCCGGCGACCAACGCCGAGGCCGCGTTCGCGATCTCCGGCAAGGGCGCCTCGTTCCGGCCGTGGTCCACCTACACCAACGGCGCGTACAAGTCCCACCTCGACGAGGCCCGCCGCGGCGTCAAGGCGATGCGGCACCACGACAACACGAAGAAGGACCATCCGCCCGCACAGGGTGGCGGTGGCCGGGACGGCTTCCGGGTCGACCCCGACGCGCTCACCGGCTACGCCAAGCGCGCCCG
This sequence comes from Actinophytocola sp., assembly GCF_036402745.1. GTDB lineage: Bacteria > Actinomycetota > Actinomycetes > Mycobacteriales > Pseudonocardiaceae > Actinophytocola. The sequence goes on along the minus strand of NZ_DASWSJ010000281.1, from coordinate 8,500 downwards.
CACGATCGCCGACGAGCTGACCGCGCTGCGCACCAAGGAGCTGCACAAGGTCCGCTCGGTCGCCGACGACAGCTTCGGCCTGATCGGCAAGGAGACCGGCTTCGCCGACGCGCTCGACCGGTTCGGCGAGTCGCTGCAGCGGCAGGTGCGCGGGGTCCGCCAGAACGCCGACACGCTCGCCGGCTCGGTGTCCCGGACGGCCAGGCACTACCGCGAGCAGGACGCCGGGATCGCCGACGATCTGTTGCGGCTACTACGGGACAAGTAAGGTCACTCCGACCGGTGAAATCGGACGGTCCAGGCACGCAGATCGTCCGCAGACACCCACTCTGAGCTGCACAAACGGGCGCTTCACTAGGCTGGAAGGGTTACAACTGGCATCTGGGAACACGGCGAGACCAACCACCGATGCCCACGGTTCTCACCGGTGCCGGTACTCTGAGCTACGTGATGATGACCGGTTGAGCATCATCGCGAGGGCGAGAAAGTAGTTGACCGTGTACCGCGTGTGTCGAGCGCTGCCCGGTCGGCCGTGCGCGGGGGCAGTTCCCGCCACCGGGGCGAATCTGCCGTCGTAGTCGACACGGGGGTTGACGTTGAGCCAACGGACGCCGGGATTCTCCGCCGTGCTGGCGGTCCCGGAGTTCCGCGCGCTCTGGTTCGCCGAGGCGCAGTCCGTCTTCGGCGACCAGCTGGCCAAGGTCGCGCTCACCATCCTCGTCTACGACCGCACCGGCTCGGCGCTCTGGGCCGCGGTGGCCTACGCGCTCACGTTCCTCTCCGCGCTCGCCGGCGGGCTGGGCCTGTCCCAGCTGGCCGACCGGTTCCCGCGCCGCCAGCTCATGGTCACCTGCACGGTGCTGCAGGCCGTCGTCGTGGGCGTCATGGCCATCCCCGGCATGCCGATAGCCGTGCTCTGCGTGCTGGTCTTCGCCATCGGGCTCATCCAGTCGCCGGCCGCGGCCGCGCAGAACGCGGTCACCCGTGAGGTCTTCACCGACGACGAGCTCTACCTGCGCAGCCAGGACCTGCGCGGGATCACCACCAACACGCTCATGCTGCTGGGCCTCGCCGGCGGTGGCGTGCTCGTCGTCGCCATCGGCACCAGCTGGGCACTCGCCATCGACGCGGTCACGTTCCTCATCAGCGCGGTCGTCGTGCACCGGTACGTGAAGAACCGCCAGGTCGCCGGCAGCAAGGCCGACGGCTGGTTCGACCCGGCCCGCTGGGTGTTCGGCAACGGCCGGATGCGCGTACTGCTCACCCTGTCCTGGCTCGTCGGCCTGGTCGTCATCCCCGAGGGCCTCGTCGCCCCGCTCGCCAAGGAGCTGGGCGCGTCCAGCGCGGCGGTCGGCTGGCTGCTCGCCGCCGACCCGCTCGGCTTCGTCGTCGGCACCTACGTGCTCTCCCGGTTCGTCGCCGCGGAGCACCGGATCCGGGTCATGGGTGTGCTCGCGGTGTGCTCGTCGGCAACACTCATCGCGTTCGCGCTAACACCGCACGTCGCTTTCGCGATAGTCCTGTTGGCACTGGCCGGAGCTTTCGGCGCCTACCAGATCACGGTCAGCGCCACGTTCAACACGTTGGTGCCCAACGAGATCCGCGGCGGGGCGTTCGGGGTCATCCGAACAGGTCTGCGGGTGTCGCAGGGCATCGGGGTCGCCATCGGCGGCGCGGTGGCGGAACTGCTCGGCTCGACCACCACGACGATCGCCCTGGCTGGTGTGCTGGGAGTCGCCATCGCCATCCCGGCGACTGTGGCCTGGGCGCGGCTCAACCGATCGGTCGGCAACGCCCGAGTCGTACCGAACGTGAATACGCTGACCTCATGAGTGGTGTGCTGGTCGAGAAAGACCAGGCAGGAGGTCGAGCGGGTGCGTTCAGAGGTCGCGATCCCTCATCACGATTCACCTCCATGGCGGGGTCACCAGAGCCGAGTTGGTCATCCCCCCAGGACATTCTGTCAGATGCTCACAGATCACGACCTGACGTCAAGGTCCACCTCCCGCTGGCACGGGACAGGCGTCGGAGGGCACGTCCTGGCGGTACCGGCCAGTGGCGCAGGCGCATGCTAGCCGGTGATGCCGGAGCATTGCTTCCAGCACCTTCGAGGCACACTTGCGTGTGACACGGAGGGAGGGAGGCAAGTCCATGAGTTTCACCGCTCACGACGGGCCCGGGCGCACGCCGCCTGCGGAAACCCCTCCCACCACCCTGAACGGAGATGGGACGGGACCGGCCGAGCGTGCTCAGGGCCAGCTACCTGTTTCACCTACAAGTGTGAACGATCAGCGCGACTCGCAACACCGTGGCAACCGATTTGTAGTGCATCTGCGCCAGTGGGCTTTCTGGCGCCAGCGGCCCCGGCTCATCGCGTACATGGTGACCTGCGAGTTGGCGGCCATCACGTGCATCGTGCTCGCCACTGTGACCGCGCCCACACCGACCGGCGCGGACTGGCTCCGGCTCGCCGCGGTGGCCACCTGCGCGACAGTCCACCTTCAGCTGTCACGGCGGCAGGAGGAGCGGCGCCGTAGCCGCAAGCCCACCGTGCAGATCGACCTCGTCGGCATCTGGTCGTTCGCGGGCGTGGTCGTGCTGCCCGTGCACCTCGCGCTGCTGGGCATCGTCCTCAGCCGTACCCAGCGCTGGTTCGTCGCCCGCCGCCCGCTCTACCGGTTCGCGTTCTCCACCTCCAGCGTGCTGCTGGCCGCCGTCGCCACCCACCAGATGGTCACCGCGTTCGGGCCGCGGAGCTGGTCGGCGCTGTCGGTGCCCAACTCGATCACCGAGTTCGGCATCCTGCTGCTCGGCGGGCTGGTGTACTTCTCCGCGCAGGCCGTGATCATCGGTGTCGGCGCCATCCTCATCAGCACCTCGCGGCCCACGATCCGGACCGTGCTGGGCACCAAGGACGACAACGAGCTAGAGGCGCTCACCATCGCGCTCGGGACGGTCGCGGCCATCCTGTTGGTGAACCTCCCCGCGGCGCTCGCGATCATCGTGGTGATCAGCGTCATCGGCAACCGCATCGCGGAGGTCAGACAGCTGCAGGTCGACGTGCGCACCGATCCCAAGACCGGCCTGCTGAACATGCGCGGCTGGCGCGAGGGCGCCGAGCGGGCACTGTCCCGGGTGGAGCGGGCCAACGGCTCGGCGGCCGTGCTGATGGTCGACCTCGACCACTTCAAGTCGATCAACGACACGTGGGGTCACCCGGCGGGCGACGACATGCTCGAGTACGTCGCACACGCCCTGCGCGGGGCGACGCGCCCCAGCGACATCGTCGGCCGGTTCGGCGGCGAGGAGTTCGTGGTGCTGCTCCCGGAGACGGACGACGCCGAGGCCGAGCAGGCGGGCGAGCGGATCCGCCGGATGATCTCCGAGCTGCACGTCCCGACCACCGACAAACGCGGCGGCCCGGTGGCGATCACCCACCGCACGACGTCGATCGGCGTGGCGGTGTACCCGCGGCACGCGACCGGCCTGGGCGACCTGCTCCAGGCCGCGGACGCCGCGGTCTACGAGGCGAAGGAGAACGGCCGGGACCAGGTCCGCATGGCCTCCTGACCGCCGGCGAACCCCTTGGTATTACGGGCAGGTAATACCAAGGTGCTCTCTTCCGGGAAACGGGCTGAGCTGCGTGATCGCGGCGAGTAGCCTTCGAACCCATGGGGACCCGATGATCGGGGAGGCGTCGGCAGGCCCACCGCCGGGGGGCGGGCGGGTCGCCACCGGTGTGCCCAGGCTGCGGTGGCTCGTCGTCATGATCCTCGCCGCCGCCGCGTTCGCGGTCATCGCCTCGCGGCCCAACCCGCCGGTCACCCACCCGCCGACCGGCGAGGTCGCCAAGGTCCAGCAGGCCATCGAGGACCAGCTCGACCCCGGCTCCGGCCGCGACCCGCTCGCCGCGCTGCCCGCCGACTTCACCACGGTCAGCGGCCGCCACCCGATCCACCTGAAGGCTCCCGACGGCACCGTCCGCGCGGTCCACCCCGGCGGCGGCTGCTCCTCCCCCTGGGGCGACACCCGCTGGGACTACAGCGTCGGCTGCAAGGCCCACGACCTCGGCTACGACATGCTCCGCTACGCCGATCGCAAGGGCCAGCCGCTGTCCCCCGAGCTCCGCGAGCGCCTCGACGACCGGCTCTCCAAGGACATGCACGCCCAGTGCACGCTCAACCCGCGCGGCTCACCGGCGGCCTGCGAGGTCGTCGCCTCCTTCTACACCGTCGGCCTCGTCGTCAACTCCTGGCACCAGCGCTGGGGACCGCCGCAGAACGAGCCCGTCGGGCCGTGGTCGGTGGCCATGGTCGTGATCCTGCTGCTCATCGCCGTCCGCGCGCCCGCGGTCGTGCGGCGCGGCGTCCGGCACAAGCCACGCCGCGCGCCGACCCAGCCACGCCTCGACCCCACCGAGCAGGCGCAGACCGACTACCTCGGCTTCCTGCGCATCGTCAGCCTCACCGGCATCGTGCTCGCCGAGTCCATGCTCGCGTTCACCATGCGCGGCGCCGCCGAGGCCGGCTGGCTCTGGCCGCTCACCTGGCTCCTCCAGCTCGTGCCTCTCTTCTTCCTCGCCGGCGGGCACGCCAACCTCCTCGCGTGGCGCGCCGCCCGGGACGCCGGCGCCGGCTACGGCACCTACCTCGTGGGCCGGATCGGCTGGCTCATCCGGCCCACGCTCGCGTTCGTCATCGCCTGGCTCGTCGTCCCGCTCTCCCTCGAGCTCCTCCAGGCCCCGGACGACGCGATCACGGCGTTCAGCAGGCTCATCGTCCAGCCGCTGTGGCTGCTCGGCCTCTACCTCCTGGTCGTCGCGGTCACCCCGGTCATGCACCGGCTGCACCTTCGGCTGCCGTACTCGACCCCGCTCGCACTGCTGGCCGGCGTCGTCGCGCTCAGCTTCTTCGGCGGCTCAGTCGCCGCCCACGCCGGCGGCGTGCTCGTGGCGCTGCTGTTCGGCCAGCTCGCCTTCCACTACGCCGACGGCACGCTGTGGCGGCTGCCGCGCTGGGCGCTCGTCGCCGGGGCGGCCGTCGCGTTCGCCGGGCTGGTCGCGCTCACCACGCTCGGCGCCCAGCCCAAGCTCCAGCTCGCCGAGCCGACGGGGTACGCCGCGTTCGCGCCCTCGCTGGCCGGCGTGCTGCTGATCGGCCTCGTGCAGGTCTGCCTCGTCGCGCTGCCCCGCGAGCCCGGCCTGCGTGCGGTCGCCACCAGCCCGCCGGCCCGCGCGATGGACGTGGTCCGCGCCGCGCCGATGACCGTCTACCTCGTCTATCTCCTCGCGATGCTGCTGCTCGAGGGCCTGGTCGGGGTCGCCCGCAGCGCCGGGGTGGCGGCCGGCGGCATCGACTGGCTCATCCGCCCGCGCACCATGCTCGCGCTCGGCCTCATCGCGATGCCCACGCTGCTGTCCTTCCTCTGGTTCGAGCGCCGCGGGCAGGCCGCGCCGGAGCCCGAGCTCGTCGAGGTCACCGAGGACGAGCCGCGGACCTGGACCGACACCGCGGCGGCCGCGCTCGGCGTGGCGTTCGGGGCGCTGGGCGTGCTGGGCTTCGCGGTCACCGGGCTGTCCGGCTGGACGCAGACCTCGGCGCTGCTGGGTCTGCCGATCGACCCGATGGCCAACCTCATCCACCTGCTGGCCGGCTGGTACCTCGTGCACTGCGTCCACCTGCAGACCAGCTCGCGGCCGAGCCCGTGGCTCGTCACCGCCATCGCGTGCGTGCCGCCGATGATCACGACGGTGAGCGGTGTCGGGACGATCGTGCACGGTGGGATCATGGTCGGGGCGCTGGCGGTCGCGGTGGTGTGCGCGCAGCCCTCGCGGGCGAGACAGCCGGGCGCCCGGCCGGTGCCGGTGGGTGGCCGTCCGAGCGGCTGACCACACCTTCCGAAGCCAAAACGCGCGCCGGTCCCGTCACGGTGAGCGACGTATGCCACCCTACGGGGCAACCCCCGGGCATCCCGGCGCGTCTACATCTGTGTCAGGGGACGGCATGCTCGGGAACGACCAGGGACCGCTGCGGGAGGAGTCGGGGTGAACCATCGGCCGCCGAGGTCGGACGGCCACGGGGAGGAGCGCGGCAGGTCCACACCGCCGCGTACCGGTGGACGCACGCCTGCGAACGCCGGCCGGGTCGTCGGGGGCCGGCCGGCGCGCGCGGCACGCCCCGAGCCGGTCCGTGAGGACCCCTACCGCCGCCCGAAGCCACGCACCTCCGACGCGCGCTGGCAGCCACTGCCCGACGCGCCGACCGTGCGCCGCGAGCGGGCGGTCAGCCCGCCCAGCCGCCGCCGCCCGGGGGTCACCGGCGGCAAGGTGGCGCTCACCGTCTTCTCCGTGCTCATCCTCGTCGTCACCGGCTACTACTGGCGCGAGCTGCAGTCGTGGAGCCAGGACATGCAGACCGCCGACGTCATCGACCAGCCGCCCACCGAGCGGCCGGCCGACGGCGCCATCGACATCCTCATGGTCGGCATGGACAGCCGCACGGACGCGCAGGGCCACCCGCTGTCCGAACAGCAGCTCGCGATGCTCAGCGCGGGCCAGAGCGACGGCGAGCTCAACACCGACACGCTGATCCTCATCCGGATCCCCAACGACGGGAAGGCCGCGGTCGGCATCTCGATGCCGCGCGACTCCTACGTCGACATCCCCGGCTACGGCCAGCACAAGATCAACTCGGCGTACCTGCGGGCCAAGAACGACGCCATGCGGCAGCTGCGCAACGAGGGCGTCACCGACCGGGCCCAGCTCGAGGTCCGGTCCAACCAGGAGGGCGCGAAGAACCTCATCGCGACCGTCGAGGGCCTCACCGGCGCCTCCATCGACCACTACGCCGAGGTGAACCTGCTCGGCTTCTACGACATCACCCGGGCCATCGGCGGCATCGACGTCTGCCTCAAGGCGCCGGTCCACGACTCCTACTCCGGGGCCCGCTTCCCGGCCGGCCAGCAGAACCTGTCCGGCGCGCCCGCACTCGCGTTCGTCCGCCAGCGGCACGGCCTGGTCAACGGCGACCTCGACCGGATCGTGCGCCAGCAGGTCTTCATGACCGGCATGGCGAAGAAGGTCTTCTCCCAGGACATGCTCACCCCCGGCTCGGGCACGCTGGACAAGCTGCGCGCCGCGATCCAGAAGTCGGTCGTGCTCGACCGGGACTGGAACATCATCCAGTTCGCCCAGCAGATGATGAACTTCACCGGCGGCAACCTGTCGTTCAAGACCATCCCGGTCGGCCGCCCCGACCTGGAGACCCCCTCGGACGGCTCGGCGATCGAGGTCGACCCGAGTGCGGTGAAGTCGTACGTGCGGGGCCTGCTCGGCACCGGCCAGCAGAAGAGCAGCGGCGCGTCCACCCCGAGCGACGACGGCAGCGCGGCGAACCAGGGCGGCAACGAGCAGATCACCGTCAACGTCCGCAACGCCACCGGCCAGCCGGGCCTCGCCGACTCGGTGGCCACCTCGCTCGCCGGGCAGGGCTTCACCAAGGGCGACGTCGGCAACGCCGACCCGCGTGCGTCCACGGTGGTCCGCCACGCCCCGGGCGAACAAGACGCCGGCAACCGGGTCGCCAGTGCGCTCGGCGGGAGCCCCGCCGTCGAGGAGGACGCCAACCTGCCGGCCGGCACGGTCACCGTCCTGCTGGGCGACGACTACCACGCCAGCAACGCCGACGCGAGCGGCCAGCGCCTCCAGGGCCGGCCGCTGCTGCACCTGTCGCCCGCGAAGGCGCGCCAGCCCGCCGCACCCGATACCTCCGGTTGCGTGAACTGACCTACTCCGTTCGGCCGACATCGTCGGCCGGGTTCCCGCGTTACAGAGCCATTCGGCGCAATTGCTCAAGCAAATTGTGAAAACCCGCGTAATCGCCCGCCACTTCATCACTTCCTCTTATGTCGGCACCCGGTCTGGCGAACCGGGATGCCACTCAGAGAGGGGCGATCGTGCAGCTGGACACAGCGACCTACCAGCGAGTTCTCGGCGACGAGTTGCGCCGCCTGCGCAAGCAGCGCGGCTGGACCCGCCGCGATCTCAACCGCCGGCTGCAGAGCGACATCTCACTCCAGACGCTGGCGACCTACGAGCTCGGCACCCGGCAGTGCTCGGTGGTGCGGCTCGTCGAGATCTGCATCGCCCTCGACGAGGTACCCCACGAGCTGCTCGGGCGGGTGCACCAGCGGGTGTTCAGCGACTCGCCGGTCGGGCGCATCCGGATCGACCTGCGCAAGGTCGTCCGGGACACCCAGCCGGAGCTGCTGCCCCTGCGCCGCTGGGCGAAGGGAAAGCTGGCCGAGCTCAACGGCCATCAGTCCCCCGACGTGAGCCTCGACATCTCCGCCCTGGAGCGGATGGCCGAGCTGTGCGGCGTGGAGACCGTCGACCTCATCGCGAGACTGAGACAGATCACCGGCCCGGTCCACGAAGGGGACGACTGACCGCACCGACCGCTCAGCCGCACTGCGCCTGGACGGTCTCGACGTACGCGCTCGT
>NZ_DASWSJ010000280.1:0-8649 GCF_036402745.1 Actinophytocola sp. | reverse complement strand
GATCGCGGAGGTGCTGCTCGACAGCCTGGTCGAACTGTTGCCACTCGACGCGGAGCGGGACGTCGAGTACCGCGTCCGGCAGGGCCTGCAGGCTCAGGCGCTGCATCATTCCGGTCTGGCCGATGTCGCGCGGCGGGCGGGTCGCGACCTCCTCGGATACGTCACCATGGTGATCGAGAGCGGCATCGAGCGCGGTGCGGTCGAGTCCGGTGTGGACGCCGTGCTCGCCGCCCGCATGATCCTCGCGACGGTACAAGGTCTGGCCGATCAGCTCGCGCTCTCGGGCGCGGACGCGTTCCCGGCACGGGACGTGCTGCGCCGGGTCGTCGCCACGGTGTTTACCGGGCACGCGGTGTGCGGGTTCCCTGATCTCCGTGCCGTGACGCGCCCCGGACGGAACCCGCGCGACGACAATATGGTCGGACGGCTATCGTAGCAATATGATCGTATTGTTACTGGCGGAGCACACGCGATGACCCAGCACGTGACCGTACGGCTGAACGGCGGCGCCGTCCGCGGCCGCCGGTTCGACGGACACCTGTCGTTCCGGGGGATCCCCTATGCCGCGCCCCCGGTCGGCGATCGGCGCTGGCGCCCGCCCGCGCCGATCGCGCCCTGGTCCGGAGTCCGGGACGCGACCGAGCCCGGGAACCCCGCGCCGCAGTCGGCCCAGTCGTTCGCGGACGTCACCTCCGTCGACGAGGACTGCCTGACGCTGGACGTCACCGTGCCAGCGGCCCCGGGCACCGGGCGACCGGTGCTGGTGTGGCTGCACGGCGGCGGCGGGACGAACGGAACCGCTGCCACCTACGACCCCCGGCGGCTCGCCCTCACCGGCGACCTCGTCGTCGTGGCACCAAACTTCCGGCTCGGCGTGTTCGGGTGCTTCGGCTATCCCGGCCTCGCCGACGGGGGCACCTTCGGTCTGCGGGATCAGCAGGCCGCACTGCGCTGGGTGCGGCGGGAAATCACGCGGTTCGGCGGCGACCCGGCGAACGTGACCCTGGTCGGAGAGTCCTACGGGGCACTGATGATCGCAGCGCACCTGGTGTCGCCCACATCGGCCGGGCTGTGCCACCGCGCGATCCTGCAGAGCGCGTTCGCGGTCATGGGCTCGACGCCGGCGCACACCTTCATTCCCGGTGTTCCGGCGCTCCCGCCGAGGTGGTTGCCGGCGGCCGAGCTGGACCGGCTCGGCGCCGCCACCGCCGCCGAGCACGGTTGGGTCACGCCGGGCAGTGATCCCGAGTCGGCGCTCGCGCAGCTCCGGCGGGTTCCGGTGGCGGACCTGCTCCAGGCGTCGGCCGCCTTCATCCGGCCGGCCTTCGGCGGACCCACCCTGCCCGAGTCACCCGGGGAGGCGCTGCCCGCCGGACGCTTCCACCGGATACCGCTGATGCTGGGCACCACACGCGACGAGGCGCGGTTCTTCGTCGGGCTCTTCGCAGACCTTGCCGGCAACCCGGTCACCGCCGAAAGCTACCCGCGACTGCTGGCCGAGGCGTTCGGTGACGCGGCGGACGAGGTCGCCGCGCGTTACGCGCTCGACCACTTCCCGACACCGAGCCTCGCCTGGGCACAGATCTGCACGGACCGGGCCTGGGCGCGACCGGCCTGGGAACTGGGCCGGGCCTTCGCCGCACACACCGACACCTGGTTCTACGAGTTCGCCGACCGGGATGCCCCACCGCTCATGCCGCTCCCCGGCTTCCCCACCGGCGCCCAGCACGCCAGCGAACTGGTGTACCAGTTCGACTTTCCCGGCGGCCCGTCGCTGTCGGCGACACAACGCGAGCTCGCCGACCGGATGAACCGGTACTGGGCGGCCTTCGCCACCAACGGCGATCCCGCCTGCGTCGACCAGCCGGCCTGGCCCGACCTCGGCACCGGCCACGTCCAGTCGCTGGCACCCGACCGGATCAACGGCACGGACTACAAGGCCGACCACCGCCTCGACTTCTGGGCACGAATGCCCTGAGGCACCCGCCTGCTGACCGGTGGTGGCGGCCAAATGGCATACGACCACCCGTCGAATGGTCCAACTCGCCGGGGAGCGATGAACAGTTGGCGCACGAGCGGCGTAGGTACGGTTCGACGGTTTGGTCACCGTTATCCGGCCCTGTCAGTCAACTGTTCACAGGGCGACACCTACCTGATGAAGCGGGAGTCATGAAGAAAACCACAAAAGCCGCTGTCGCAGTTGTCCCGGCAATCGCGGCGACACTGATCCTGTTCACCCCAGTCGCGCAAGCCGACACCAAACAGAACGAGCGCTGCGGGAACTTCACCACCGTCGAAGGATCGACCTCGTCCTACTTCTGGGGAAACTGCGGTTTCGGCATCACGCAGATCGACGTGTATCGGCTTCCTCAATGGACATTCGTCACGACCCTGTGCGCGCCCGTGGGAAGTGAGGTCCTCCTGGGTCGCGCCGACTCGGAAGAGGGTGGCTTCGTGGCCCTCGACATGGCTTTGCCCTGCTGAGGTCCGGCCCTGCTGACGGCACCCGGCCGCCGGAGGCCACGGCCGTTGCGGCCATGATCGGCACCTGACCGCAGCCGCCGCACAGTGGGCCGAGGGAGCGCGGGGTCCGCACGCTGTGTATCCGGGGCGAGGTTCTACACCGGCGGGTCGCAGCCAGTAGCCGGGCCCGCTACGTGCTGACGAGCCCGTGCCGGTGGGCGTAGACGACGGCGTGCACCCGGTCCCGCAGGCCGAGCTTGGCGAGGATTCGGGACACGTGGGTCTTGACGGTCTCGTCCCCGATGTAGAGGCGGGCGCCGATCTCGGTGTTGCTGTGGCCGGCGGCGACGAGCAGGAGCACCTCGTTCTCGCGGGCGGTGAGCCGGTCGAGCCCGGGCGCACCCGACGCGCGGGCCTCGTGCGGTGTGATGCTGTCGGTGAACCGGGTGACGAGCCGGCGGGTCACCGAGGGGTCGATGAGGGCGTCCCCCCGGGCGGCGACGCGGATGGCGGAGACGAGCTCCTCGGGCGGCAGGCTCTTGAGCAGGAAGCCGCTGGCCCCGGCCGCGAGCGCGCGGTAGACGTACTCGTCGGTGTCGAACGTGGTCAGCACGAGCACCTTGGTGGCGACGTTGCCGCCGGCGAGGATCGCCTCGGCCGCCTGGAGACCGTCGAGCTTCGGCATGCGCACGTCGAGAATCGCCACGTCGGGCCGCAGCCGCGCGGTCTCGGTGACCGCGGCCGCGCCGTCGGTGACCTCGGCGACGCAGGCGAAGTCGGACTGGGTGTCGAGGATCCCGCGCAGCCCGGACCGGAACATGGCGTGGTCGTCCGCGAGCAGGATGCGCAGGGTCATCGTTCGTCTCCGAGGGGGAAGGTGGCCGTGGTCTCCCACCGGTCACCGCCGAGCTCCGCGCCGTAGGCGACGGTGCCGTCGAACAGCGCGGCCCGTTTTCGGATCCCCACCAGGCCGCGCGCGGCGCCGTTGCGCTCGCCGTCCCGGGCCGGCGGGACGCCGTTGCGCGCGGTGACCGACACCGACGCGGCCCGGTAGTGCAGCTCGATCTCCACCGTGGCGCCGTCGCCGTGGCGTAGCGCGTTGGTCAGCATCTCCTGGATGATGCGGTAGATGGCGACGTCGAGCGACCCGGGCAGCGGGCGCGCCGCGCCGTGGGTGCTCAACCGGGTCGCGAGACCGGCCCGGCGGACTCCGTCGAGCAGCTCCTCGAGGTTGTCCAGCCCGGGTTGGCGGCTCATGTCCGCCTGGTCGCCGTGGAGCAGGTCGAGCAGGCGGCGCAGGTCGAGCATCGCCGCCCGGCTGGACGTCTCGACGGCGGCCAGCGAGCCGGCGACGGCGTCGGGGCGGTTCGCGGTGCGCAGACCCAGCCGCGCGGCGCCGGCGTGCGCCCCGATCGCGCTGACGTGGTGGGAGATGACGTCGTGCAGGTCGCGGGCGATGGCGCTGCGCTCCTCGGCGACCGCGTGCTCGACCGCGGCCTCGGCGTCACGGCGCTGGGTTTCCGCGCGTTGCTCCAGCTCGGCGAGGTAGGCCCGGCGAGCGGTGGTGTAGCGGCCGACGAGCCACGGCAGGACCGCGTTCTTGAGGATGTGAATGGGCAAGAGGTCGCCGTCCCGCATGCCGAAGAGCAGCTGCGCCCCGCCGATGCCGAGAATCATCGCGGCCAGCGCCAGCCAGGCGGCCCCGCCGCGCAACCACGCCCCGGCGCGGTACCCCGCGACCAGCGCACCGGCATCGCTGACCCGGCCCTCGGCGCTCGACCCACCGAGCAGAGCGGCGGCGCCGACCAGCAGCACGGCGTGCGCCAGGGCCACCCATCCCGAGTAGCGAGCGGGCAGCGCGAGCGCCGCGTCGGCCGCCGCGATCGCGGCGAGCACCACCCAGTCCTGAGGTCGCAGTGTGGCGACGGGGCCTGCGACGAGGAAGGCGGCCACGTCGGCGACCAGGCACACCGTGGCGACGAGCATCGCCTGGCGGGCCAGCGCGCCGCTCAGATCACTGATCGCGAGGCGGTAGCGGGACATCACACCATCGATGATCCGGGGTCCGTGGCGCCGGGGGGTCCCCCGTACAGGGGACACGGGTCCCCGCCAGCGGTGACGAGTTGAACACGCCCTGTTCCTAGCCTCGACGTCGTGACCTTCGCCGTGCCCCGCCGCCTCCCGATCGTCGTGGGGCTGTCCGCGCTGTTCGTCCTCGTCGGGATCACACCGGCGGTGGCCGACAGTCCGTCCTCCGGCGGGGACGTCGCGGTGGCGCAGACCCTCGGCCCGCGCGAGCTGACGATCGTGCTGCGTCGGGTGACCGCCGTGCCCGGCCCGTTGCACGTGGACGTGGTGACCCACGCCGGTTCGCCCGCCGGCCGACTCACGCTGGCGCTCACGCCGACCGGGACCGCCACCGGCTCGTCCGCGCTACCCGCGCCCGGCGTGCCGACCGGCCGTGGGGGTGTCCACATTGGAGCGACGCCGGGCATGTACTCGGCGACGGTCGCGGTGGACCGGCCGGGACCGTGGGAGCTGGCCGTCGGTGACGGCACACAGGTGACGCGGATTCCCTTCGTGGTGCCCGTCCAGGTCACCACACCGCCGGAACGCCTGGTGTATGGCGGCTTTCTCGCTGCCGGGGTGCTGCTGGTGGGGTCCGTCGTAGTGGCCGTTCGGGCCAGGCGCAACCGGTGGGCGCTGCTGCCGGCGGGCGGCATGCTGGTGGGACTGTCGGTGGCCGTGACCGCCGCGGTGCTCTCCGCGTCGCTGCCGCTGCCGCCGCAGCCGGGCAACCAGCTCGATCCCACGATCGACAACGTCACGAACCCGTACGCCCGCACCACGCCGATGATCGCGGACTTCTCCCGGCCGCCGGCCATGCTCGCCCTCGACGGCGGGCCGGTGACCGCGGGCCGCCCCGCCGACGTCGGTGTGCGCCTGTCCGACGCGGCGACCGGTGCGCCCGTCGACGACCTGCTGGTCAACGGCGGCGCGTTGATCCACCTGCTGGTGGTCGGTCCGGCGGGAGAGCTGTGGCACGTGCACCCGGTCCGGCTCGGTCCCGGTCACTACCAGGTTCGGCTGACGTTGCCGGCGCCGGGACACTATGCCGTCTCGGCCGAGCTGGAGCGGCGCGGTGGCGGCGTTCAGCTGGTCCGCGCCGCCACCGGACTCGAGGTCCTCCCGGGCGGCGGGTCGCACCCGGTGGACCGCCCGGTGCCGCTGGGCGGCGGCACGGCCAGCGGGTCGACGGTCATCGGCGGGACGCCCGTCACCGTCATGACGACCGCACCGGTCGCGGGACAGCCCACGACCGTCGGCGCCACGGTCGGCCACACCGCCGACCTGCAACCGTGGCTGAGCATGGTCGGGCACCTGATCGTGGCCGGGCCGCTGCCTGCCGACAGTGGCGCGGTGGTGGGAGAGGCGGTGCAGAACGCGCCCGTCTGGGCCCACGCCCACTCCATGGGTGGTGCGATGCCCATGACCGGGATGCCGGGGATGAGCGGCATGGACCACTCGGCTTCCGGGATGAGCGGCATGCTCGTGCCTCCGGTCAACGGCGACAGCGCGCCCGACGAAACCGTTGCGGCGTATGGCCCGGACGTCCCGTTCACCTTCACCTTCCCGGTCGCCGGCCAGTACCGGCTGTGGATCCAGGCGGAACGCGACTACACGGTGCTCACCGTTCCGGTCGTCCTCGACGTGGCCGCCTCGGACCAGGGGATGGGGCGATGACCGCCACCACGTCGGTCGCGCCGGCGGTCGACCCCGCCGTACGCGCGCCGCGCCGCCGTCTCCTCGGCGGTGTCGTCGTCGCGGTGGTCGGCGCGGTGGTCGTCGCCGTGGTCGTCGGCTGGCTGGTGTGGCCGACCCCGCCCGGCCCGGTCGTGCTGCACGCCGGCACGTCCCACTATGTCGTCACCGCCACCGTCGACAGCGCGCGGATCGGGGGCACGGCCGTCGAGATCGACCTCAGCACGCGGGCCCGCGTCCCGGTGGACCACGCAACGGTGGAGATCGACGCCGTCATGCCGCTGATGGGGCACGCCGCCCCACCGGCACCCGCCGAGTCCGCCGGCGGCGGTCGCTACCGGGCGGCGCAGGTGCCACTGATGATGACCGGTCCCTGGGAGCTGCACGTGTCCATCGACGGTCCGGCCGGTGCCGACAACCTCATGCTGCCGCTCGCGGTCACCGGCTGAAGCCCCACCACAACGAGAAAGGCATACCTGTCATGGATCTCACCGCACCATCCACCGCGGCCGGTCGCGCCGACCCACGAGCCACCGCGGCGGTCACGGGCAGTGTCGCGGCGCGGGTCGGCGCGTACGTCGTGCTCGTCGGCACGGCGGTCACCACCCTGGGCATCAGCTGGGACATCCAGTGGCACGTCGAGGTCGGGCCCGACACCTTCTTCACCCTGTCCCACCTGGCTCTCTACTCCGGCAGCGCGCTGTCCGGGATCGCCAGCCTGGTCATGGTGCTCCTGGCCACCGCCGCGCAGCGCGCGGGTCGATCGGTGGCACAGATGGTGGGCGGTCCGCCCGTACGCGTGCTCGGCGGCACGTTCACCGCACCGCTCGGCTACCTGATCTCCGGGACCGGCGCGGCGTTGTTCCTGCTGTACGGCCTGCTCGACCTGTGGTGGCACTCGATCTACGGCTTCGACGCGGTGCTGAACACCCCGTCGCACGTCGCGCTGTTCCTGTCGATCTCGATCACCATGGTCGGCAGCATCATCGTGTTCGCCGCGGCGAGGGAGCTGCGCTGGGGCCAGGTCGGCGTCGCGCTCGCGGTCCCGATCCTGATCATCTTCGCGCCGATCACCACCAACGCCTTCGCCAACCTGCCGCTGCCCATCGACCCGACGATCATCGGGATCATCCTGTTCTCGGCGTTGTTGCTGATCACCGGCGCCGGCATCCTGCGCCGGCCGGGCGCGGCCGTCGTCATCGCCGTGGTGCTCGGGGTCTTGCAGGCATTCCTGTGGTGGTTCTCGCCGTGGGCGGCACACACCTACGCCGCCGCGATCGGGCTACCGCTGCGGGACGGGCTCACCCCGCAGCCGCCGCAGCTGCCCGGCGCCATCCCGATGTTCCTGATCGTCGCGGCGGCCGCCGTCGAGGGCGCCTTCTGGCTGATCCGCACCCGCGACCTCAACGCCAGGAAGGTCATGCTCGCGATCGGCGCGGTGACGGGGCTGGTCGTCGCCGTCACCCTGCCGTTGCAGCAAGTTCTCACCGACCCCACCGCGAGCTTCGGCGCCGCGACCTTCGCGGTCCTCGGGATAGTCGGGATCGTGTTCGGCGTACTCGCCGGCTTCCTCGGCGCCCGGTTCATCCCGATGCTGGCACCCACCACGAAGGAAGCCTGATGAGCACTCGCCGGCTGGTCACCACGGCCCTGCTGACCCTTGCGTTGAGCCTCGCGATGGCGGCCCCCGCGATGGCGTACGCGCCCGTCAACATCGTCCACACCGAACGCGTCCAGGCCGGCCCCTACCGCGTGACGGTCGGGTTCTCCGTCTGGCCGATCCGCGCCATGCAGTCACTGGACTTCACCTTCATGCCCGACGGCGGAATCGCCGGCAAGTCCGGCACGCTCACCCAGACCGGACCGGGTGTGAAGGCCGACGAGCACGTCACGCCCCTGGTGCGCCATCCACGCAAGTACGACTCGTGGGGCCTGGACGTGCAGGCGCTCAGCGCTCCCGGCACATACAGCCTCGGCTTCGCCATCGACGGGCCACAGGGACACGGGGAAGGCAGCGTGCGGGGGTTGACCGTGCTCAACCAGCCCGGTCCGCCACTCGCGCTGAGCTGGCTGGTCGGCTCGCTGCCGTTCCTCGGCCTGGTGGTGTTCATCGCGATCGCCTGGCGACGCCTCCAGCCCGGCCGCCGGCCACTCACGGTCTGACGAACAGCCACGCCGTGCTGGGACAAGAGGTCGGATCAACTGTTGGATTTGCGGGCCCTTGTCGGGTACTTGCGCCTTGACGTCCGGTAGACATCAGATATTAACTGCTTGTGACACGCCCCGTGTTCACCTTCACCCCCTGCCTCGGAAGGTGCTCCATGAGGTTGAACCGCCTCCTGCCCGTCGCCGTGCCCGTGCGAGGCCGGCACACCATGCGCATCGTCAACCGCAGCACGAGAGTGGGCATGATCGACGCGTTCC
>NZ_DASWSJ010000279.1:0-19228 GCF_036402745.1 Actinophytocola sp. | reverse complement strand
TGCTCGGGGATGTCCACGCGCGCCCGGGGCGCGGGCAGCTGGTCCCACACCCGCCGGACGAAGGGTTCGAGCTCGTGCCCGGCCGCCCCCGCGACGACGAGGAGGTTCGCCTCGGCCGGGCTCAGGGCGGGCCGCCAGCCGCGCTCGCGCACGGCCCGCTCGACGGCCAGCCGCGCGACCGTGCCGCCCGGCGCCGCCACCAGCAGCGGGCGGGGCGGGGTGTGCCGCAACAGCCAGGCGCTCAGGTCCACCGCAGCGCACCCTCCCGCCACGCGTAGGCGACGCCGACGAAGAGGATCCCCAGGAAGACGAACATCTCCACCACGGCGGTCGCGCCCGCCTCGGCCACGACGAGCGTCCACGGGTACATGAACACCATCTCCATGTCGAACGCGAGGAAGACCATCGTGAGCGCGTACCAGCGGACGTGGAACCGCGAGACGGCGTGCTCGGCCGGCTCGTGGCCGGACAGGAACGGCCGCACGTCGGTGACGGCCCTGCCGAGCCGAACGAGCGCGGCGACCCCGTAGAGCCCGCCGACGACCACCAGCACGAGGACGACCAGGAGAAACGCGCCACCGACGGCCACCGCGCCGCACCTCCCCACCGCACGTCTACTACCCGCCCACGCGGAGGCTATGCGGCCAGCGGTGCGTCCGCGACCCCACGAGGATGCCGATACCGGGTAGGGGTAACGCTAGCACCGGCGCGAAGGACGCGATGGACGGCGAGGTGCTGGCGGCGTCGAGGGCGTGGTGACATGCTTCGCCGCCGTGCCCGGTGTGCGGATGAACGACGTGGATACCGGCCGGCAGCTGATCGCGCACGAAAACGGCGATGCGGTGCCGAGGGAGCCTCGGCACCGCATCACCGCTGGTGAGCGTTCTCGACTAGATGTTCCAGACCTGGAACTCGGAGATCTGGCCCGCGGGCCAGCCGGAGTTCGCCGTGATGTTCAGCCGGAAGTACCGGTGGGACGTCGCGGCGAAGGTGATGGTCACCGTGTTGTTGTTCCCTGGCGCGAAGGAGTAGCTCGCAGACGGCACGATCGTGGTGAAGGTCGTTCCGTCCGTGCTGCCCAGGACGGACAGCGTCTCGTTGCGTGCGCCCCACGAGGCGGGCAGCTGCAGCACGACGCGGCTCGCGCTCTGGGCCGAGCCGAGGTCGGCCTGAACCCACTGCGGGAAGGCGTTGGCGCTCTCCCAGTAGGAGCTCTGGTTGCCGTCGGTCACGTTGCCCGACGCGTAGACGTCGACGTGGCCGGACTCGCTCGTGGGCTTGCCCGCGGCGAGGTTGACGCTCGTGGCACCAGCGCCGGTGCCGGACAGCGCGACGCTGGTCGGGCTGTTGGTCGCGTTGCTGGTGAGCGTCACCGTGCCGGTGCGGGTGCCCGACGCCGTCGGCCGGAAGCTGACGTTCACCGTGCAGGAGGCGCCGATCGCGATGGTGGTGCAGTTGTTGGTCTGCGTGTAGTCACCTGAGACCGTCACACCCGAGACCGACGCGGCCGCGTTGCCGGTGTTGGTCACCGTCACCGCCCGCGCGCCGCTGGTCGTGTTGAGCGCCTGCGACGCGAAGGTGAGCGACGACGGGTTGGTGCTCAACATGGCGGCGTTCGGCGGGGTGCTGCCGCTCGGGTAGACCTCGAGCTCCGAGGCCTGCCCGGCCGGCCAGCCGCTGTTGGCGGTGATGTTGACGCGCACGTAGCGGGCGTTGGTCGACGGGGTCGTGATGTTCACGACGTTGGTCGGTGAGGTGAACGTGTAGGTCGCGGACCCGACGGCCGTGCTGAAGCTGGCGCCGTCCGTGCTCGTCAGAACCGACAGCGTCTGCGTGCGCGTGCCCCACGCCGACGACGGCGGCAGCTTGAGCGTCACCCTGCCGATCGTGTTGGCCGAGCCGAGATCCACCTGCAGCCACTGGGGGAAGACGTTGTTGGCGCTCTCCCAGTAGGTGTTCGCGTCGCCGTCCGTTGTCGTGGTAGCGGCTTGCGTGCCGTTGACCTGGCTGCTCGCCGAGGCCGGCTTGCCGAGCGCGATGTTGGTGTCGGTACCGATGCCGCTGCCCGTGAGGGCGACCGACGTCGGGCTGTTGTTGGCGTTGCTGGTGAGCGTCACCGCGCCGGTCCGGGTGCCCGACGCCGTCGGCCGGAACGTGACGGTGACCGTGCAGGACGCGCCGACCGCCAGGCCCGAGCAGTTGTTCGTCTGGCTGTAGTCGCCGGTCGTGGTGACACCGGAGACGGTCGCCGCGGTGGTGCCCGAGTTGGTCACCGTGACCGTCTGCGCCGACGCCGGGCTGCCGACGACCGTGCCGGGGAAGGACAGGCTGCTCGGGTTCGGGCTGAGGATCGGCCCGGGGGCGACGCCGGTGCCCGAGAGCGGCACGGTGTTGGTGACGCCAGCGGCGGTGACCGTCAGGTTGCCGGTACGGGACCCCGCCGCGGTCGGGGCGAACCGGACGCTGATGGTGCAGGACGAGCTGGCGGCGATGCTGGTGCCGCACGTGTTGGTCTGGCTGAAGTCACCCGTCGTGGCGACCGAGGTGACCGGCGCGGCCGCGGAGCCGCTGTTGGTGACGGTGACGGCCTCCGGTGCGCTCGTCGAGCCGGTCGCGACGGAGCCGAAGCCGACCGCGGTCGGGCTGACCGAGATCTGCGACCCGTTGTCCGGCAGGTAGGGCGGGAACACCGGATTGGTGAGGTTCTGGCACATCGGGGTGCCGAAGATGCCCGAGTTGCCGCCGCCGTCGGTCAGCGTGAAGCCCACGCCGCAGTTGTAGATCGGCCCGGGGGCCTGGGTGCCCGTGGCGGTGCTGTTGGTGATCGTGGCCGAGCCGCCGACCTGCTCCTGGATCACCCACGTGCCGGTGTTCTGGATCGTCGCGTTGTTGATCTTGACGTTGCTGATGTTGGAGCCCGACACGAACTGGATGGCCTCGTAGGGGCTCTGCTGGATGAGGATGTTGTCGATGTTGGTGAGGCCGGTCATCGCGCCGTCGCGCGCGTCGAACCACAGCGCGCCCACGCCGAACTGCCAGTTGGGGTCGAGGCTGCCGGACCGGATGATCGTGTTGCGCAGCACGTCGGTACGCCCGAGTGCCGTCGAGGCGAAGCGCTGCGCGACGTGGATCCCGCCGCCCTGCGCGAGGCCGGAGTCGATGACCCGGTTGTCGGTGACGAAGTTGTCGTGGCCGCCGTAGATGGCGATGCCGTTGGCCAGGATCGGGTACTGCACGGTGTTGTGGTCGAACGAGTCGTTGACGTCGGCGTTCTGCTCGGACCAGGTCGCCAGGCCGTCGTCGCCGAGGTTGCGCAGGTCGCTGTTCGTGACCTTGGAGTTGGTGACGCCGTTGTGGAAGTTGACGCCGTCGGCCGTGACGTTGCGGATGCGCATGCCGCTGAAGACCAGGTTGGTGAACGGCCCGTCCATCCAGGCGCCGACCTTCATGTGCTCGATCCACAACCGGTCCACCGTGGAGTTGCTGAGCGCGCCGCCGACGCCGTTGACCTGCGCGCCGTCGTTGCGTTCCTGGACGTCGCCGAAGATCGCGAAGTCGGCCAGGTGCACGCCGCTGCTGCCGTTCGGCGCGTAGTTGCCGTAGAAGCCCGGCGCCGCGCCGACGACCGTCGAGCGCCACATGCCGGCGCCCTTGATGGTGACGTTGTTCAGGATCAGGTGGCCCGGGATCTTGAACGTGCCCTCCGGGATCCACACCGTGCCACCGGCGCCGGCCGAGGAGATCGCCGAGTTGAACGCGGCCGTCGCGTCGGCCGCACCGGTCGGGTCGGCCCCCTTGCTGGTCACCGAGACCGAGCCGGACGGCTGGGCGAGGGCGCCCGCGACGTTCTCGAAGTCGGCGAAGTCGATCGTGTACGACGACGCGGTGTCCTCGGCGTCGATCTGCAGGCGGAACTTGGTGCCGGCCGGGTAGCTCGTCGGGAACAGACGGTGCGCCTCGTCGTAGAAGTGGTGCGGGTTGCTGCCGGGCGTGTTGGTGAACGGGTAGCCGCCGTAGTACCAGCTGTACGCGTTGGTCAGGCTGACGTTGGGCTGCTTGGTCCCGTTGACGTAGAGGGACAGCGGCGCCGTGTAGACCGACCCGGAGCCGGTGTCGGGGATGCTGTAGCGGAAGACGATGGAGTTCGTCGCGGACGGGGTGGTGAACTCGACGAACTTGCCGGTGCCCTGCAGGGTCACGGCTTTGCGGTAGGACGCCTCGGCGGCGAGGGTGTTGTAGTCGGCGGTGGGGCCGATGATCGTCCCGTTGGTGGACGAGTTCTCCGCCTGCACCTCGACGTAGGGCAGGGTGGCGCCGACACCGCCGGTCGCGGCGGCGGACGCGGGTTCGGCCGCGAGGACGACGAGGCCGGCGGCGATCAGTGCGCCGCCGACGGCGAGCGCGCCGATTTTGGTTGAGGGGGACATTCGCTGCTCTCTCTCGGCAGGGGGCGAATAGTCGAGGTCAACGCCGTCAGAGCGGGATCTGAGGCGCGCTGGGTCACCTCGCCTACCGCGCAGGAGGCTGGCAGCGGGCCAGGTGGTGGGAAATGACGAGCTCGATCGCAGGGGTGGGGACGGTCCTAGGGAGACCGTAACCTGCATCACACATACCTGCAATATCGAGACTTATCGTTGCAAGAACTCAACACGCGCCAGCGTCGCGGTCGAGTCCCCCACCGAGACGGTCCGCGCTGGTCAGCCGCGCGGGGGAGCCGAGCGGTCCAGGGCGTCGAGGACGAGGGCGTACTGCTGGCCGCCGTAGCAGTCGGCGTCGTCGAGGGCGCCCTGGACCGTGGGGCGGGGGATCGTCACCTTGATCGCGAGGGCGGCGTCGTGGGCGTGGTAGCCGACCTGGTCCTCGTCCAGAGCGAACAAGGTCGCGAACAGCGCCGGGGTCAGCAGGCCGCTGTCCCGCAGCTCGCGGTAGGTGGCCTCGTCGTGGCAGACGAAGTCGAAGGTGAGCTCGAACGGGCCGGCGTTCTTGGACCGGACCAGCGAGCACAGGCCGAGGAGCCGGGCACTGGTCACGACACGTCCTCCAGGTGGGTGCGGAACGGCTCGGTCGGGCTCGCCGGCGCGATGGTGTGGTTGAGGGTGAACCGGTAGGCCGGGCCGCGGTCGGTCTCCGGGGGCGAGTGCGGGTAGGCGATCGTGCTGACCAGGCCCTCGTACCGGGGGATCGGCAGGTGCGCGGCGGCGTGCGCGACGAACGTGGCGATGTCGTGGGCGAGGCGCTGGGCCGGCGCGGTGACCGTGATCAGCACCCCCACCTCGGTCGGCGGCGCGAGGCCGGGCAGCTCGTGCGCGCCGAGCACGGCGCCGGTTCCGTAGGTGCGGAAGGAGATGTCGACCGTGGCCGGGTCGACGGCGGGGAACAGGTCGGCGATCCGGGCGGCGAAGTGCTTGTCCGCCAACGGGACCAGCTCGGGCAGCGCGTCGATGACGACCCGGTCGCGGATGCCGCCGACGACGATGGTCTGGTAGCCGGCGAGCGCGGCGCCCTCGAGCTTCACGGTGTAGCCGGTGGGCCGGAACCGGGCGCCGCTGACCCGCACCGAGAAGTCCGACACGGCCTCGTAGCGGGCATCGCGGGTGTCCAGCACCCCGCCGGGCTCGGTGACCAGGAAGGGGTCGGCGTTCTCGTAGAGCGTGTGCGCGGCCACCGAGCGCGGGGTCAGCCGTCGCTCGCCGGTCGTGGTCGACACGGTGAAGTGGTCGTCGCGCAGGTGCACGAACAGGCCGTCCGCGCCGGGCGGGATCGCGCAGGCGGCGCCGCACTCGACGGTCTTCGCCGCGTGCCAGGTGAGGCCCGGGTCGGCGCCGCGCAGGTGCGGCACCGCGGCGAACAACGCGGTGTCGCTCGCCCGCCCGGCGAGCACGACCTGCGCGCCCTCGCCGAGCGCGGCCTGGATCGGCTCGACGCCCATCATGGCGACGATGTGGCTGCCCAGGATGTCCTCTTCGGACACCGCGGGCGCGGCGGCGAGCGGGCGCAGGCCGCCGGCGCGGTGCAGCGCGGCGATGCGGGCCGGGTCCTGGTCGGCGTGGATGCGGGCCAGCCGGAACCGCAGGCCGTGGGCGGCGGCGACGTCGCGGGCGAGGCCGGCGACCCGGTCGACGCCGTCGTCGCGGCCGGCGGTGCCGCACGAGCCGATGATCAGCGGCACGTCGAGGTGGTCGCGGGCCAGCAGCAGCGCCTCGAGGTCGCTGCGCACCGCGGTGTCGGACAGCTTCGGCGTGCCGGAGCCGAGCGCGGCCGGCCCGCTGTCGGTCGAGCCGGCGTCGCACGCGATGACGTGCGGGCGCTGCTCGACCGCCGCGGCCAGGCCGGGGCGGGAGAACCCGGCGCCGAGCACACCGGTCGGGGCCAGGATGCGGATCTCCATCAGAGCCTTCCTGCCGGGAGGTCGTTGGCGCGCCGCCGGTTGCGGGCGGCCAGGCCGGCGAACACGGCGAAGGTGACCGCGGCGAGGGCGGCGGCGTCGAGCAGCATGTACGACCAGCCGGTGACGTCGACCGCGGTGCCGAGCAGCGCGGGCCCGGCAGCGGAACCGGCCGACTGCGCGACGGTGTACAGCCCGGTGTAGACACCGAGCACCCGGTTGGACGGCGCGAGGTTCCACAGCGCGACGACCGCGTTGATGCTGAAGGTGGCGTAGCCGATCGAGCAGATCGACACGGCCACGGTGGTGACGGTCGGGGTGTGCACGGCGTACCCGACGAGCAGCCCGACGATGAACACCGCGATCCCGTAGGTGATCATCCGAACCTGCCCGACCCGGTCGGACAGGTATGCGATCGGCAGGGCGGCGAGAACGAACGCGACGGAGCCGGGCAACGCGATGCCGCCTGCCGCGCCGCGGGACAGGCCCAGCACCTCGACGCCGTAGGGCGTGAGCAGCACCCGCATGGCCGTCCACGTGCCGGCGAAGCAGAAGATGCCGAGCATCAACAGCAACCGGCTGCGGTCGCGGTCGCGGACCAGCTCCAGGACGATCTGGCGCAGCGTGCGCGCCGGCGCCTGCTCCTCCGCTTGCTCCTGCGTGGCCGGGCTCGGGGTCGCCGCCGCGCGGCGGCGGTGCAGCAGCAGGCCGGCGGTGAAGAAGGCCACGAGCATGAGCGCGGCGGGGATCGCGAACGCGAGCTTCAGGCTCCGGTCGACCACCAGCAGGCTGATCACCGCGGAGACGGCGATCGTGAGGCTGACGGCGATCTTGACGAAACCGTTGGCGCGGCTGCGGATGACGGCCGGCACGTGGTCGGGCAGGAGCGTCTCGGTGATCCCTTTGAACGAGTTCGCCAGCAGGGCGAAGGAGATCACGCAGACGAGCAGGCCAGGCAGGCTCGTCGTCCACGGGATCAGCACGAACGGCACGGCCGCGAGCGGCGCGCCGACGAGGATGAACGGGACGCGGCTGCCGCGCCGTTCGCGGTACCGGTCCGCGAGGTGCCCCATCCACGGCTGCAGCACGATGCCGAAGATGTTGTCCAGCCCCATGATCAGCCCGATGACGCCGGCCGAGGAGATGTAGGGCTTGAGGGACTCCGGGACCTGGGCGTCGTAGAAGTTCCAGACGGATTCCTGCGCGAAGATCGCGATCGCGACCAGGAAGACGGCACGCCGGTCGAGGCGGGGCTTCGCCGTGGCCTTTCCGTCCGGTGCCGTGTCGGCCGGTGCGGTTGCCGGTTGGTTCATCACGACCTCGCTTCGTTGCGATATGCTATAGCAACTGGGTGGTACTGCGGGAACGGCTGTCGTGCTGGGTGGTTTACGGCTGCCCGAGGTGGCGCAGCGCGGTCAGGCGGTGCCGGACGGCCAGGCTCTCGGCCTCGTCCTCGTCGCCCGCGGCGAGCAGGCCGAGGAGCTCGCGGTGCTGCCGGTACCGCTCGGCGAACTTGTCCGGGGCCGCGTGGATCCGGTCGAGCGTCCGCGTGTAGCGCTCCTCGTCGCTGAACACCCGCGACTGCGCGAGCAGCGCGTCCATCACGGGGTTGCGCGCGGCGTCCTCGATCCGGCGGTGGAACCGGCGCAGGATCGCGAGCACCTCGGCGAGGTCGTCGGTCCCCTCGCCGCGCTCGAGCCGGGCGACGAGGGGGTCGGTCTCGGCGAGGTCCGCGGTCAGCTCGGCGACCAGGACGTCGGTCCGCTTGCGGGCGGCGAAGCGTGCCGCGAGACCGGCGAGCCGTGCCTCGGTCTCGGCGATCTCGTCCATCGTCGCCGCGTCGTAGTCGGCGATCCGCAGCGCGCGGGTGCCGGCCCGCTCGACCACCCGCTCGTGGATGAGCTGCCGCAACGCCTCCCGTACCGGGGTCGGGCTGACCTGCAGCCGGGCCGCCAGGCCCCGCTCGGTGATCTTCTCGCCGCGGCGCAGGCTGCCGTCCTGCACGGCCGCCCGGAGCCGGGCGTAGACCTGGTCGGCCAGCGTCGAGCTGGAGACGGGTGCGAGCGAGTCCATGCCGTTTACCATATGCTATGGCACATGGCAGCGCAATCACCCTGCGTGGCGCCTGGTTAAGGGAACCGAAAGGTGGGGCTGCCTACCGTCGGCGCCGTCGCCGGCCCTCGGCTGGGCCGGCCCAGCGGCAAGGAGTCCGATGTGGAGCGTTTCGCGGCATTCGTGATGCGGCACCGGTTGTGGGTGGGCCTGGTCTGGCTCGCCGTCACCGTTGTCGGGGTGCTGATGGCCCCGCATGTCGCCGACCGCCTCCGGAGCGGGACCACGATCAACAGCGCCAGCTACGACGCCAACGTCGCCCTGCAGAAGGAGTACGGCGGGGTGGCGGCCAACCCCAGTGTGCTGGTGGTCGACCTGCCGGTCGGCACCACCGCCGGCGCGCCGGCGGTCGAGGCGGGCCTGCGGGCGGCCGACCAGGTCGCCGCGTCCGTGCGTGGGGTGCACAGTCTGTCCTATGCGAACACCGGGGACCGCGCGCTCGTCGGCAAGGGCGGTGCGTCCACGCTGGTGCTGGTGTACCCGCCCGGCATGGGCAGCGCGGTCCCGCCGCCGATCATGGACGCGATGAGCTCGGCGGTCACCCAGGCCGTCCCCGGCGCGCAGGTGCACCAGACGGGCATCGAGCAGCTCAGTGCCGGCCCCTCCGGCGGCGGGGCGAGCGTGCTCTCCGAGCTGCTGGTCGGCGTCGGCCTCGCGCTCCTCGTGCTCGCGTGGGTGTTCGGGTCGGCGCTCGCCCTGCTGCCGCTGCTGTCCGCGATCGTGTCCGTGCTGACCATGCAGCTCGCGATCTGGGGCCTGACCTACGTCACCGACATCGCCAT
Source organism: Actinophytocola sp. (assembly GCF_036402745.1). GTDB lineage: Bacteria > Actinomycetota > Actinomycetes > Mycobacteriales > Pseudonocardiaceae > Actinophytocola. The sequence continues at coordinate 9,949 of NZ_DASWSJ010000279.1, read as the reverse complement.
CAACCCGTCGGTCCAGTTCATCGTCGCCCTGCTCGGGCTGGGCCTCTCGATCGACTACGCGCTGCTGATGGTCAACCGGTGGCGCGAGGAACGCGAGCGGGGCGCGGACAACCACGAGGCCGTGCGCCACGCGACCCGGCTGGCCGGGCACTCGGTGGCGGTCAGCGCCGTCATCGCCTCGCTCGGCCTGTTCGCGCTGATCGTCGTGCCGGTCTCGTTCGTGCAGGGGGTGGGCCTGTCCGGCCTGTTCATCCCGTCCATCGCGGCGCTGGTGGCGCTCACGATCGTGCCCGTGCTGCTGTCCACCGTCGGGCCGCGGCTCGACCGGGTCCGGCTGTGGCGCTACAGGGCGGCGGGCGACGACCGGACGTGGACGCGCATCGCGCGCACGATCGTGGCGCGGCCCAAGGCCGCGGCGGCGGTGGGCGGGGTGATCCTGGCGGTACTCGTCGGCTTCGGCCTGACCCTCAGCATCGCCTCGCCCGCGAGCACGTCGCTCGCCGGCGGCGGCCCGGCCCAGCAGGGACTCGACGCGTTGCGGCACAACGGTTTCCCCACCGGCGTGCTCACCTCGGTCCCGATCGAGCTGCCGGCCGGCACCGACCCGGCCGCCACGGCCGCGACGCTGCGTGCCCTGCCCGACGTGCACGGTGTGCTGGTCGCCGGCACCCCGGCCTGGCAGCACGCGAACAGCTCGGTGATCATGGCGCTGCCGAGGGGCGAGATGGGCACCGCGCACCCCGGCACGGCCTTGGCCAACCTGCGTGCCGCCGCCCCGCACAACGCCCTGATCGGCGGCAACCAGGTGCAGGCCGCGGACGTCGCGCACATCCTGTCCAGCTGGTTCCCGGTGCTGCTCGCGCTGGTCGCCCTGGTGACCTTCGTGCTGATGGCCCGCGGCATGCGGTCGCTGCTGCTGCCCGCGAAGGCCGTCGCGCTCAACGTGCTGTCCGTCGGCGCGGCCTTCGGCGTGCTGGTGCTGGTCTGGCAGCTCGGCTACGGCTCGCAGGCGTTCTGGAACATCCCGGCGACCGGGTCGATCACCGCGTTCGTGCCGATGCTGATGTTCGGGTTCCTGTTCGGCGTCTCCATGGACTACGAGGTGTTCATCCTGTCCCGCGTCCGCGAGGCGTACGACCGCGACGGCGACACCCGGGCCGCGGTCGTCGAGGGGGTCAGCCGCACCGGGCGGCTGGTCACCAGCGCGGCGCTGATCCTGTTCCTGGCGCTGGCCGCGCTGGCGTCCTCGCCGGACGTGACGGTCAAGATGGTCGCCACCGGCATGGCCAGCGGGGTGCTCATCGACGCCCTCGTGGTGCGCACACTGCTCACCCCGGCGCTCGTCGTGCTCTTCGGCCGCGCCAACTGGCAGCTGCCCGCCTGGGCCGCGCGCCTGCTGCGCGTTCCACCGAGTGACCGTCCGGTCAAGGTTCTCGAGTCATGCGCATCCTCCTGATCGAGGACGACGAGGCCCTCGGCGCGTCCCTCACCTGGGGGCTGCGCGCCGAGGGCTACGCCGTGCACCTGGCCACCACCGGCACCGACGGCCTGTGGCAGGCCGTCGAGCACGGCTTCGACCTGATCGTCCTCGACGTCATGCTGCCCGGCCTCGACGGCTACCAGGTGTGCGCGCGGCTGCGCGAGGCCGGCACGTGGACACCGGTCCTGATGCTCACCGCGATGGACGCCGACCTCGACCAGGCCGAGGGACTCGACCTCGGCGCCGACGACTACCTGACCAAGCCGTTCGCCTACCCCGTGCTCCTGGCCCGCCTGCGTGCGCTGCTGCGCCGCGGCGCACCCGCCCGGCCGGCGTTGCTGGCGGCGGGCGAGCTGACGCTGGACCCCGCCACCCGCCAGGTCCGCCGCGGGGACCGGGCCGTCGCGCTGACCCCGGGCGAGGTCACCGTCCTGGAGTACCTGCTGCGGGCGGGCGGCCGGGCGGTCTCCAAGACAGAGCTGCTCGACCACTGCTGGGACGCCGCCGCCGACAGCGACCCGGCCGTCGTCGAGGTGCGCATCCACCACCTGCGCCGCAAGATCGGCGCCGGCGCCATCGAGACGGTCCGAGGAACGGGGTACCGCATTGACCCCGCGTAGGCCGAGTCGTAGGTCGAGCCGCTCACTACGGCTGCGGCTCACGGTCCTGGCGACCCTCGCGATCGCCCTCACCGCCGCGCTGGCCACCGCCATCCTGGCGATCACGCTCGTCACCTCGGTGCGGGCGAACGTGATCACGACGCTCAACGCCTACGCGGCGTCCGTCGCCCGCTCGGCCACCGGCGGCCACTGGCCGGCGCACCTGCCCGCCGGCCCCGACGATCCGAGCCTGTGGGCACAGGTCGTCGACTCCTCCGGCACCGTGCTCGCCGCCACCGCGAACGTCGACGGCCGGTCCGCGCTGTACACCCTGCCCGCCGCCAGCACGTCGCCCCGGCCCACCGCCGCCGGCCGCGGCGAGGAACACGTCGTCGCCCAGCGTTACGTCATCGGCGCCACGCCGGTCGTGATCTACGCCGGCAGCTCCACCCGGCTGCTCGGCATCCTGGCCCGCGACATCCAGGGGAACCTGCTCTACGCGCTGCCGCCGGTGCTCGTCGGTGCGGTCGCGATCTCCTGGCTCCTGATCGGGCGGACGCTGCGGCCGGTCGAGCGCATGCGGGCGGAGGCGGCCGAGATCACCGGCAGCGACCTGCACCGCCGCATCCCCGAACCCGCGAGCCACGACGAGGTCGGGCGGCTGGCCCGGACGCTCAACACGATGCTCGCGCGGCTCGAGGAGTCCGCCGCCCGGCAGCGCCGCTTCGTCGCCGACGCCTCGCACGAGCTGCGTACTCCGCTCGCGTCCGTCCGCACCTCGCTCGAGGTCGGCCTCGCCCACCCCGACCGGGCGCCGTGGCCCGAGCTCGCCGGGCGGGCCGTCACCGAGACCGCCCGGATGCAGCACCTGGTCGACGCGCTGCTGGTCCTGGCCCGCGCCGACGACAGCGCCGCCGGCCGCGCCGACGGCCGCGCGCTCTACCGCGAACCGGTCGACCTGGCGACGGTGGCGCGCGCCGCGGTGCACACGGCGTCCCCCCGCGTCCCGGTCGAGGTCCGCGCCGAGGAGGTCCGCGTGCTCGGCGATCCCGACCAGCTCAGCCGCCTGGTCCGTAACCTGCTCGACAACGCCGACCGCCACGCCGACGCGTTCGTGCGCCTGACCGTCACCACCGACCCGGCGGGCGCCGCGGTCATCGAGGTGACCGACGACGGCCCCGGCATCGCCGCCGCCGATCGCGACCGCGTCTTCGACCGCTTCGTCCGGCTGCAGGCCGCCCGCACCCGCCCGGCGGGCGACACGACCGGCACGGGCCTCGGCCTGTCGATAGCCCGCGAGATCACCACGGCGCACGCCGGCACGATCACGATCACCGACCCGCCGGCCGGTGGCACGACCTTCACCGTGCGCCTCCCGGCCCTGCCGTCCGCGCCCGCCGACGCGCCGGACTGACGACGCCGGGGCCGCGCCGTGTGGAACTCCGCCGTGGCGGCAACCGGGGTACGGGAAGCCACCGGCGGGCCGGTTCCCGCTAGCAGGTATCCGGGAATTGCGGCAGGCGGTAACCGTGGATGGGTGCTGGTGGCGCAGAAGAACGAGCGCCCGACGGCCAATCTCAACGGCATGACCCAGTTTGCTGATCTGACCATGGTCCAGCGTCCCGCCGCGACCACCGAGCGGGCCCCGGGCCGCGCGGTGCCCGCCAAGGGCGGCGGTGCCCACGGTTTCTTCGAGGTCACCGAGGACGTCAGCGAGCTGACCAAGGCGGACTTCCTGCAGCCGGGCAGGCGCACGCCGGTGTACGCGCGGTTCTCCTCCGTGGCGGGCGCGCTCGGGTCGGCCGACACGGTGCGCGACCCGCGGGGTTTCGCGGTCAGGTTCGGTACCCGGCAGGGCAACTACGACCTGGCCGGCAACAGCACACCGGTGTTCTTCATCCGGGACCCGCGCAAGGTCCTCGACTTCATCCGCTCGCGGAACCGGCAGGGCGACACGTCCGGCAACGACATGCGGTGGGACTTCTGGACGTCCACTCCGGAGTCGGCGCACCAGGTCACCATCCTGATGACCGACCGGGGCATCCCGTGGGCCTGGGCGAACATGAACGGCTACGCCGGCCGCACGTACCTGTGGGAGAACCCCAGCGGGGTCAAGTTCTGGGTGAAGTACCACTGGAAGACCGAGCAGGGCGTCGTCACCTTCACCGACGCCGAGGCGCGGGCGATGGTGGCCGAGGATCCCGACTTCCACCTGCGTGGGCTCCGCGCCTCGATCGCGCGGGGCGAGGACCCGGTCTGGCGGCTGGAGACGCAGGTCATGCCGTTCGAGGCGGCGGCGGACTACCGGGTCAACCCGTTCGATCTCACGAAGGTCTGGCCGCACGCGGACTTCCCGCCGGTCACCGTCGGCCGGATGGTGCTCAACCGGAACCCGGAGAACCGCGTCGCCCCGGCCACCCTCGAGCCGGCGAGCACGGCGCCCGCGATCGGCCCCGGCTGGCAGGTGGGCGAGATCGTCCGGGCCGCCCACGCCAAGCACCGCGCGGACGACCCCTTCGCCCAGCCGGGCGCGCTCTACCGCGACGTGCTGACCGAGCCCGACCGCGTCCACCTGGTCACCAACATCGCCAACCACCTCCGCGACGGCGTCCAGCCCGACGTGCTCACCCGGGCCCTCGCCTTCTGGTCCGATGTGGACGCTCAGCTCGGTGCCCGGGTGGCGAAGGCCATGACTGACAGCGGGCGACGTCGTCCGCTGTCACTTCGAACAACTCTTCGGTGATCACCGCCGCCGGCGGTCAGGGCGTGGCGAGGGCCTCGGTGGGGGAGAGGCGGGCGGCCCGCCAGGCCGGGTAGACGCCGGCGCCGGCACCGATCACCAGCGTCGCCAGCACGCCGCCGACCGTCGCCCAGGCCGGTACCACCACGGGCCAGCCCTGGTAGCCGGCGTATCCGGTGGTGACCCCGATGGCCAGCACCGCGCCACCGGCCCCGCCGAGCACGGAGAGCAGGAGCGACTCCGTCAGGAACTGCAGCCGGATCTGCCCGCGGGTGGCGCCGAGCGACCGGCGCAGGCCGATCTCCGGGCGCCGCTCCAGCACGGAGATCACCATCGTGTTGGCCACGCCCACGCCACCGACGAGCAGCGCCACCGCGCCCAGCCCGAGCAGCAACCCGGTCAGCGCCACGTCGGCGGCGTGCCGGGCCACGAGCGCGTCCGAGGGCCGGGACACGCTGACCTCGTTGGGGTGCTCGGGATTCGCCGCCCTGGGCAGGACTCCCCGCACCTCGACCACGGCGTCGTCGCGGGTGCGGGTGTAGATCGTCGTCGGGTACCCGTCGAAGCGCAGCTGGGTGGTGGCCGCCGGCCAGCCGACCATCGCCGCGTAGTCCAGCTCCGGCGCGAGCGGGACCGGGTCGAGCACGCCGACCACGGTGAACCACTGGCCGGCCAGCCAGACCCGGGTGTCCACAGTGGCCGCACCGACCCCGAGCCGGGCCGCGGCGGTCGAGCCGAGGACCACCGCCGGGTACCGCTCGGTGGCCTCGTTGAGCCAGGCGCCGCTGACCACCCGGGCACCGACCGTGTCGAGGAGGTCGGTCCGCGCGGCGAGCACCGAGAGGCTGCCCGTCTCCGCCGGTGGCATCCGGTCGCTGCGGTACACGTGCGCGCTGGCCAGCTTCGCCGTGGCGGTCACCGACGTGACCGGGTCGAGCCGGCCGATCATCGCCACCGCGTCGTCGGGCAGGTGGGACGCCTCGCCGAACAGGGTCTCGCCGGGGGCGACCTTCAGCAGGTTCGTGCCGAGCGCGGCGAGCTGGCGGTCCAGGCTCGCCCGGCTGGAGCTCGCGATGCCCACCACGCAGACCATCGCGGCGATCCCGATCGCGATGCCCAGCGCGGAGAGGACGACCCGCAGCGGCCGGGTGCGCAGGCCTACCGCCCCGACCCGGAACACGTCCCGGGGGGACAGGTGGGACGGGGTGGTCATCGGATCACCTGCCCGTCACGGATCTCCACCCGGCGGGGGAGACCGGCGGCGATCTCGCGGTCGTGGGTGATCACCACGACGGTGGTGCCGCCGGCGTTCAGCTCGAGCAGCAGCTGCATGACCTGTGCGCCGGACCGGGAGTCGAGGCTGCCGGTCGGCTCGTCGGCCAGGACCAGGTCCGGGTCGCCGACGACCGCGCGGGCGATCGCCACCCGCTGCTTCTCCCCGCCGGAGAGCTGGTGCGGGCGGTTGGTACGGCGGTGCGCCAGGCCCACCCGGTGCAGCGCCTGCTCGGCCCGACGGCGTCGCTCGCGCAACCCGACGCCGGCGTAGAGCAGGCCGTCGGCGACGTTGTCGAGGGCGGGCACCCCCGGCGCGAGGTGGTACTGCTGGAACACGAAGCCGATGGTTCGCCCGCGCAGCGCGGAAAGCCGGCGATCGGAGAGCCGGGACAGCTCGTGCCCGGCGATCGTCACCGCGCCGCTGGTCGGCAGGTCCAGCGCGCCGATCAGGTGCAGCATCGTCGACTTCCCGGACCCGGAGGGACCGACGATGCCGACCAGCTCCCCGGGCTCGATGGTGAGGGACACGTCGCGCAGGGCGGCTACCCCGCCGGGGTAGGTCTTGCCGACCCGGTCGAGGGTGATCACGAGGGCACCCCGACCCGCGCGCCCTCGGTGACCCCGTCGCCGGAGACCTGCACCCGGCCGCCGGCGAACATGCCGAGCTCGACGGGCACCACGTGGCTGGCCGAGCCGGTCACGACCTGCACGCCGTAGCGGCCGTCGGCGAGCACGGTCAGCGCGGCGACCGGAACCGTGAGCACGTCCCGCACGGTCGCCGAGACCAGCCGCACGGTGACCGGTGCCTCGTCGAGGGTGCCGAGCGCGGCCTGGTCCGCCACGGTGACCGTCACCTCGATCGTCGCCGGATCACCCTGCTGGTGGCCGGCGGCGGCCACCGAGCCGACGGTCGCGACGGTGCCCCGCACGGTCTTGGCGTCCGGCAGCGTGATCGTCGCGGCGATGCCCGGCCTGACCAGGGTCTGCAGGGCCACGTCGAGGGCGATCCGGACGATCCTCGTGGTGCCGGTGTAGGCGAGGAGCTGGCCGCCCGCGGGGTCGCCGACGTGCGCGGCCACCGAGGCGACCCGCATCGCGGCGGGCGCGACGACGACGCTCGCCGGGTCGAGGACGCCGGTCTGGGTGAGCCCGAGGTCCCGCTGCCACCGGCGCACCGCGCTCGCTGTTGCCGCGGTGTAGGTGCTGTCGACGGTGAGGCCGGTGTAGCCGAGGGCGGCGAGGTTCGCCTCGACCTCCTCGACGTCGGCGCCGGTGAGCCCGGGCCGGAGCTCGCGGTAGAGCGGCAGGCCGCCGAGGAGGAGCGGCACCGGGAGGTCGTCGCGCTTGTAGACGGGCCGGCCGCGGTCGATCACCGCACCCGGTCGGGGCAGCCACGTGATGGTGCCCGGCCCGCTCGCGGCAACCGGGGTCGGCGTGCCGTGGCCGAGCGTCCCGTTCACGTCCTGGGTCTGGGTCAGGGTGGTCCTGGTGACCGTCGCGGTCGCGGGCGGCAGGCCGGTGTCCCGGGCGGGCGGCGGCGCGTCGTGGCCGCCGAGCCCGACCGTGGCGACCCCCGCCGCCGCGGCCACGAGCACGGCCGACCCGGTCACCAGCACGGTTCGCCGGTTCACTTGCCCGCCGGCTCGGCGAGCTGGTCCTGGCACGCCTCCTGCGCCGTCCGGTAGGTGGGATCGCTCTCGATCTCCGCCTTGCTGGCGTTCGCCAGGCGGCCCTCGTACGTGCTCTGGCCGGTGTTCGGGTCGGGGTCGGTCATCTCGATGCCGTGGTCGCGCATGCAGCCGGCGTACGCCCGCAGCCCCTCGAGCTCGCGCTCGTCCGGGGCCTGCGGCACGCCGCCGCCGGGCAGGAGGCTCCGGCAGGCCTGCATGGCCGCGTTCCACTGGGCGCTCGCGGTCCCGCCGGGTGGGGTGAGGGACTGGTTCGGCGAGTTCGGGTCGGGATCCGGCACGTTCTGGCCGTGCTCACGCATGCACTTGGCGAAGTCCGCCAGCGCGTTCGCCGCGGGGGTGTTCGAGGAGCTCGCCGCCTGACCGCCGCCGGACGTGGGCCCGCCGCCGGAGCAGGCGGCCACCGGCAGGAGCGCGAGCAGCAGGATGGGTATGGAAAGAAGTCGCTTCATGGCGCTGAGGTCTACGCGCCGGCCGGTGACAGCACCGCTACGCCGGATGTCGTACGGATGTCATGCCCCGTGGCGCACAATGGTCGCCATGCGGGTGCTGGTGGCCGAGGACCACACGATGCTGGCCGCTCGGATCGCCGAGGGCCTGCGCGACGCGGGCGTGGCCGTGGACGTCGTGCACGACGGCGCGGCCGCGCTGGCCGCCGCCGGGCACACCGCCTACGACGTGGTCGTGCTCGACCGTGACCTGCCCGCCGTCCACGGCGACCAGGTGTGCCGCACGCTCGCCGCGGCCGAGGCCGGCGCCCGGATCCTCATGCTCACCGCGGCGTCCGGTGTGGACGATCGGGTGGCCGGGCTGGAGCTGGGTGCCGACGACTACCTCGGCAAGCCGTTCGCGTTCCACGAGTTGGTCGCGCGGGTGCGCGCGCTGTGCCGCCGGGCGCCGTCCGCGCCGCCGGTCGTGCACCGCGGCGACCTCACCGTGGACCGCGCGCGGCATCGCGCCAGCCGGGACACCCGCGCGCTGTCGTTGACCCGCAAGGAGTTCGCGATCCTGGAGCTGCTGGTGGCGGCCGACGGCGGGGTCGTCAGCGCCGAGGACCTGCTCGAGCACGTCTGGGACGCCCACGCCGACCCGTTCAGCAACGTCGTCTCGGTCACGATGGCGCGGCTGCGGCGCAAGCTCGGGTCGCCACCGCTGATCGAGACCGTGGTGGGTAAGGGGTACCGGATGTGACCCGCCCGCGGCTGACCATCCGGGTGCGCCTGACCCTGCTCTACACCGGTCTCTTCGCGGCCTGCGGCGCCGTCGTCGTGGTGATCACCTATGTCCTCGTGGCTTCCCTGCCGCTGTCGGTCGAGGGCCGGGACCGGGCGGTGGCTCAGGTGGCGGATCCGCGGGGCGTTCTCGAGACATGCGGGCAGACCAGCGGCATGGACCCCGGCTTGCGGGCAAAGTGCGACTCGTTGTCCGAAGGCGGCTTCCTGAGCGGCGCGCTGACCCAGCGGGCCGCGACGCTGGACCACCTGCTGCAGTATTCGCTGACCACGCTGGGCGCGGTCCTCGCCCTCGCCGCGCTCGCCGGCTGGATCGTCGCCGGTCGCGTGCTGCGGCCCGTCCACCAGATCACCGCGACCGCGCGCACCGCGTCGGAGCACAACCTGTCCGCGCGGGTGTCGCTCACCGGTCCCCGCGACGAGCTGCGCGACCTGGCCGACACCGTCGACGACATGCTCGCCCGGCTCCAGTCGGCGTTCGAGAGTCAGCGCAGGTTCATCGCCAACGCCAGCCACGAGCTGCGCACCCCACTGACCGTCATGCGCGCCACCGTGGACGTCGTGGACGCCAAGCCGGCACCGCAGCCCGCCGACCTGCTCGGCATGAGGCAGGACATCCGGGCCGCCGTGGACCACGCCGAGAGGCTCGTCGACAGCTTGCTCACCCTGGCCCGCAACGAGCACGGGCTCACCGTCCACGAGGAGGTCGACCTCGCCACGGTCGCCGAGGACGTGCTCGACGCCACCGACCTCCGCGGCCGGCAGCCACACCCGACCCTGCGCCCGGCCCTCACCTCCGGCGATCCGGTGCTCCTGGAACGCCTGGTGGCCAACCTCGTCGACAACGCGGCACGTCACAACGAGGCGGGCGGCGACATCTGGCTGTCAACGTCCACAATGGACGGACAGGCGACCCTGGTCGTGGCCAACACCGG
>NZ_DASWSJ010000278.1:0-10962 GCF_036402745.1 Actinophytocola sp. | reverse complement strand
GGGCCGTGGCTCCTCCCGCACCGTCGCGTCACGACTGTGGCTGGAAGAGGCTGAACGGCGTGCGCTGGTCGTCCTGGCAGTGCACGACCCGGCCGGTGTCGGGGATGTCCTGCACGGCCTCGCTGGTGCCGCCCAGCTCGTGGATCCGCTTGACCGCGGCGTCGATGTCGTCGGTCGCGAAGTACACGCGCGGATGGGTGAGCTCCGGGCTGCGCGGCACGATCGCGCCGACGGGCCCGTTCTCGATGACGTGGTAGTCGCCGCCGTCGAACATGTTGTTGGTGCGCCAGCCGAACAGCTCGCCGTAGAAGGCGCGGGCCTTCGCGGTGTCGTCGGCGGGCAGCTCGAACCAGTTGATCTCTGCGGACATCGTCCGATCCCTTCGGTGGGTTTGTGTCGACGCACCGAAGGACGAACGGCGGCGGCGGTTCTCGACAGTCGCTGGTGTCCGGCGCGGGACACTAGGTGTCGAGCGCCAGGAGCCGGCCCGCGAGGAAACGCCGGTCGGCCGGGTTCGTGGCCAGCTCGTGGGCCCGCCGGTACGCGGCCGCCGCCTCGCCGGCGCGGCCCAGGCGGCGCAGCAGGTCCGCGCGGGTGGCGTGCAACAGGTGGTAGCGGTCGAGCCCCTCGATCTCCTCGACCAGGGCCAGCCCGGCCTCGGGACCGTCGGCCATCGCGACCGCCACCGCGTGGTTCAGGGCCACCACCGGGGTCGGCGCCACCGTCAGCAGCTCGTCGTACAGGGCGGCGATCCGCGGCCAGTCCGTGCCCGTGGGGGTCGCGGCCTGCGCGTGCACCGCCGCGATCGCCGCCTGCAGCTGGTACGGGCCGGGCACGCCGTGCCGCAGCGCGCGGCTCAGCAGCACGATCCCCTCGGCGATCTCCCCCGCGTCCCAGCGCGTCCGGTCCTGGTCCTCGAGCAGTACGAGGTCACCGGACGGGGTGTAGCGGGCCGCGGCGCGGGAGTCGTGCAGCAGCAGCAACGCGACCAGGCCGAGCGCCTCGGGCTCGTCGGGCATCAGGCTCGCGATCAGCCGGCCGAGCCGGATCGCCTCCGCACGCAGGAGGCCGCGGTCCCCGACGGCGTCGGTGTAGCCCTGGGTGAAGATCAGGTACACCACCGCGAGCACGCCGGAGAGCCGCTCGGGCAGCAGGTGGTCCGCCGGCACGTCGAGGCTGATCCGCGCGTCGCGGATCTTGCGTTTGGCCCGCACCAGGCGCTGCGCGAGCGTCGACTCGCCGACCAGGAACGCCCGGGCGATCTGGCCGGCGGTGAGCCCGACGACGGCCTGCAGCGTCAGCGCCACCCGCGCCTCCTCCGCGAGCGCCGGGTGGCAGCAGGTGAAGATCAGGCTCAGCCGCTCGTCACCCACGCTGACCAGGCGGTCCTCGCCGAAGCCGTACTCGGTCATCGTCGGTCGCCGTTCCTCCGCGTCGGCCTCCTTGGCGACCGCCATCCGCGCGCGGCGCAGCCTGTCGATCGCCCGGTTGCGGGCCACCGTGAGCAGCCACGCGACCGGGTCGTCCGGCACCGTGTCGCCCCACCGACGCAACGCCGTCGCGCAGGCGTCCTGCAGCGCGTCCTCGGCCAGCTCGAAGTCGCCGAGCGCGCGCACCAGCGCGGCCAGCATCCGGGCCCGGTTCTCGCGGAACACCCGCTCCACGGCGGGCGCCGCGGTCATGTCGGGGTCATGTCGGGGTCATGTCGGGGTCATTCGCCGGCGACCGCCAGGCCGGCCGGCGTGTGGTCGATGCCGGGCACCTCGGCGATCGGGCGGACCTCGATCCCCCCGTCCGCCGCCATCGGGCACAGCGCCGCGAGCTCGAGCGCCTCGTCCAGGGTCCGGCATTCCAGCAGGTAGTAGCCGCCGAGATGCTCGTGCGTCTCGGCGAACGGGCCGTCGGTCATGAGCGTGCGGCCCTCCCGCACCCGCACCGTGGTGGCCGTGCTCTCGCCCTGCAGCGCGTTCCCGGACAGCAGCGCGCCACGCCGCCGGCACTCGTCGGCGAACGCGTTCACCCGGGCCAGCGCGTCCTCGAAGTCCGGGTCGCCGGGCTCGGGCCGCACGCAGTCGTAGATCAGCAACATGTACTGCACGAAGTTCTCCATTCCTCGCCTGTAGAGAGGATGACGAACCGATCCGCCCGAACTCGACAACGCGCCGAAGATTCTTCCGCGAGATCCGGTCGACAAGGACGAATCACCCGCGATAGCTAGCTGGCCTGGGCGAGCCGGACGTCGTGCTCGGCGGCCGGGTCGGTGAAGGCGAGCAGGTGGCCGGCCTCCGCCTCCACCGCCGTCCGGTCCGCAGTGGACAGCCGGCGCAGGGGCCGCACGGTCAGGGTCACCGCGCCGGGGGTGCGGGTGGTCGTCCACGTCGCCGCCACCGTGCCGTCCACCAGCACCGTGGCGGCGACCGCGGCGCCGACGCAGACCTCGCGGCGGACCTCGTCGGTCATGATCCGGGTGCGGTCGGCGTGGGCGAGCAGTGGCGCGTCGAACTCCGGCAGGAAGCGGACCGGGGCCTGCGTGTCGGGCGGCGGCAGCGGCCGGTCGGGCAGGTCGAACAGCTCGCGGCCGGACTCGTCGGCGTAGCGGCGCAGCCGCGGACGCAGGTCGGCGAACACCTCGCGCAGGCCGCCCACGCCGGACCAGGCCCGCGCGTCGGCCACGGTCGCCGGGCCGAACGCGGCCAGGTAGCGCCGGACCAGCTCCCGCAGGTCCGGCTCCGCGCGGACCCCCGTCCAGTCGGCGAGCGCGAACGGCGTCGGGCCGTAGGTGTTCCACGTGCCGCTCGGCGCGGGATGCAGCAGCGGCTCCAGGTACTGCACGGTCCAGCCCAGCGCGGTCGGGTCCGCACCCGGGCGCGTCTCGGCGAGCAGCCGGCCGAGCTCGGGCCGGGTCCGGACCCGGCCGCCAGCGAGCTGCGCGCGGGCGTCGGCGACCAGCGCGGTCAGGTCGACGCCCTCGGTCCGGCGGCCGAAGGCGTTGCGCTGCACCCGGCTCAGCATCGGCGCCAGCGCCGGCCGGACGAGCGCGAAGTCCGGCACCGACACGACGTGCTGGGTCGCCCGCATCAGCGTCGACCGGACCAGCGAGCGATCCTCGAGGGCGGTGGTCAGCTCCTCGAGCGCGAACCCGTCGAGCCGGCTCCACAGCGCGAGGTAGGGCAGGTTCGGGCCCTGCGCGTTGAGCCCCAGCACCCGCTCGGCCGCCGCGACGACCGGTAGCCGCACCCGACGCAGCAGCAGCTGCCGGTCGAGCACGGCCCGGTTGAGCACCCGCGGGCTCAGCACCTCACGCATGCCCCGACGCTATGCGCCCCAGCGGACAGATCCTGTCCTAAACGCCCAGCGCGTCCTCGTCGTCGGTCACGTCCTCGTCGTCGGTCATGGCCTCGTCGTCGGACGCGTCCGCCCCGTTCTGGCGGTTGTCGATGAGACTGCTCGCGTTCGCCTCGGCCAGCAGGCGGATCACCTCGTTCACCGCCTGCGTCGCGGCGTCGAGCTGGGACCGCCAGCCCTGCAGCCGGTCCCCGGGGTCCGGGGCCGCCGCGTCGAGCAGGGCCTGCACGTTCACCGGCCGGTGCAGCCTCGCGGTGCAGGTCAGCTCGTCGGCGATGCAGTCGCCCGGTGGGACGACGCTCCACGTGTCGGTGCCGACCGCGATGCTGAGCGCGATGCCGAACTCGAGATTGGCCACCTCGATGCCCAGCTTGTTCATGGCGACGTAGGCGTGCCATAGCTGGCCGCACGCGTCCTTGACCCTGTTGTCGAACGCCCGCATGGCGCTGTTCGCGCTCGGCGTGAGGATCGTCAGGTTTCGCGCGTTCTGGCCGTCGCCGCCGAACTCCGCGTTGACCAGGTGCCCGGCCTTGAACCCGATCCCGTAGTGGGTCCGCGCGGCGACGATGGCCTGGGGCAGTTTGGAGTTCGCGTCGGACCTGCGGGTGACGTAGCTGCCCGGGCCGAGCACCACGGTCGAGAGCCGGCCACCCGCGTCGGCCTCGGCGGCGGGCTCGTAGTCCGGGCCCTCGAAGTACCTCAGCGCCCGGATCCCGTTCTCGGTGAGCCGCGCCATCCGCCGCGGGCCGGAGCGCCCGCCGCCGGCGAAGACCTTGCGCCGGACCTCCTCCTTGAACCGCTCCTCCGCGCCGGAACCGACCTCGTCCAGCTTTCGCTTCTTGCCCGTCATCGTGACCTCCTCAGGTCTGCTCGGCCAAGGCCTGCTCGGCCATCACCTCGGCGATGAGCTGGAGCCGCCGTTCCTCGGAGATCTCGGCGAACTCGGGGTGCTCGTCGAGGACCTCGTCGACCGCCGCCTCGGTCTGGGCGTCCAGCGCCGGGGTGGAGGCCGGCGGCTCCTCGACCTCGTCCGGCGGCGTGATGACCACGCCGTACTGGAGGAACGTGGCGATCCGGTCGTCGACGGCGAGCCCGTCGACGTACTGGAGGAAGGTCTCGGCCGGCACGCCGACGCTCGCCTCCGCGGCGTAGTAGGCGAACCAGGCCCGGAACTCCGTCCAGGACCCGGCGTCGCCGTTCCATCGCGCCAGGTTGGTCTGGGCGAACTCGTGCCAGGCCGCCTCGTCGTAGCTCTCTTCGGCAGGGCTCTCTTCGGCAGGCGCTTCGGTGGGTTCGGTCGGCTCCGCGGTGGTGTGGGCCGCCTCGTAGGCGAGCGCGTCGAGCTCGTCGCCGCCGAGTACACGCTCGCGCTCCTCGTCGGGCAGCAGGTCGAGCCGCTCGATCAGCAGCGCGGCGGCGGGGTGGTCGTCGGTCTGCTGGCGGAACCGCTCGCGAACCTCGTCCCAGGTCGAGTCGGGATGCTCCCCCGACCGGAGATCGTGCAGCTGCGGGTGGAGCCAGGCCCAGACTTCCTCGGACATGAGGCCTCCGGAACGAGAGGAAGGGGTTTGCTCACCGAACGTAGTTCGCCGTGCGCCGAGGGGAATCCCCCGACCGTGCGATCGGGGAGGCAGCACACCCTGCCCGAAGAGCGACCCGCGCGACGGAAACGGCCGTCGCCTCACCGTCCACTGTGTACACACAACGTCCCTGGCGGGTCGTTGGACACCTCGTGCTCGTCCCGCCGCTCGAGGGCGTCGCGCTGCCGGACCACGACCGGGAGAGCAGGGCCGAGTTCGCCGAGGACCACCCGTACCCGCTGTTCCCCGAGCCCGGCCGGGGTCCGCGACGCCGCGCACGAGGCGGCGGCCGCCCGCCCGCCGTCGCGAAGACCGGCTGCTCGCCCACGCCGCCCCGCCCGCGTGGTGACGGTTTCGGCCGGCTCGGCACCGGGTACGCGCCGGGCGTGGTCGTGCGGATCTCGCATCCGGAGAAGGTGTTCTTCCCGGACGTGCAGCTCACCAAGGGCGACGTGGTCGAGCACTACCGGACCGTCGCCGGGGTGATGCTGCCGCACCTGGCCGGCCGCCCGCTGACGCTGCGCCGCTTCCCCGACGGGATCGACGGCCAGGGGTTCTTCCAGAAGGACGCGTCGGACCACTTCCCGGACTGGATCGAGACCGTCCCGGTGGAGCGGCGCTCGGCCCCGGGCGTCGTGCACCACGTCGTCTGCTCCGACGTGGACACCCTGTTGTACCTGGCCAACCAGGCGACGATCGAGTTCCACATCTGGTCGGCCACGGTGCCCGACCTGGACCACCCGGACCGCCTGGTGATCGACATCGACCCGCCGGCCGGCGTGCCCGTGGCGGTCCTGCGCTCGGTGGCCCGCCGCCTGCGGGACGCGTTCGCGGCGCGTGGTCTCACCCCGTTCGTCCAGGCAACCGGCGGCCGCGGCTTCCACGTCGTGGCGCCGCTGGAGCCCGTGGCCACGCACGACATGGTCCGCGCGGCCGCCCTGGACCTCGCCGAGGGCCTGGTCGCCGACGACCCCGACCTGCTGACGACCGCCCAGCGCAAGGACAAACGCGGCGACCGCGTGTTCCTGGACGTGAACCGCAACGGCTTCGGCCAGACGTTCGTGGCCCCGTACTCGCTCCGCGCCCGCCCCGGCGCCCCGGTGGCGACCCCGTTGGACTGGCGCGAGCTGACCCGCGCGACCCCGGACGGCTTCACGCCGCAACGCATCCGCCGCCGCCTGGCCCGCAAACCGGACCCCTGGTCCACGATGAACGACCACCGCGCCCGGCTCCCGAGTACCTGAGCGGCGCGGCGTCCTGCTGAGCCGAACCTCGGTCAGTGTTCCTGTTCGCGCTCGGCGACCAGCTGCGCGATCTCGGCCGGCACATCCACGCCGAGCTGGCGCAGCTTGCGGGTCGCCTTGTCCCGGACCTCCTTGCTGAACAGCGGCTCGTACCACGGCAGCAGGACCCACATCTCGACGCTCATGTCGAGCCGTTCGAGCGCCTTCAACCGCATCAGGCCGTCCGACGGGGCCATGACCAGCCGCCGGGCCGCGTCGACCGGGCCGTGGTTGTCGAGCATTCGCCGGAGGAAGGTCGCGTCGTACCCGAGGCCGGAGAGTTCGGCGAGACCGCGGCGCACATCGGCACCGAAGCTCTTGGTCAACGTCATCAGGTCATCGCTCTGCACACCAGCATCATGTCAGTCGCCCCGGCAGGCAGGCGCGTCGAGCGGAGGGGGCCGCGCTCCCGCCGGTGCGGCCCCCTCGGTCGGCATCAGCCGAAGGTGCTCCACCGGTCCCCGCGCACGGCGGCCCGGACCTCGGCCGGGGCCTCGGCGGACACCTTCGGGGCCACCGTCGCGTCTGGTAGGGCGGTCGCGCCGGGCTGGAGGGACACCGGCAGGTTCAGCCGGCTGCGGCTCAGGTCGACGTCCACGGTCGCGCCGGTCGTGCTCGGCAGGGTCCAGTCCGTGTCACTCAGGGTGAGGACCAGGCCCAGCACCCGGCCGGTCGGCAGGACCGCGTCGTGCGCATGCAGCCGCCACGTCACGGTGTACCACCGGCCCGGCCGCAGCGGCCGCGGCGACGTCAGCGAGTCGTGGTGCGCCGCGTCGGCCCAGCCGCGGCTGAGGACGGCCAGATCGGCCGTCGTCACGTTCTTCACCGTGTCGCGGTAGCACGCGTCGTCGTCCGGTGTGGACGCTCCCCAGCAGGACTCCGTGGGCAGCGTGCGGATGCCCTCACCCGAGGTGAGGTAGTTGATCCGCGGCGCCGTGCCGTAGTCGACCAGCCGCGCGGACAGCTCCGTCGTCGGCTTGTCCACCTTGACCCGCAGCGTCACCGTCGGCGTGCCGCTGATCCGCAGGTCGTGCGTCAGCGGCGCGGACAGGAACACCGACCGGCCGGGAACGTCGGCGTTCGGGTTCGAGACGGCCCGGCGCTCGGTCATCGTCGGATCGTCCACAATGGTCTCGACGCCACGGCTGGGCCGCGGGCCGAGGGTCCCGGCCGAGCCGAGCGGGACGGGCAGCGAGAACGCCCCGCGCGCCGGCCAGGTCGACTCGTCCACCCACCCGTCCGGCGACCGCTCGAGCGAGGCCATCGGCTCGCGCATGACGTCGTTGTGCAGGCCCTGCAGCCAGTAGTCGAACCACCGGTGCAGCGTCGGCACCCAGTCCGCGCGGCGGAAGTCGAACGGGTCGACGTGCCCCGTCTGCGCGAGCCAGATCTTGCGCGGCACGCCCCGCTTGGCGAGCGCGTCCCACCACTGGGCGAAGTGCTTGGTCTCCACGTTCTGGTCGTTGATCCCGTGCACGACGAAGACGCTGGCCTTCACCTTCCGCGCGTCGGGCACGAAGTCGCGCTCGGCCCAGAAGGCGTTGAAGTTGCCGGTCGCGTTGTCCGACCCGGCCAGCAGGTCGTCGCGCAACGGCTGGCACACCTGCGCCGGCCGACCGCTGACGTTGCCGGACAGCCACGCGGGGCCGAAGTCGGCGGTGTAGAGCACGCCGTTGTCGCGGTAGTAGTCGTACCAGCTGGAGATCGCCGCGATGGGCACGATCGTCTCGAGCCCCTCGACACCGGTCGCCGCGACGCCGTTGGCGACCGAGCCGTCCCAGGACTTGCCGATCATGCCGACCTTGCCGGTGGTCCAGTCCGCCCGGGCCGGGGTGCCGTCGGCGTAGGCCGCCGTGCCGCGCCCGTTGAGCCAGTCGATGACGGCCTTGACGCCGAGGATCTCCTCGCGGCCGCCGACGTCGCCGCAGCCGGTGGACCGGCTGGTGCCGTTGAAGTCGACGGCGGCGAACGCGTACCCGCGGGGGACGAAGTAGTTGTCGTAGAAGAGGGGGAACTTCGTCACGGTGCCGTCGGCGGCGTACTTCTTGAGCTCGCTCTCGTTGCCCCGGCCGCAGCACTGGTAGTACGGCGAGGCGTCCATGATCACCGGGATCCTGACCCCGGCCCGCGCGGTCTCCCGCGGCCGGACCAGGTCGACGGCGACCTTGTCGGGGACGCCGTCCCGGTCGTTGTCGAGGCCGGTGGTCACCCAGACGCTCTCGCGGATGGCGGCGGCGTAGTCGTACACGGGCACCGTCTCGGTGCCCCGGACGTGCGGTGGCTTGGCCGGCTTGACCGGTGGGGAGGCGGCCGCCTCGGGCGCGACCAGCAGTGCGGACGCACTGATCACTGCCGCGGCCAACGCGACGCGGCGCAGGGAGGTGGAGAACATACGGGTGACCGTACGGCCCCCGGATCGGCAGCGGAACGGATCACTCGTCGAAGTTTCGGGCCGCCAGCTCCTCGAAAAGCCGGACGGCCTCGGCGGCCTGGCGGCCCGTGGCCGACACCTGGACCTCGTCGCCGCCGCTGGCACCCAGGGCCATCAGGGCCAGGACGCTGCGGCCGTCGGCGGTGGCGTCGTTGAAGCGAACCGTGACCGCGGCGTCCACTTCGGACATTCGGCGGGCCACCAGGGCGGCGGGGCGGGCGTGGAGGCCGATCTCGTTGGTCAGCCGGACGCGGGTCCCCTCCGCGGCCGGCCCGGGCTGAGCGGCGGTACCGGCCGAGCCGGCAGCCTCGGCCGGAGCTGCGGCACCGGCGGCCTCGCGGGCGGCGGCGGCCACCGCCGCCAGGTCCGCGCTGCTCTGGGCGGCCACGGCGGCCGCCACCGCGCCCTCCACCACGGGCGCGTCGACCAGCACCGCGGTGTCCGGGCCGGGCAACGCCTCCACCGCCATCTCGGCCACCATCCGGGCGCTGCCCAGGTCGTAGAGCACCACGACCCCGGCGCCGGTGTCGGCATCGCCGAGCGCCGCCGACACGGCGTCGAAGTCCGTGCCGATGCCGCCGTCCGCCGTGCCCCCCGCGGCCACCACCCGCACGTCCGGGGCCATCTGGGCGGCCACCTCGACCACCCCGTCGGCCAGCCGCGCGGAGTGCGAGACCACCACCAGGCCGACGCGAGTCACGACCCGGCCGCCGAGTCGGCGAAGGAACGCAGCAGCAACGCCGTCGAGCGGGCGCCCGGGTCGAGGTGGCCGGCGCTGCGCTCACCGAGGTAGGAGGCCCGGCCCTTGCGCGCGACCAGCGGCACCGTCGAGTCCGCGCCCTGCGCCGCGGCGGTGGCGGCGGCCTCCAGGACCGACGCGACCGAGTCCTGCCCGTCGGCCGCCATCACCGCCGGGTCGAGCGCGTCGACCATCGTCTTGTCGCCCAGTTCGGCCTTGCCGCGCGCGACGATGCCACCCAGCGCCGCCCGCAACGCCGTCACCACCTCGGCCGGCCCGAGGGAGTCCGCGTCGCCCAACGCGGTGGCCGCACGCAGGAACGCGGTGCCGTACAACGGTCCGGCGGCGCCGCCGACCTTCGAGATCAGCGTGGTGGCAACGACCTTGAGCACGGCGCCCGGAGTGTCCGGAGTGGACTCGTCCAACTTGGACACCACGGCCGTGAAGCCGCGGTTGAGGTTCTCGCCGTGGTCGCCGTCGCCGATGGCCCGGTCCAGCTGGACCAGCTCGTCGCGGTGCGCGGCGACCACCGCCGCGGCCGCGCGCACCGCCTTGGCCACGTCCGCCGCGGAGCAGGCCACGTCAGATCCCCCACCGCAGCGCCGCAGTGCGCACCGGCGCGTCCCACAGCTCGCGCAGCTCGTCGTCCAGCTTCAGCAACGTCAGGCTCATGCCCTGCATCTCCAGGCTCGTCACGAACGGCCCCACGAGCCGCCGCTCGACGACGATGCCACGCTCGGCGAGGAGCCGCTCGGCGATCCCGTGCGCGAGGTAGAGCTCGATCAGCGGCGTGCCGCCCATCGAGTTGGTGAACAGCAGCACCCGGTCCCCCGACGCGAACGGCAGGTCCTCGAGGATCGGCTCGAGCAGGCGGGCCACGATCCCGTCCGCGTTCTCGACCGGCAGCCGGGCCCGGCCGGGCTCGCCGTGGATGCCGATGCCGACCTCCATCTCGTCGTCGGGCAGGTCGAAGCTCGGCTCGCCGACGTGCGGGACGGTCGGCGCGGCGAGCGCCAAGCCCATCGAGCGCACGCCTGCCACGACCCGCTCGGACAGGGCGTGGCAGGCGCCGAGGTCGTCACCGCGCTCGGCGGCCGCGCCGACGATCTTCTCGAGCAGCACGGTGCCGCCGACGCCGCGTCGGCCGGCGGTGTAGAGCGAGTCCTTCACCGCGACGTCGTCGTCGATGACGACGGTGCGGACGTCGACGTCCTCGGCGGCGGCGAGCTCCGCGGCGGTCTCGAAGTTGAGGATGTCGCCGGTGTAGTTCTTCACCACCAGCAGCGCGCCCGCGCCCCCGTTGGTCAGCTCGATCGCGGTCTGCACCTGGTCGGGGGTGGGCGAGGTGAAGACCGCCCCCGGGCAGGCGGCGTCGAGCATGCCGGGCCCGACGAACCCGCCGTGCATGGGCTCATGACCGGAGCCGCCCCCGGAGATGACCGCGACCTTGCCCCGAACCGGCGCATCGGCGCGCACGACGACCGCCGGCTCCGGCACCACCTTGACCAGGTCCGCGTGCGCGAGCTCAAACCCCCGCAACGACTCGATGACCACGCTCGACGGGTCATTGATGATCTTCTTCAT
>NZ_DASWSJ010000277.1:0-34808 GCF_036402745.1 Actinophytocola sp. | reverse complement strand
CCGCGGCGGGCTGCTGATCCTGCCCCGGGCGTCGATCGGCAACTTCACGGTGATCGCGAAGGTCGCCGACGCCGCCACGGTCAACGCGGAGAAGCAGCTGCTGGTCGTGACCCCGTCGGTCGGGCCGGCGGACTTCGTGCTCCGCGGCTGACCCGGCCGGCTAGCCGTTCAGGAACGGGAGCACCAGGCGAGCGAACTCGCCTGGTGCTTCCTCGTGCACGAGATGGCCCACCGGGATCTCGGCGACCGTCGCCGCCGGCATCGTCGCGGCGGCCGCGGCGATGCGGGCCGGGTCGATGTGGCTGGCCGGGCCGCCGCTGATCCACAGCGTGGGCGCTCCCATCCGCGCGATGCCCTGCCACCAGGCGGGGTCCGGCGCGCGGGCGGCGCGGCGGATCGGGGCGACCACCCGCCAGTCGAACGGCGGGTTGTCGGGCTCGGCGGGTGGGTCGTCCGGGATCGCGGGGCCGTCGCGGGGTGGGACGGGTACGTCCTCGAGGACCAGTCGCCGGACGCGCCCGGGGTGCCGGCCGGCGAGGGTGGACGCCACGTGGCCGCCCATCGAGTGGCCGAGAAGGTCCACCTGGTCGTGGTCGTCGAGGAACGCCAGCACGTCGCCCGACCATCGCGTCGAAGGAGTAATGCCTGTCTCTCGTAGATCATCGGGTGAAGTCATGCGCCGACCACCGGAACCTCAGGGGACCGTGACGGCACCCAGCCACCATCCACCTCGATACCCGCACTATTCGCTGGGACGCAACGCGCACTTTTAAATCCGGGGTGGCGGTCTAGTCCCCCGGATGCGGGCTGGTGCCGTGCCCGCGCAGGTCGAGCGCGATCGCGTGGCGGCCGGCGGCGGCCAGCTCGGCGGCGAACCGGTCCCAGGTCGTGGCGTCCTCGCCGAGGGCGTGCAACAGCACCACCGGCAGCCCGTTCGGACTGCCGGTGGTGCGGTGGCCTAGCGCTACGGGCACGCCGTGACCGTACCCGCTACACCTCCTCGAAGAACTCCAGTTCGCTGATGGCGAGCTCGTTGCCGGACATCGACTTGAACGTCGCCGTCACGTGGATCTCCACGCTCGAGGCACCCTCGCCGTTGTCGATCGAGACGGTCTGCGAGTCGGGGGCGTCGGTGAGGATGACGTCGGTGGTCTTGCCCGTCGAGAACACCAGGTGCAGCTTCTGCGCCCGGGCCCGGCCCTTGAAGTTCTCCTTCTGTCCATTGTGGACAATCATGCGGGCGAGTTTGACGTCGCGGCCGAACTTCACCTCGATGACCGGCTCCTTGCCGCCCAGCGGGGCCGCCCACGCGGTGTCGGACGCGCCGTCGAGCGCCTGCTCGGCCGGGAAGCCCTTCACCTGCAGCGGCGCGACCGGCGGCTCGGAGGCGTGCACCGGCTCGTAGGTCGGGAAGAAGATGTTCTCCACCCCGGCCTTGACCTCGATCGCGCGCTCGTTCACCCAGCCGCGGAACGGCGCGAACAGGCCGTACGCGATGCCGGCGAGCAGCACGACGATCGACACGACCCGGCGGACGAGCTTGAACGTCGCGCTGACGAACACGCCTGTCTTGGTCTTGCCGCCGCGGCCGCTTCGCTTGGGCCGCTCGCCGGACTTGCGGACCTTGGCGCCACGGCGCGGCAGGAGCTTGCGCCACCACGGTGTCTTGACGATCTCGGCGGTGGCGAGCGAGGACCCGCAGCGGCTGCAGAACTTGCGGGTCTGGGCGTTGCCCTCGCCGCAGTCGCCGCAGATGAGGTCCCCCGGCTGGAGCTTGCGCGACGGCGGCTGCCGGCGCACCGGGGCCGCCTTCCTCTGCGCCTCCTGCGGGACCACGGACTCGGCCTGGGCGGCGGTGGCCCTGCCGTCGACGGGGGTGACGAGCGCCCTGGCCTCGGCGTCGGTCGCCTTGGGTGGCGCCGGCGGTGCCGGTGGCGCCGGCAGCTCGGGGCCCGACGCCGGCTTCGGCGGCGGCGGGGCGGGCGGCAACGCCGGAGCGGAGGCACCGGGCGGGGCCGGTGGCCTGGGCGGCGGCGGTGGGGCGACCAGCCCGGCGGCCACGCCACCCGGCGCGGGCGCGGCCGGTAAGGCCGGCGGTGCGGGTGGGGCGGCCACGCCGCCGCTCGGGGAGGGGAGCCTGGGCAGCGCCGGCGGAGGTGGGGGCGCCGGTGGCGCGGCCACTCCCCCGCCCGCGGCTCCCGCCGACCCGCCGGGCGGCGGAGGAGGCGGTGGCGGCGGTGGCGCTCCGCCGGAGGCCGGCCCGCCGGGCGGGGGCGGCGGCTTCGGTGCGCCACCTGGTGGGGGCGGCGGAGGCGGCGGTGCCCCGGGTCCCTTCGCGCCTGGCGGCGGCGGGGGTGGCGGTGGTGCGCCTGGGCCTCTCCCGCCTGGCGGAGGCGGCGGTGGGGGCGGTGCGCCAGGGGCTCTCCCGCCGGGTGGGGGTGGGGGTGCGCCGGGCGGCTTCGGGGCGCCGGGCGGTGGCGGCGGCCCGGGTGGCCGGGCGCCGGGTGGGCCGGCGGGGCGGCCGGGGGCGCCGGGGCCCGGTTTGGCCTCCACCGGGTCTCGGTCGCCCACGTCCACATACAGCATCGACTGGATGCGGGACAGCCAGCCGCGCTTCGGCTGCTCCTCCGCCGCCTCCGGCTCCGCGGCAGGCACCGGCGCGGGCGCCAGCTTCTCCCCCGTCCACTCAAGGAACGCCCCGCACGATCCGCAGAACGCGTCGGTCTCCTTGTTGTGGAAGCCGCAGCTCTTGCACACGATCATGACCGCTCCTCCGCGGAAAAAAGTGCGTCGCCCTGTGACACTGATTCGCTCGCAAGCTCGCTCATGGCCGGTCCACCTCGACTCGGTGCACGACGTGCGCGGGCTTGGCCGCCGCGACCGCCGAGTCGACCAGGTCCATGGGCACGCTCGACGGGTCGTGCACGCGGATCCGCACGGCCAGCCGCGGGGACGCCTCGCCCGGCATGTCGGCGCCCGGCGACCGGGACCAGCCGACCGCGCCGCTGTCCGCGATCTCCACCCGGCCACCCGTCAGCACCTGCAGGTTCGCCCGCAACCCCGCGACCGTGCCGCGCATGCGGTACATCTCCACGGCCGTCGCCACGACGGCGCGGCGGCGCTCGATCGGCCAGCCCTCCTCGAGCTCGATGCCGACCCAGCTCGCCATCCACTCCAGGAAGTCCTCGGGCGCGAGGTACGGGTCGAAGTAGTCGACCAGACAGTCCAAAGTGGCCAGAATCGGCGCCAGCACGTCGTCGAAGCCGGCGACGAAGCGCTCCGTGAAGGGATCTTCCTGGAAGATCGCCGGCAGCATCTCCAGGAACGGCGAGGCGTTGGCCAGCCCCGCGACCATGCCGCGCATCAGCTGTCCTCCACCTTCACGTGGTGCTCGTAGGAGAAGATGAGGCTGTGCGGGTCCACGTCGAGCCGCTGGGCCTCCTCGCCCCGCTCGCCGGTCACCGGGTTGGCGCCGAACAGCCGGACGTCCTCCACCAGGTCCACGCCGCGCACCCGTTGCAGCAACGCGTAGATGTCACCGGCCTGCACGGGACGCCCGAACTCCCAGCCCTGGCCGAACCGCCCGCCGCTGATCGGGTTCAGGTACTCGTACAGCGCGGCGAGCGCGTCGGTTCGCACGCGGGACTTGTCCAGCCGCGGCCGCGCGATCACCCGGGCCACGACCGTGACCCCGCGGTAGCGCGGCGGCGAGACCAGCACCCGGGTGCCGATCAGCCGCACCTCGTCGAGCCGCTCGGTGATCCGCCGCAGCGTCTCCTCGCCCGGCACCAGCTCGGCGAAGTCGATCCGGCCCTCGACCTCCGCGGCGGCCGGCACGATCAGCACCCGCACCGAGCCGGGGTCGGTGTCGTCGTCGCCCGCGGTGACGCAGCGGACCCGCGCCACGTCCGGCGCGGCCTCGTGGGTGATCGCCTCGTAGTCCTCCGCGGTGACCGCGCGGCTGCGGGTGCGCAGCAGGATCGGCCCGCGGGCCTTGGCCTGCTCGACGCTCTCGCCGTCCACGCCACCCCACGCGGCCTCCAGGTTCTCCACCCGGCTGACGAACGGGATCGACGACTTCAGCGTCCGGATCGCGCCCTTGCCGACGTTGCCCGTGCGGCCGCCGCCGGTGGCGTAGCGGCGCAGCCGGACCGTGGCGCCGTAGGGCGGCACGGCGCCGTACTGGCGCAGCCCGCCGTCCGCCTCGCGGATCGCCGGTCCGAAGTGGACGGTGCCGGAGGCGCCGTCGAGGATGTAGTGCCGGTCGTCGGGGCCGCTGCCGGCGAAGTGCTGGACCGGCGTCCACTCCTGCCAGCCCCCGTCCGACATGGTCTCGAGGGTGGCCGCGCCGGCGCCGATCACGACCGGGGTGCGCGAGGCGGTGAACTGCGTGCCCGGCACGCCCTCGGCGTCGCCGAGCACCTCCTCCTCGATGATCTCGCAGTGGTCGGCCTCGACCGTGCCGCCGACCGTCGACGCGGACAGCGCGGTCACCAGCGGCGAGGCGGCATAGGTGGGGACGTCGGCGTCGACCTCGACGACCCGGGCGCGCAGCCATCCGGCGGCCTCGCCGCCGAACACGGCCGACTCGTGGTCGCCGGGCACGTGCACGAGCACCTCGCCCGCGGTGTTCAGCGCGCCGGTGCCGTCCTTGCTGACCAGGCAGCGCTTCCAGTCCTTGCCGTTCCACGCCTCCCACACCAGCGGCGGGTGGTCCGGGTGCACGCCGACGCCCTCGACCCGGCAGTCGAACTCGAGCCGCACCACGCAGTGCGGCGCCGGGGTGGACAGGCCGACGAGCATCGCGTCGCCGACCCGGGGCACCGCCGAGAACGCCTGGAACGACTGGCCCATCTTCAGCTCGTCGGTCCGGTCGGTCTGCGCGTCGGCGTCGGTGGCGCGGGTCGCGACCCGGTTCAGCGAGCACGGCTCGATCCGCAGGTCGGCCTCGGTGGCGAAGACGATCGACTCCTCCTGCTCGGTGCGCATCGTCGCCACGGTGGTGCCGGCGGGGATGCCGACCGACGCGATCGCGGGCGCGGAGAGCCAGAACGTCACCGCCGCCTGCGCCGGGGTGGCCGGGATCAGCCGCAGCCCGATGAGCTCGAGGAACTTCACGTAGAGCCGGTCGGGCACCTGGTTGAGCCGGAACAGCAGCTGGTCGGTCATGAACGCGAACGTCTCGATCAGCGTCACGCCGGGATCGGAGACGTTGTGGTCGGTCCACTCAGGACAGCGGCGTTGGACCATCCGCTTGGCGTCGTCGACGAGGTCCTGGAACCGGCGGTCGTCGAGGTTGGGTGCGGGCAGCGCCATCAGTAGTCACTCCCGTCCTCGGGGATCGTGTAGAAGGGGAAGACCAGGTTCCGGCGGTCGTTGGAGTCCTTGGGCCGGTACTGGATGTCGATGTAGAGCGTGCTGTTGTCGTGCGGGTCCGGGGAGATGAGCACGTTCTCCACGTCGACCCGGGGCTCCCACTGCACCAGCGCCTCGCGGACCACCCTGGACAGCTCGGAGATCGTGTCGACGTTCACCGAGCGGAACACGAAGTCCCGCAGCCTGCTGCCGAACAGCGGCCGCATCGGCCGCTCCCCCGGGTAGGTCGAGAGGATCAGGCGCATCGCCTGCTCCAGCTCCACCTCGCGGCGCACGAGGGCGATCCCGCCCTGTGGCCCGACGCCGAGCGGGAACGCCCACCCGGCGCCGATGAAGTCCTGTGACGTCGTCACGACATGCCCCTTAGTTGAGCTTGAGTAGCGAACCCTTGACCTCGGTCACCGCGGCGCTCTCGATCTTCACGCCGAGCTTCCCGCTGAGCTCGAGCTGACCGTCGGTCTCGAGCTTCAGGCCGCCGACCCCCGCCTTGATCGAGATCGAGCCCATGCCCGGGCACTCGATCGTCAGCGCGCCGGCCGGGGTCCTGCTGGCCGGCGGCGCGGGGTTGCAGGACAGCGTGATCGTGCCGGCCACCTGGTCGATGGTGAGCGAGAGCTTGTCGTCCTTGGTGCCCAGCACCATCGCCGACTTGATCGGCGGCAGGCCGGGCGGGCCGGGCGGCAGGTCGTCGGTGAACAACAGCTTGTTGCCGGCCGGGGTGGCGATCCCGCGCTCGTTGACCGTGCCGGAACTGCTCACCGCGGTCTTGAGCGCGCCGTACCTGGAGTTGCTGTTGACCAGCCCGCCCAGGACGTACGGGCGGCGCGGGTCGCCGAACTCGAAGCCGATGCCGACCTCGTCGCCGACCTCGGGCAGGAACAGCGCGCCGCTGCGCGGGCCGGCGCCGATCTGGATCACCCGCGCCCAGTCCGACTCGAAGTCGGGCGCGAGCCACGGCATCGCCACCTTGACCCGGCCCAGCTTCTCCGGGTCGGACACGTTGGTGACCACGCCGCACACCAGCCCGGGGAACTGGGTGCGGTTGTCCTTCGTCCCGGCGGTGAGGCCGAGCAGGTTGCGGTTCTGCCGGCCGCTCACCCAGAACCGGGTGTGGTAGCCGTTCTCGGCGGCGTCGAACACGTGCCGCGCGTTGGTGACCGTCCACTTGCCCTTGAACTGCTCGGGCACGCCGTCGATGTCGACCTGGGCGCCGGCCTGGATCTTCGGGTCGCCGAGCGCGTCGCCCTCGGCCTCGGCGAACGTGCTGCCGATGTGGTCGGCGACGCCCTTCGCCGCCTCCTCGACCGCGCGGGCGGCGGCCGTGCCGAACGCCAGCGGCCGGTCCACCACGACGTAGGCGGTGTTGCTCGGCGACGTGCCGAAGTCGATCTTCGGCAGGCCCGGGATCGGCGGCAGCGCCGGCAGGGAGGGCAGCGGCGGCAGCAAGCCGTCGGTGAACGAGTCGGCGAGGTCGGCCGGCTCCTGGCCGGGGATCGTGGCGGTGCCGGTGGTCGCGGCCGACCGGGAGCTGACCACGCGGGCGTCCTTGGAGTCCCACACCCGCACCTCGACGTCCGGCGTGATGTTCGCGGCGGAGATGCGCGGGTGGAACGACATGAGGTTCTTCTTGAACGTCAGCTTGTCCGAGAGCCCCAGCAGGTCCCCCGCCGCGCTCGCGACCGCGCCCAGCGCACCGCCGAGCCCGCCACCCGCCGGGCGGCCCGACGCCGGGCGGAAGAAGAACTCGCCACCGACGACGACCGTCTCGTAGCCGATCTCGCGGGCCCGCTGGGTGAGGAAGTCCCAGTCGGTCTGCGCGACCTGGGCGATGTGGTCGTGCGTGGTCCTGCTCGGCACGATCTTGCCGATGTCGAGGCCCGCCGCGGAGGCGACCTCCTCGGCGATGTCGGCGTCGGACATGTTGACGAACGTGCGGCTGCGCTTGGCGCGCTGCAGCCGGTGCGCCTTCTCGTAGCCGCGGATGATCGTGTAGATCAGGTGCCCCTCGCAGCGGGCCTCGATCGAGGTGACCTCGCCCTTGATCAGCGTCTCGTTGGTGGTCTTGCCCGGCCGGGGTGCCTCGATCTTGATCTTCGTGCCGATCGTCAGGCCCGCGTCACCGACAACGGTCCCGTTGTCGTCGAAGAAGGTCAGCTCGAACATGTCCGGCATGTGCAGGTGGGTGTCCACGACCGTGCGGATGAGCAGGCCCTCGACGCCGGGGAAGATCGACAGCGGCATTTCGAACGCCCCGATGCTGATCTTCGGGTGGACGATCTCGATGTCCGTGCCGCCACCGGGCATCATGCGGGCCTCCCGGCGGTCGAGGCGGTGAGCTCGTCCGGGTTGGGCAGGTAGATCGTGGTGCCCGGACGCAGCCGGGCCGGGTCCTGGATCTTGTTGACCTCGGCGATCCTGCGCCACAGCGCGGGCGTGCCGTACTTCTCGGTGGCGATCGACTGCAGCGACTCACCGTGCCCGACGACGTGCGCGCGCCGCCCGGGCAGGCCGCCCGAGGTGGGGTTGGTCGGCAGGCTGCCCCACGGGGACGGGATCTCCAGCAGGTCGAGCTCGACCTCGGCACGCAGCGGGATGCCGATGGCGGAGAACCGGATGTAGCTCACCGAGCAGGAGGTGATCTTGCAGTCGTACATGAAGCCGACCATCGGCGGGCCCCACTGGAAGGTCAGCTTGGCCGGCTGGCTGGCGAACCCGCCGAGGCCGATCATCGCGCCGAAGCTGGCGTTCGGGATCATCCACGCCATCAGCTGGTCGCAGAAGAACTTCGTCAGCGGGCCCGTGAAGGTGAGCTTGCTCAGCTTGATCTTCGACCCGCTGAGCGCCTTCGTCGGCACGTGCGCGCCGCCGTTGGTGCTGGGCGTGAGGCTGGTCGCGCTCGGCGGGTTCGGCTTGGACATGTTGCCGACGTTCGACCCGCGGGTCATCGTGACCTTCTCCGGGTTGAAGTCGAACGGCACGAAGCCGATGCTCGGCGGCGTGACGCAGCGCAGCGACGCGGGCACCCGCGCGCCCATGACGGCTGCCACGCCGATGCCGACGCCGATGGCCGCGTCGACCGCCGAGCCGCCGATCCCTGGGATCGTCATTGCCGTCTCCTCACAGGAAGCCCTCGTGCACGAGCTTCAACTTCTCGATCGCGATGCCGAACGTCGACGCGGACAGCTCCGGCCCGTCCCACCCGGCCGGGTAGACGCCGCGCAGCGACCACGACGTGACCTTGTTGCCGTGCGAGTCGCACAGGGTGATGTGCGCGGTGCCGCCGCCGCCGCCCCGGAAGTCCTGCTTCATGTAGCTGGACACCTTGCCGCGCAACCAGTTCTGCACGTGCTCGGAGTCCTGGGCGTTCATCGCCCGCTCGAGCACGATCGGCTTGTACTCGATGATGTCGGGCAGGATCGGCTGGTACTCGTAGTTGCCGCCCTCGACGATCATCTTGGCCTTGAACTCGACGGCGAGCCCGGTGCACTTCGACCAGCCGCCGAGGTCGACGCCGTCGACGACGACCTTGAAGCGGGTCTGCAGGCCGAGCATCGCGCTCACGTTGACCACGATCGGTCCCCTCTCGACTGTCGCGGATGGACGGTCAGACGTTCAGCTTCCACTCGTCGCTCAGGAAGCCCTCGTGCTCCAGCTCCAGCGTCTCCACGGCGACCGTGCTGGAGCCGGCGTCCATCGAGGTGACCGACCACTTCTTGACGACCACGTTCTTGAGGTCCCAGGCCATGACCTTGTCCCCGCTCGAGTCGCACAGCGCGATCTGCACCTCGGCGTTGAGGTCGTGCTTCGTGGCGTTCTTCTCCAGCCACTTCTTGACCGTCTCGGTGTCGCCGGCGGCCGCGGCCCGGGTCAGCTTCACCCCGGTGTACTTGGTGTTGGCCGGCGCGAAGTACCGCTGGTTCCAGTCCTCGCCGGAGCGGTACTCCGGCACCTCCCAGCTGACGTCGAGGCCGTCGGCCTTGGCCCAGCTGCCGAGGTCCCAGCCACCGGGGGTCACCTTGACCTTGAACCGGTTGCCGAGGCCGATCTTCGACTGGTCGTTGAGTCCCACCATCGCTGTACTCCTAACGGAAATCGGTGAGCAGGCCGGCCCGCTCGCGGTCGATCAGCAGCTCCATGCGCAGCCGGCTGCGCAGGCGGTCGTAGAGCCGGGTGGAGAGGTCGTCGAGGTCGATCTTCTCCAGATCGATCTGCCCGTCCCGCAGCGCCGAGTCCTCCTCGCGCACCGGGTCCGGCGCGGGCGCCGGAGCGGGGACCGGCACCGGTTCGGGTGCCGGTTGCTGTTGCTGGCGCGGGGTTTCCGGCGCGGCGGCCGCGGGGGCCGGCCCGGTGATCGCCGGCTCGCCCGCGGAGGCGAGCGCGGTGGCCATCAGCATCGAGCGGTTGGTGGAGATCGCCAACTGCTCGGCGATGGCCTGCCGGATCTGCGCCGTCGTGGACTCGTCGAGCGTGGTGAGCGGCTGCTCGCCCTTGCTCGTGCGGTCGAGGTTGATCACCTGGAGGACCTGGTTGGCCATCTCCGACTCGGCCGCGCTCTCGGGCTGCCCCGCGGTCGGCACCGGCGCGGGCTCGGCCGGCGCGGACGCCGGCAGGGACAGCGGCAGCGCGCCGCCTGCCGAGAAGCCGGACCCGCCCAGGTCGGGGTTGGACCACGTCTCGAGCACCCGGGTCGCGCTGGCTGCGGCCGTCTGCTCGGAGATCGCGCCGATGTCCTGGCGGACGGGGTCGCTGAGCGTCGCGGCCGGCGGGGTCGGTGGCATCGCGGAGGTGACCTGGACGGGTGTCACCGAGCTGATCACCGGCTCCCCGGCGAGCGGGGCGAGCTGGACGCCGGCCGTGCGCGCCGCCTGGCCGATCACCTGGGTCAGCGACGGGTGCCGCAGCGGCGCGGGTGCGGGGGCGTGCCCACCGTGCTCGTGCTCGGCCGCGACCGCCTCGGCCTCGAGCGCCGCGCCGTCCGTAGTGGACAGTGCGGGCCCGAGCGTGCGCTGCTGGACCACGTGCACGAGCTCGTGGGCCAGCAGGCCGCGGGCCTTGGGCGTGTCGAGCGGGCCGGCCTCCTCGGGCAGGTACACCTGGGCGTCGCGGGTGAACGCGCGCGCGCCGAGGGTCCGCGCCTCGGCGGACGCCTCGGGGGTGCGGTGCACCGGCACGTCGGCGACGTCGACGCCGGTCCGGCCGCGGATCGCGTCGGCGAGCCCGGCCGGGACCTGCGTGGTGCCCTGCCGGGTGGCGGCCGGACGCTCGCGGCGGCCCTCGGCGCCCTTGTAGACCAGCGGGACCGCGGCCGGCTGGACCGGCTTCGCGGGGGGCTCCGGTGCGACCGCCTCCGCCGGCCGGACCGGCGGCGGAGGTGGGGGCGACGGCTTGTGCGACAGCGGCGGGGGCGGCGGCTGCGGCGGTGGTTGGGGCAGCGGCGGCTCCTCGCCCGCCTCCTCCTCGGCCGGCCGCTCGGCGGTCCGGGCCCGCTCCGCCGGCGGCGCCGGGACCGGAGCAGGGGTGGGGGCCGGGGTCGCGGCCGCCAGCCGCGGGGGCTCCGGCGGCGGCACCAGGTCCTGCTCGCCGGCCTTCTTGATCGGCGCGCCCAGGCCCAGCTTGCGGGACTGGCCCAGCGTCGCCCGCCGCTTCGGCCGCTCGAGCGGCAGCGTGGGCGTCACCCGCGCCGGCGGCTCCACAGTGGACTCCGGCGCGGGCACGGGTGCCTCGGACAGCCGGGTCGGCGGGAACACCGGACGCGGCGGCTCCGGGGTGGGCTCGGGCCGGCTCATGGGCAGGCCCAGCGGGTCGGGCTCGCCCTGGGTCAGCCAGGCCGGCGCGTACCGCAGCCAGCCGGGGGCTCGGTGCGGCTCGGCGGGCTCGCGCGGCGCACCGACGTAGGCCGAGGTCGCCTCGGTCAGCGGGGCCGGCGGGGTGGCCGGCACCGCGCGAACCGGCCGGTGGGTCATGGGCTCCGGCGCGGGCGGCAGCGGGGTGGCCACCACCGGCGTGCTGGGCTCGGGCTCGCGAGCGACGGTCCGGGCGAGGCCCTCGACCCGGCCCGCCTGGGTCGCGATCGGCGGGCCGTACACCAGCCGGCTGCCCGGCAGCGGCGCGAGCACCGGCGCCGGTCCCGTCACCAGCGGCGCGGTCGGCGCCACGGTGACGGGAAGCGGGGGCAGCGAGGCCCACTGCCGGCCCGGGCGCCGGGGCACCCCGGCCGCCGCGACGCCGGCCGGGCCGGTGCTCGGCTCGGCGTGCGTGGAGTCCACTGTGGACTCCACACGCTCATCCCTTCGCCGGAACGGCCAGCGCATCTCGCTCCCTTTCTCTCCCGTGGAGACCCGGTCAGTCCTCCGCGCCGAACCGCGTGTGGATCTTCCCGATCTCCGAGATCACTCGTTCCCGTACCGGATGCTCGAGGTCGAGAATCGAGTCGAGCGGCCAGTGCAGGTAGTAGGCGACGTACGCGACTTCCTCCCACACCCGGTCGGCCGCGTACGTCACGATCCCCCCGGCGCATCACCTGCGACATCCACCGCGAAGTCGTTGCCGCAGTGCGGGCAGCTGACCGCGACCTCGGTGTGCCCGTCGGCGTTGATGCGCCGGTACAGGTCCTGCAGGAACGCCAGGTCCGACGCGAAGAGGTTCTCCACGACGAAACTGTCCACGGCGGGCACCTCGCCCAGCGTGGTGACGGTCCGCTCCAGCAGCAGGACCGTGAGGTAGGCCGGGTTCTGCCGGGCCCGCTGGTCGGCCTGGGTGGTGATCTCGTCCCGCGCGGTGGCCAGGCGCATCACGCCCTCGCGGTGCACCCGGCCGTGCTCGTCGACGTAGCCGCGGGGCAACGTGAACGGGTACTCGATGCGCAGGCCGGTCTCCTGCGCCGCCGCCACCGTCACGCCGCCACGCGCTGGATGCGCTCGGCCACGATCGTGACCGTCTCCATCAGCACCTCGCTGGCGCCGGCCTTCAGCGCGCCGATCTCGAGCTTGGCGGGCCACGCGTGCTCCAGGTGGTAGCGCGCGACCGGCTTGCCGGCGGTGTCGTACATGACCAGCGAGCACGACTTGCGGGCCGCGACGATGTCACCCATGAGCACGGCCTCGTGCCACGCCCACAGCTCCATGCTCGAGTTCTTGCCCCGCTTGAGGACCAGCGTGGCGGGCTCGGTCTTGCCGGGCAGCTTCTTGAGGATGATCTCCTTGTCGCTGGACTCGATCAGCTCCACCGGCTTCACCTCGGTCGTGATGCCCTGCAGCTCGGAGAACGAGGCGATCTCGTAGCCGTCGATGGTGATCGAGAACCGGGCAGCGGTGATCGCGTCGTTGGGCTGGTTCGGGCCTAGTCCGGCCATGGCAAGGTCTCCTTAGGGTGTGCGCGGGGTGCTGGGTTGGTCATTCCTCGAGGCCCGCGCCCTCGGCGAACTGCGAGATGCGGAACACGACGAACTCGGCCGGCTTGACCGGGGCGATGCCGATCTCCACCGTGAGGATCCCGGCGTCGCGGTTCTCCGGCGGGTTGTTCTCCTCGTCGCACTTGACGAAGAAGGCCTGGGCGGGCGCGCGGCCGAACAGCGCGCCGTCGCGCCAGACGCGGCGCAGGAACATCGTCGCGGTGCGCTTGACCGAGTCCCACAACTTGGGGTCGTTCGGCTCGAACACCACCCAGTTGGTGCCCTGCAGGATGGACTTCTCGACGTAGTTGAACAGGCGGCGGACGTTGAGGTAGCGCCACTCCGGGTCGCTGGACAGCGTTCGCGCGCCCCACACCCGGATGCCCTGGCCGCGGAAGCTGCGGATGCAGTTCACGCCGATCGGGTTCAGCACGTCGTGCTCGCCCTTGGTGATGTTGAGCTCGAGGGTGACCGCGCCGCGCACGACCTCGTTGGCCGGCGCCTTGTGCACGCCCCGGCTCGCGTCGTTGCGCGCCCAGATGCCAGCCATCGCACCCGACGGCGGCACGAAGACCTGCTTGCCGGCCACCGGGTCGGCGACCTTGATCCACGGCCAGTACATCGCCGCGTACTTCGAGTCGTAGCCGGTGACGTCCATCCGCCAGTCCTTGACCTCCTGGGCCTTGAGCCCGGGCGGGGTGTCGAGGATGGCGATCCGGTCGGCCATCAGCTCGCAGTGCGCGATCATCGCGAGCTGCACGGCCTTGACGTCCTCGATGGACAGTGCGCCGTGCTGGTAGGCGGCCATCAGGTCCGGCACGCAGAGCATGGTGACCTCGTCGATGGCCTCGAGGCCGCCGAACCCGGTGCGGTCGGAGGAGTTGCCGACGTAGTCGTTGGCGCCGACCTTCGCCGGCGACGGGGCCGGGGTGCCGAGCGTGATCTCGCCGGTCCTGGGCAGCGACAGCGCCTTGCCCTTGGTCTCCTCGATGAGGATGAGCTTCGACTGCTGGCGCACCACGGTGGCGACGTTGTTGGGGCCGCGCTTGGTGGTGACGTTGTCGAACGTCTCGACCGGCTGGCCGCCCTGCTTGACGACGAGCTTGAAGTTGTCCTCGGCCTCCTCGCTGGCCGACGCGACCTCGACGGTGAGGTCGCCGGAGTCCACCGCCCGCGCGGAGATCGTCAGCGCCGGCTTGCCGTCGCCGGCGGCCGGAAGCTCCGCGGCCGGCAGCACGACGTGCCCGTTGCCCTCGCTCGCCGCGTTCCCGCCGCCACCTCCGACGCGCACGACGTACGCGGTGCCGCCGCCGTTCTGGAAGTAGCCGTACACGGCGTGCGCGAGGTAGTAGTTCTCGACGAAGTCACCGAAGTTGTGCTTGAACTGCGTCCAGTTGGTGACGAGCACGGGCTCGTGCAAGGGGCCACGCTCGGCGAATCCCACGAAGGCGGCGACCGCGGTGCCGACGGCCTCGATCGGCCGCGAACCCGAGGAAACTTCCTCCATGTACACACCGGGCGCGAGGTAACTGCTGGCCATCTCGGGTGTCTCCCTCGTTGCTTTGGTGAGCGTCGCCGACCGCCTGTCACGACCTGCCGGCTACGACTGATCCTGTTGCTGTTGCCCCTGTGCCGCAGTCGTTCGCCGGGCGAGGCATCGGGCATGCCGAACCGCCCCTTCGGGCGGCCGACAGTCCTGGTCGGGGGTCCGGCGGGCACCACAGTGGGCCGCCAGACCAGTTTGGGTCGGGGTGGCGAGGTGCCGATCGGGCCGGCACCGGCTCGGGTCGGCCGGTGGCCCGGCGCCGTGGGGGCACCGGGCCGGTGAGTCGTCAATGGCTCGGGGCCGTGTGCTCCCCGTGGACCGAC
Source organism: Actinophytocola sp. (assembly GCF_036402745.1). Taxonomy (GTDB): domain Bacteria; phylum Actinomycetota; class Actinomycetes; order Mycobacteriales; family Pseudonocardiaceae; genus Actinophytocola. The sequence continues at coordinate 20,173 of NZ_DASWSJ010000277.1, read as the reverse complement.
GGGTCGTGCGGGCCGTGCTTCTCCTCGCTGTAACTGCCGTGCAGCGACTCGTCGAACTGGCCGTGGATCTCCACGCTGAACACGCCGTGGATCTGCGGGTCGTACTCGCCGTGGATCTCCGGGTGGTACGGGCCGTGCATCTCCGGGTGGTACTGCCCGTGGATCTCCGGGTGGTAGGGCCCGTGCAGCTCCGGGTGGAAGTCGCCGTGCAGCTCCAGGTGGAACTGGCCGTGCTGCTCGGGGTGGTACTGCCCGTGCATCTCGGGGTGGTACTGGCCGTGCAGCTGCGGGTGGAACTGACCGTGCAGCTCGTTGTGGTACTCACCGTGGGACTGCGGGTGGAACTGCCCGTGCATCTCCGGGTGGAAGTCGCCGTGCCAGCCCGGGTGGTACTGGCCGTGCAGCTCCGGGTGGAACTGGCCGTGGGACTCCGGGTGGTACTGCCCGTGCATCTCCGGGTGGTAGGGCCCGTGCATCTCGGGGTGGTAGGAGCCGTGCAGGCCGGGGTGGTACTGGCCGTGGGTCTCGGGGTGGAACTGGCCATGGGTCTGCGGGTGGAACTGCCCGTGGTTGTCCGGGTGGTACTCCCCGTGCGTCGACGGGTGGTACGGCCCTTCCGGCTGACCGCCCTGGGCGTGGTCCGGGATGTCCACGCCCATGCCGTGCTTCTCCTCGGCGGGGGTGAACAGGCTCTGCATCTTCGCCTCGGTCTCCGGGCCGACCAGGCCGTCCACCTTCAACCCGTGCTGCTGCTGGAACTGCAGCGTCGCGTCGTGCGTGGCGGAGCCGAAGTCGCCGTCGACGGTGAGGCCGGCGTTGATGGTCTGGTTCAGCTGGGTCTGCCAGCGAGCGACCTCCTGGCCGTGGCTGCCCCGCTTGAGGTACACGTCGTGGCCGTGCCCGCCACCGCCACCGCCGCCACCGGGCGTGTGCGCCGGAGGCTTCTTCTTCTCGTGCTTGTCCGGGTCGTCCGGGTGGATCGGGTCCACATGGGACGGTGTGGGGGCGGCGACCTGCTCGAGGGTGTAGTCGAAGTGCGCTTCCTGCGAGCCGTGCCCGGCCTGGTCGTGCTTGGTGTAGCTCGACGCCGTCGGCCCGGCCAGCGAGGAGCTCCCCGTGTTCGCCGTCTCGTACTTGGGGTTGTCCCAGACCATGGTCCAGGTGTTGCCGCCGACGTTGTAGGTGACGCTGCCCTGCGACCCGGCCGCGGACGTGCCGCCCACCGCGGTGCTGCTGTGCCGGAACGTGCCGGTCGAGTGGGGCGCGACGCTCACCGGCGGGTTGTCGTCGAAGCCGCCGTAGTCGGAGTGCTGGGCGGCGAGCGTCATGGCTTGGTCGGTCTGGTTGTTGACCCTGATGTGGCTGACGTTCGGCTTCACGAACTCGGCGGCCACGTGCTCGGCCGCGTCCTTCGCCAGGCCCGCAGCGGCTCCGGCGACCCCGCTGGCGGCTCCGGCCGCAGCACCCTCCGCCGCCGCACCTGCAGCAGGTGCACTCATCGCTGAACTCCTTCTTTCCTACCGTCCGCGAGCCGTCCGTCACGGCTCACCGGTCCGCCCAGAATCCGCCGTGGGGACCGAGCCGGGCCATCGCCAACGTCCGCGACCATCGGGCGCATTCACGTGCCCCATCAGGCAGCTGCCCCTTCGGGCAACCGATGCGCGCTGAAAGGACGGGCGCCCGCCCGTGGGCGCAGGGGCGCCGCGAGTCGAGACTGGGCTGGTGATCACCGACGTCGACGAGGCCCTCTGCGTGTTGCTCGGCCGGTCGCTGCCGGCCGGCACGATGGTTCGGCTCGACCCGCCGAGGCCCACCTGGGAGACCGAGCGCCCGTCCAACGCGATCGACCTGTTCCTCTACGGGCTGCGCGACGACCAGAGCGGCCGCGAGTCCGGCTGGGACGAGACCCGCGACGCCCGCGGCACCGTGCTGGCCCGGCGCGACCCGGTCCGCCGCTGCGTGCTGTCCTACCTGGTCACCGCGCGCGCACCCAAGATCAACGAGGAGCACCTGCTGCTCGGCATCGCGCTGCGCACGATGATCTTCACCGACCAGCTGCCGCCGGACTGCATGCCGGAGACGCTCTCGGGCCTCGGCCAGCCGGTGCTCATCCGGGTGGCGGAGTCCGACCCGGGCACGCTGTGGAGCAACCTCGGCATGCCGGCCCGCGCGGCGTTCGCGATCACGGTCAGCGCGCCGTTCGTGCCCACCGCGGACACCGACCTGGCGAAGCCGGCCGAGAAGATCCGCCTGGAGTCGGGCCAGAACGTGGCCCAGCCCCGCGGCCCACTGGCCCCGGCCGAGCCCAAACGCTGGGTGCGTACCCCGTGAGTCCCGCCGCGAAGCAGGGGGACAAGGTCGTCGGCACCGACATCCACATCATCATGATCCCCTCCCCCGGCGGGCCGGTGCCGACGCCGCTGCCGCACCCGTTCACCGGCACGATCACCGGCGCCTGCAGCCCCAACGTCCTGATCGGCGGCATGCCCGCGGCGACCCTGGGCAGCACGGCCACCAACATGCCGCCGCACATCCCGCAGGGCGGGCCCTTCCAGCTCCCGCCCACCAACACCGGGATCGTGATGAAGGGCAGCGCCACCGTGCTGATCAACAACAAGCCGGCCGCGCGGACCGGCGACACGGTCAACACCTGCAACGATCCCGCACCCGCGCCGACCAGCTCGATCGTCGCGGTGAGCACGGTGCTCATCGGCGGGTGACGGCACGCACTGGAGGAGATCACCCATGGCGGAGACGGCCAAGAAGGCGCCCACCATCTCGATGCACGAGAACAGCGACAACATCGGCTGGGTCATGTACCTGCAGCAGATGCTGAACTACTTCTACAAGATCCAGGTCGTCACCGAGGACGGCGTCTACGGGCCGACGACCGACAACGCGGTCTCGCACTTCCGGGAGCTGCACCAGTACAGCGGCCCGGCGGTGGTGGACGCGGAGATCTGGAAGCTGCTCGGGCACGAGGAGAAGCAGCTGGAGAACGTGGACAAGCAGGCGACGCTCGTCCCGTGCACCGACGCGTCGCTGTGCTGGGCGGCCGCGCTCGCCACCGTGCTCAACGCGAAGGGTGGCGGCAGCAAGGATGCCGCCGCCATCCGCACCGAGGTCCACGCGGGGGACTCGGTGGCCGCCCACCAGGCCCACGACTACGGCGTGCAGCTCGGCCTGTCCCCGATCAACTGCAACCTCGACGACCCGCCGAGCTGGTCCTCGGTGCTCAAGACGCACGGCCCGGCCTGGTTCGCGCCGTCCGACAACCACTTCGTCGTCGTCTCCGGGATCCGCAAGCAGGAGGACGCGGTGCAGATCCACGTGCTCGACCCGCTCGCGCAGGAGCATTGGACGACGTTCGACGAGTTCAAAACCACCTTCGGGATCACCGAGCAGGCCGAGTCCGAGCTGCTGGTCGCCGGCTGAGCCGCGCGCCGGCCCCGGTTGGTCAGACGCCTTCGCCGGCGACCAGCCGGGCCGGCGCGATCGGCACCGCGACGAGCACGACCACGCCGATCGAGGCCAGGGCGCCGTCGTGCTGGACGAACGCGGGGGCCGAGCTCGCGCGACCCTTGGTGGCCACCTCGAGCGAGTAGCCCGCGGTGCCGCGCACGGTCACCTCGGCCGAGTCGCAGCGCTGGCCGAAGTCGATCTCGCACCGGCCGGCGAAGGAAACCCCGGTGTCCGGGAACTCGTGGCGCAGCTGGGTGAACACGTGTCCCGCGGTGGACGTGATCGCGGGGGTGGCCGAGCCGAGGCCACGCACCATCACCCCGCTCGCCATGCCCCGCAGGGCCTTCAGCGCGCAGGCCCGGATCGTCTCGTCGTCCACAGTGGACTCGGTGGCCCGGCCGACGACGTCGAGGTCGCCGGTGAGCAGGAGCTCGATGCGGATGCCGAGGTGGCCGATGTCCACGGCCGCGCCCGCGACCGGGGTCTCCGGCAAGCGGTAGCGGAATACGTGGTCCATGGCTAGGCGCCGAGCAGGATCAGGCTGGCCCCGCCGGTCTCCGGCGCGAGGGCGATCGCGAACGCGGCGACGAGCACGACGAGGCCGACCGCGGCGAGGTCCTGGGCGTGGTGCTCGACCCAGCTGGGCGCGGTGTCGGTGGCCGGCGCCTCCTCGCGCTGGACGTGCGGGGTGACGGTCACCTGGAGCTTGTAGCCGACCTGGCCGGTGACCTTCGCGTGGCCGTGGTCGGTCGCGACCTCGTAGTCCAGGTGCGCGCTGCCGCTGAACTCGATGCGGTTCGGGGTGAGCGGGCCCGCCGAGACCTGGAGGAACTCGGTGCCGACGGCGGCGGAGAGGCCAGGGCTGCCGGAGCCGAGGTTGCTGACCGACAGGCCGTTGGTGAGCCCGTCGAGCGCGGCGCCGGCGGCGAGGCTGAGCCCGTGCTGGTCGAGCGTGGCGCCGGCCGGGCCGTGCGGGAAGGCCACGGTGGACTCGCCGGTGAGGGTGAGCTCGAGCTCGACGAGGGCCGCGCCGGCGTCCACCGCGGCGCTCGCGATGGGGATGTCGGGCCAGCTGTACTTGAGCGCGGGGGCACCGCCCTCGCTGAACGACGCGGGGTGCTGGTCGGCGTGGACGCCGGTGCCGTGCAGCGCGCCCGCGTGGTCGGCGGCGGCGTGGTCGGGGTGGCCGGCCGGGTGCGGCTGGGCGGCCGGGGCGGCGGTGCCGGTGAGGGTGGCCCAGGTGGGGGCGTCGGCCACGCCGGTGGGGCGCAGTCCCTGCTGGCGCTGGAAGTGCCGCACGACGGCTTCGAGGGCGGCGTCGAACTCGCCGCTCTCCGCGGTGACGGACTGCCGGTAGTGGTGGTTGAGCGACTGCTGCAGGTACAGCACCCATTCACCGCTGCCGCCGGTGCGCAGCTCCGGTTCACTCGCCATGCGAGAACGCTATGTCCTCAGCGAACCCGGGACGGATGACCGATCGGGCAGAGAAACGGGCGGTCTCCCCGAGCGGCGCTCACGAACCCCGTTGCTCCCAACGAAACCGCACCGTCACACCGAAACCTGATCGGGTGAATCTCAGCCGGGATGGAGCGGGGAGCGGGCCCAGTTCCCGTCCGGCTGCTGCCAGGCCGCGTGGCCGCGGGGCAGGTCGGCGAAGTCGCGGATGTGCGGGTGGTCGGACACGAGGTGGCGCAGGTGCACCATGCCCAGGTCGTCCTCGCCGCGCACCGTGACGGCGTCGAGGAACTCCCACCGGCCGTCGTGGGTGTGGACGACGCCGGCGATCGCGGCCTCGCCACGGATGACCCGCTTCGAGCCGACGACCAGCTCGTTGATCCCCGCGTCCGGGAACGGCGAGTCCGACAGCTCGGCCAGCCGCGTCCACCCGCCCGGCGGGTGGTCGGCCTTCGGCAGCCACAGCAACGGTTGGTGGGCGCGACACCGCTGTCCCGCACCGGGCTCCCACGGGAACACGCCGTGCCGGTCCGGCCAGATGAGCTGCAGCACCGGCGGCGCCGAGCGGTAGAAGTCCAGCGCCACCCCGAACAGGTCGCCGTGCCAGGACTCGTGGACCGCCCGGACCATCACCGGGAACCCGTCGAGCACCCCGAGCCGCGGCCCGACGGCGAGCGCCTGACCGGCCGCGACCTGCTGGCCGACCGCGTTGATCCACGCGTGCATGTCGCGCCCCCGCAGCCCGAACATGCACACCTCGGGACCGCGCATGCTGTGCCACATGCCGACGGAGTACGCCCACCCCGGCAGCTCGTGCTCCTCGGCCACGGCGACGACGCTCCAGCCGTGCTCCTGGACCTGCCACACCATGTTGAGGTCCTGCGAGCCGAGCCCGTCGGGCACCGCGCAGATCCAGCAGTGGCAGTCCTCCACCCGCAAAAGCCTAGAGGGCGGCCACGACAACGCCGCCTACGGCGCCGGGGCCTCCAGCAACCCCTTGTCGTAGGCGATCGCGACCGCCTCCGCCCGCCGGGTCGCGCCGAGCTTCGCCATGATCCGGGACAGGTGCACGCTGACGGTCTTCTCGCTGATGTACAGCTCCTCGCCCACCTGCCGGTTGGTCCGCCCCAGCGCCACCAGGCCCAGCACCGACCGCTCGCGCGGGGTGAACGGGTCGAGCGTCTCGCGGGGCGCGGGACCGTCGCCGACGGGCACCCGCGCGCGCCGGGCGAGCCGGCGGATCGCGTCGTGCAGCGGGCGGGCGCCGAGCCGCTCGGCGACCGCGTCGGCGGCCCGCAGCGCGGCCGCGGCCTCCTCGCGCCGGTCCGCCCGCAGCAGCGCCTCACCCAGGCGCCACCGGCAGATCGCCTGCTCGTAGACCGCGCCGTAGCCGAACGCCTCGGCCGCCGCGCGCCACAGGTCCGGCGAGGCGTCCCCACGCAGCCGGGACAGCTCCGCCTCCGCCCGCGCCAGCCAGGCCAGCCCCTCGGGCCCGAGCGCGCCGGTGCGCGGCCGGCCGTAGCGGGCGGTGTTCCGCGCGTGCTCGAACAGCCGCTCGCCCTCCTCGACGGCGGCCCGGTGCTCGCCGTCCTCGCGCCGCCGCAGCGCCCGCTCGGCCAGCTCCGTGCACAGCGCCACCCCGAGCGCGCCGAGCCGGATGCCGACCAGCATCCACTGGCCGCCGACCCGCTCGGCCCACGCCAGCGCCTCCCGCACCACGGCCACGCCGTCCTCGGGCCGGCCCTGCCAGAACGCGAGCTCCGCCGCGGCGACCCCCATGGCCGCGCCGATCTGGAAGTCCCGGTGCCACTCCGACCTGAGGTCGGCCGCGAGCCGAGCCGCCTCGGCGAGCCGGCCGCGGCTCACCATCACGTGGCTGCCGACCGCCGCGAGCCGCGCCGACACCGTGCTGGACACCCGGCGCCCCGGCGGCTCCGCGGCCACCTCGCTCTGGTCCCAGTCGCCGCTCGCGTACCGGGTGGTCACCTTCATCGCCCGCAGCTCGAAGCCGTAGGTACCCCAGGTGAGCCCGCTGCTCTTCGCCCGCTCGACGCCCTCGTCGATGATCCGCATCGCCGGGTCGAGGTCGCCCTGCTCGTAGTAGTTCATGCCCAGGTAGTGCAGCGCCCGCAGCTCCACCATCGGCGAGTCGTCGGCCACCGCCAGCCGCCGCGCCTCCCGCAGCCGCTCCCGGCCCTGCTCGACCCGCCCCTCGGTCTCGTCGAGCGCGCCCAGCGTGATCAGCGCGTCGGCCTCCACGCCCGGCTCGCCGGCCACCCGCGCGTCCCGCACGGCGAGCTCGGCGAACGTCCGCGCTTCGGCGGGCTCGCGCATGCCGCGCAGGATCGACGCGTAGACCGCGAGCACCCAGGCCTTCTCGCAGGTGGCCGGCAGGTCCTCGACGAGCTCCCAGGCCCGCACGATCACCTGGCGCGCCTCTTCCTCCTTGCCCTCCACGACGAACAGCGCCGACGCGAGCCGGCGCCGGGTCATCGCGGCGGCCTCGGGGTTGTCGGAGGCGTCGGTGAGCTTGACCGCCTGCCGGGCGAACGCGACCGCCCGCTCCGGCTCGCCCGCGCTGCCGGCCACGTGCGAGGCCTCGCGCAGCAACGCGGCCTCGTCGGCGCCGGCCGGCCGGTCCTCGGGCGCGACCGCGTCCCACAGCTTGAGCCCGCGCTCCAGGTGGTGCAGCGACTCGATGGGCGCGCCCGAGGACTTGGCCTCCTGCGCCGCCTCGATGGACGCGGCGAGCGCCTGCGGCAGCTGGTGGCTCTCGATGCTGTGGTGGGCGAGCGCGGCCGCGATCCCGCGCTGCCCGCGCTCCGCGGCCAGGTGCGTGGCGTAGGCGGCGTGCAGCCGGACCCGCTCGCCGGGCAGCAGGTCGCCGTAGACGGCCTCCCGCAGCAGCGCGTGCCGGAACGCGTAGACCTCGACGCGCTGGTCCAGGGCGGCCACGAGCACGTGGTGCTGCACGGCCTCGCGCAGCGCCTCCTCGAGCTCGGGCTCGGACAGGCCAGCGGCCTCGTGCAGCATCATGTGCGGGGCCCGCCGGCCGGCGACCGACGCCACCCGGATGACCCGCTGCGCGCCCTCGGACAGCCGCTCGACGCGGGACAGCAGCACGTCGACGAGCGTGGCGGGCAGGCCCGCGCCGTTCTCGGTGTAGGCGGCGAGGAGCTCCTCGGCGAAGAACGCGTTGCCCTCCGAGCGGCCGGCGACCTCGCGGACCATGTCCTCGGGCAGCAGCTCCTCGGCGAGCGCGACGACGAACGTGCGGGAGTCGGCCTCGTCGAACGGGTTGAGCTCGAGCCGCTCGGTGGCCGGCAGCCGGACGAGCTCGGCCAGCAGCGGCCGCAGCGGGTGCCGGCGGTGCAGGTCGTCGCCGCGGTAGGTGCCGACGATCAGCAGCCGCTGCTCGCGCAGCCGGGAGACGAGGAAGGCCAGCAGCCGCCGGGTGGAGCCGTCCGCCCAGTGCAGGTCCTCCAGCACCAGCACGACGGCCGAGTCGGCGGCGAGCTCGGTGAGCAGCGCGTGGACGGCGTCGAAGAGCTGCAGCTGGCCGACGTCCTGCTCGGCGCGGCCGCCCGTGCGTGCGCCCGCGCCGGCGACGACCGCGCCGACACCGGCCATGCCACCGCCGCCCCCGGGCCTCTCGCCGGTGGGCAGGATCGCGTCGGGGAAGAGCCGGACCAGCGCCGGGTGCGCGCGCAGGGCCTGCGCACGGTCGGGCAGCTGGGCCATCGCCTCGACGAACGGGAGGTAGGGCAGGCCGGTCTCGCCGGCGTCCAGGCAGCGCCCGGTGAGCACGACGGCGTCCTTCTCGCGGGCCAGCACCGCCAGCTCGTCGGTCAGCCGGGTCTTGCCGACGCCCGCGTCCCCGGAGACGAGCAGGGCCGCCGCGGACCCCGCGGCGGCCTGGTCGAACGCGGCCCGCAACCGACCGAGCTCCCGGTCGCGTGCCACCAGGGGGATACCGGAACCGAGGCGCGCCACGCACGCATGCTCGCACACCTCAGGCGGCCAGTGGCGGCCCATTAACCTCGGTCGATGCCTCGCCGGTGTGCTCGTGGTCGAACAGCCGCTGGTACCAGGGGCGGTGCAGCCGCCGCACCGCGCGCACGTGCTCGAGGGCGGCCCCGGTGAGGGCCCGCTCGACCCGGTAGTCCATCTCGGCCCGGACGATCTCCGGAGTCACGTTCATCTCGATCTCCTCTGCTGGTCGCTGAGGTCGAGATTCGTCCTGAGGCCCCAGGCGCGGCATCGGAAGGTCACGCACTGCCGGCGTGCGGGGGGCCTTACCCGGCGGCGACTGCCGTAAGGGGTGAGGTAAGGGATGGCCTGCGGCGCTGAGGCGCCCGCGTAAGGCCGGGGAAGAAGCCGGTGCTCCAGGGTCTGGAGAGCACCTGGCTAGGTGATCACTAATCAATCATCTGATCTTGAAAGGTGAAGAGCCGGCGCAGGCCGGGGGGACGGTCAGGCGTTGTCGAGACGTCCCTCCTTCATGACTCCCATGAAGGCATTCCATCCCGTTCCGTCGAACGCGATGTGGCCAGCCTCCGGGTTCTTGGAGTCACGCACCGCTGCGCCGATCCTGGCCACGACAAGCTCGACACAGTCGTTACCCGCACCGCTACGGCTGCTCTTGCGCCAGATGGCGCCTGTCAGGTCAGAAACGGTCACCCTCTGCTCCTCTCGAAATCGACGCTAGGCGAGCCGGTCGGCCGCCCGCTCTACCATTACGACGGTATCGTCAGGTTTCAACGCCGCCGCACGCAAATGGTCAAACATCAACGTATACCGGTGCACGTCAGACGGCTGTTCCAAGTAGACACCAGATGTCGTGTTCTCGACATAGACCACATCCGGATCGGCCTGTTCGGGGAAGCCGAGGATGAGGAACGGGCATTCCATACCGGCATGCGCCCCGGCCGCGAACGGCACCACCTGAAGCGTAACGTGCGGGAGCGCTCCGAGCTCGAGCATTCGCTCGAGCTGGGCCCGCATGATCTCCGGGCTGCCCACCGTGCGGTGCAGCACCGCCTCGTCGAGCACCGCCCAGTACGCCGGCGGATGCGGGTCCGTGAGCAGCTTCTGCCTGGTCAGTCGGGCCTTCACCCGTCGCTCCACATCGGCCTCGGTCGAGTCCGGGCGGATCGCGCGGTGGACCGCGCGGGTGTAGGCCTCGGTCTGCATCAGCCCCGGCACCAGCAGCGCCTGGTGGGTGTGCAGCGAGGACGCGTCGGACTCCAGGCCCACGAAGGAGCCCGTGAACACCTCGTTGTAGGCGTGCCACCAGCCCTTCTTGCGGGCCTCGCGCGACAGCTGGACCAGCGCCTCGCGCTCGTCGTCCTCGATGCCGTACACCTCGAGCATGTCCCGGACGTCGCGCGGGGTGACCCCCACGTGGCCGGTCTCGATGCGACTGATCTTGGAGGCCGAACACTCGAGCTTCTCACCGACCTCGTCGATGGTCAGCTCGGCGGCCTCGCGGAGCCGGCGCAGCTCGCTGGCGAGCCGCCGGCGGCGCACCGTCGGGCTGGGACCTCGTGCCACCCGGATCACCTCACCTTGGTCGAAGGTTGGTCTGGACCGATGCTCTCACCTGAGCTCCGAGCAATCGTCGGGCAATCCCGGAAACCACGCTCAGAATGCATGCACACGGTAATCAACTCCACTGCGGCCAGATCCGCATCACCCGATCGGGTAATGCAACTTGCAAAATGCGGGTGTCTCGTCGCAAGCTGCTAATCGAGTCGAAGGCGTCAGCCGAAGACACGCCTGACCAAAGCACCCTGGGGCTGCAAATTGACGCACGAACCGCGAAGCCGCAACTCGGACTCGCCCAGGTTAGCGCCCTGCTACCGCCGACCCCGACGGGAGTCACGGTGAGTAGTCCGATCTTCGGTCAGCTGGAGTCGTCGCTGGCCGAGTACCTGGCCGACATCACCCACCGCGCCCAGTTCGGCGACGAGCACACGGCCGCGACCGTGGCCCGCTTCGAGCTGCCCCGCCTCGTCGAGGCGCTCAAGGCGGTCCTCGACGAGCACGAGCCCGACCAGTTCGGCCGTTGCCCGAGCTGCCGCACCAGCCGCTTCGGCCGCACCCCCGCGCCGTGCCGCGCCTACCTGTCCGCGCACCTGTGCCTGCTGGCCACCGACGACGAGCCCACGGCCGTCGAGGTGACCACGCCGATGCGCCGGCCCGTGGTGCTCGCCGAGCCGTCGAGCTTCGGCATGCTCAACGCCCCTGGCTGCTGAGCCTCTTCCGGACCACGAGCGCGGGGCTCCCCCCGAACCCGCCGCTCGTTGTCGGACGACCTGTCTCCCCCACTTCTCCCCCGGGTCGTCCGGCGTAGCGACGGGCCCGGGATCGTCCCCCGAACGATCCCGGGCCCGTCGCATTTCTCCGTTCTCAGCAGGCCTTGACCCAGCTGCACTCCAGGTCGGCCCGGTTGTTGGCGCCCTGCCGCTCACCCGGCGCGACCTGCGGCGCCCGCGCGACGGCCGCACCGCTCCCGGCGGAGGCGAGCCGGATCGCGACCGCGTCCTCCACCTTCTTGGTGTCGATGCCGATGGTGTTGTTGGTGACCATCGAGAAGACGAGCCGCTCGCCCGCCGCCGTGTCGACGTAGCCGGACAGCCCGCTGACGCCGGTCAGCGAGCCGGTCTTCGCGTGCACGGCGCCCTCGGCGGCGGTGCCCCGCATGCGGTTGCGCAGCGTGCCGCCGACCAGCCGGTCGGCCTTCCCGGCGACCGGCAGTGCCGAGAACCACGTCGGGAACCACGGCCGGCTGGTCGCGCCGGCGAGCAGCGCGGCCAGCTGATCGGGTGCGATCTGGTCCATCCGGGACAGCCCCGACCCGTCGACGAGGGACAGCCGTCCCTGCACCCCGAAGCCCGCGAGGGTCGCGGAGATCGCGTTCCGGCCGGCGGTCCAGCTGCCCTGCCCGGCGGTGGCCCGGCCCATGGCCTTGGTGAGAATCTCGGCGTGGAGGTTGTTGCTGAGCTTGAGGAACGGCACGAGGAACTGGCTCAGCGGCATCGAGTCACGCGTCGCCAGTGTCGTGGCGCCGGCCGGGGTGGCGCCGCGGGTGGTCGGACCTGCGACCCGGACGCCGTGGGCCTTGAGTGCGTCGCGGAACAGGGCGGTCGCGTAGCCGGTCGGCTCCCAGACGGCCATCCACTCTGACGTCGCGGCCCCGCCGGCGGGGATCGAGCCGGTGATGGTGAAGGTGTTGCTCCCGTGCGCGCGGTCGACGGAGATCGTGTTGGCGGAGCCGGGCGCGCCGGTGGTGGCGGTGCTGTCGAGCGTCACGTACCCGGTAGGCGGCACGGTCGTCACGGTGGCCTTCGCGCCGTTCGCGCCCGGGCTCACCTTGACGACGATCGAGCCGGCGTCGTAGTCGGTGTCCGGCGCCGCGGTGAGGGCGGAGACCTGCGCGTTGTAGTAATAAGGTTCGTCGTCCCAGGCCCACCCGAGCCCGAGGCGCGTGTCGTCGAACCAGGTGTCGTCGGCGACGAGCTTGCCGCGCACGAACGTGATCCCCTTGTCGGCGACCTGTTTCGCGAGCGCGTCGTAACCGGCGGCGAGCACGGTCGGGTCGCCGGTGCCCTTGAGGTAGAGATCGCCGTCGAGGACGTCCTCCTTCTGCCGAGCGGCCGAGGCGACGGTGGTGGTGAACCGGTAGTCGGGCCCGAGCACCTCCATGGCGGCGGCCGACGTGACGAGCTTGGCGTTGGAGGCCGGTTGCTGGCGGCGGTCACTACTGCGCTGGTAGACGATCTCGCCGCCCACCGTCCGGACGACGAGCCCCACATCGGCCCCGGCGAGCCCCGGATCAGCGAGAATGCCGTCCAGATCGCTCCCCAGACCGCCTCGATCCTGGGCGGCCACCGGCGAGACGGACCCCACGGCGCCGATCACCAGAACCAGCCCGGCAAGCAGAACGAACGGACGTAAACGACGGCTCTTCACAGCAACTCCCGGGTGCAGGGGGCGATTGGTGAGAAATCCTCCTACTCAGGGAGAGCGATGACAATCACCAACGAAGAGCAACCGGGCGGCGCAGCGCGGACGGTCAGTCGAGGATCCGCAACAGCCCCTCCTGCACGACGGTCGCGATCAACGTCCCGTCCGCCGCGAAGAACCGCCCGGTAGCCAACCCCCGAGCCCCAGAAGCACTGGGCGAGACACAGTCGTAGAGGAACCACTCGTCAGCCCGAAACGGCCGATGGAACCACAACGCGTGATCGAGACTGGCGCCCAGGACGTTGTCGAGCCCCCAATAAGCCCCGTGCCGCACCAGGATCGAGTCCAGCAGCGTCATGTCCGACGCGTACGTCAGCACACAGACATGGAGCAGCTCGTCATCCGGCAGCCGCCCGTCCGCACGCATCCACACCTGCGACCGGGCCTCGCTCGGCCCGCGCTCCCGCAGCTCCCACGGCGGCACGGTCACGTACCGGACGTCGATGGGCCGCGGCAGCTTCGCGAACTCACCCAGCTTGTCGGCGAACTTGTCCATCGTCTCGGCACGGGTGGGCAGCGACTCGGGAGACGGCACGTCGGGCATCGGCTCGGCGTGCTCGACGCCTGACTCGGGCTCGTGGAACGACGCGGACAGGGCGAAGATCGCCTTCCCGCGCTGGATCGCGATCACCCGGCGCGTCGTGAACGAGCGGCCGTCGCGGATGCGGTCGACCTCGTACACGATCGGGATGCTCGGATCGCCGGGGCGGATGAAGTACGCGTGCAGCGAGTGCACCTTGCGTGACGACGGCACGGTCCGGCCGGCGGCGACCAGCGCCTGGCCGGCCACCTGGCCGCCGAACACCCGGACCGGCGACTGCGCGGGCGAGACCCCGCGGAAGATGTTCTCCTCGATCCGCTCCAGGTCGAGCAGCGCGACCAGCCGGTCGAGCACCGGCTGGCCGTGCACGATCCCGTCCGGGGCACCGGCGCGCAGCTCGGCCAGGTCCGCGGCCGCCTGCCGAGCCGCTTCGGTCATGCGCCACCCCTCAACACCGGCGGACCGGCTCAGGCGTGGTCTTCCTCCCCGAGCCGGTGGACCCGGATGAGGTTAGTCGAGCCCACGGTCCCGGGCGGCGACCCGGCGACCACGACCACGAGATCACCCTGCTGGTACCGCCCGATCGACAGCATCGAGGTGTCCACCTGGCGCACCATGAGGTCGGTCGAGTCGACCTCCGGCACCATGAACGTCTCGACGCCCCAGGTCAGCGTCAGCTGGCTGCGGACAGCCGGGGTCGGGGTGAACGCCAGCAGCGGCAGGTGGGTGTGCAGCCGGGCCAGCCGCCGGACGGTGTCACCGGACTGCGTGAACGCGACCAGCGCCTTGGCGTTGAGCCGCTCACCGATGTCCCGCGCCGCGTAGGACAGCACGCCCCGCTTGGTCCGCGGCACGTGCGTCAGCGGCGGCACCACGACGGACTCGGCCTCGACCGCCTCGACGATCCGGCCCATCGTGCGGACCGTCTCGATCGGGTACCGGCCGACGCTGGACTCGCCGGACAGCATCACCGCGTCGGCGCCGTCGAGCACCGCGTTGGCCACGTCGGACACCTCGGCCCGGGTCGGCCGGGAGTTGTTGATCATGGACTCCAGCATCTGGGTTGCCACGATCACCGGCTTCGCGTTCTCGCGCGCGATCTGGATCGTCCGCTTCTGCACCAGCGGCACCTGCTCGAGCGGCAGCTCGACACCCAGGTCACCGCGGGCCACCATCACGCCGTCGAAGGCCAGCACGATCGCCTCGAGGTTCGAGACGGCCTCGGGCTTCTCCAGCTTGGCGATCACCGGCAGCCGCCCGTGCCCGACCCGGTCCATCACCTGGTGCACCAGGTCGATGTCGGCCGGGGACCGGACGAAGGACAGCGCCACGAAGTCCACCCCGAGCTGGAGCGCGAACTCCAGGTCCTCGATGTCCTTCTCCGACATCGCCGGCACCGACACGTCCATGCCCGGCAGCGAGATGCCCTTGTTGTTGCTGACCTTGCCGCCCTCGGTGACCTCGCAGACCACGTCCGGCCCCTCGATCGCGATGACGGTCAGGCCGACGTTGCCGTCGTCCACCAGCAGCCGGTCGCCCGGCTTCGCGTCCTTGGCCAGGCCCTTGTAGGTGGTGGACACGCGATCGTGGGTGCCTTCGACGTCCTCGACGGTGATCCGGACGATGTCACCCGCGCGCCACTCGACCGGGCCGCCGGCGAACGTGCCGAGGCGGATCTTCGGTCCCTGCAGGTCGGCCAGGATGCCAACCGCGCGGCCGGACTCGTCCGAGGCGGCCCGTACCAGGTCGTAGACCTGCTTGTGGTCGCCATGGCTGCCATGGCTGAAGTTCATCCTGGCGACGTCCATGCCGGCCGCGACCAGGTCGCGCACCTTCTCCGCGGTCGCTGTCGCAGGCCCCAGAGTGCATACAATCTTCGCTCGTCGACTCACGGGTACGTAGCCTAGCGCTGTTCGCTGGAACGATCCCGAAGTACCGAGCAGTAATACCCTGATCGATCCAGAAAGTTAGCGCCGCGTTTGCTCGGTGATCCCGACATGGTCACGTGCCCACTCGTTGAAGGCCCGCACCGCCCGCCACGCCTTGCGCACCCGGTCGAGCAGCCCGCGCTCGTGCAGCACGTCGTCCGGCGGCCAGGTCCGCACCGCGTACATCGAGCGGTATCGCAGCAGGTCCAGGCGCGGGTGGTCGGCCGGGTAGCCGCGCGGCCTCGTCTGCAGCTGGTCGCCCTGGATCGCCCAGCCGGCCTTCTCGAGCTTGCCGAGGATCTTCCGCAGCGCCTCGCCGTGGATCTCCTCGCCGACCGCGGTGCGGAACCGGGCGAGCTGGTCGGACTGCAGGTGGAAGCAGCCACCGCCGGTCCGCACACCCTCCGGGCTGAGCTCGACGTAGTACGCGCCCGCGCCGCGGCCGGGCTCGATGACGCCGCCGCAGTGGGTCTTGTAGGGCGTCTTGTCCTTGGCGAACCGGATGTCGCGGTAGGGCCGGAACACGGTCGCCCTGCCGAAGTCGGTGGCGAACTCGGCGGTCAGCTCGGCGAGCAGCGCCTCCATCGGCTCGCGCACGTCGGCCTGGTAGGTGGCCTTGTTGTCGGTCCAGTAGGACTTGGAGTTGTCGGCGACGAGCCCGTCGTAGAAGTCGACCGCGTGCTCGCCGAAACCCTCGAACCGCCTCGTGGTCGTCACAGGACCTCCCCCGGGATCTCCTCGTACGCCTCGGCCAGCAGCCGGGCGACCGCCTCGTCGCCGGGAAACCGCACGTCGTCGACCGACCCGAGCACCTGGACCGGCGCGAGCGCGTTGCTGGCGAAGGCCGCCCGGAAGCGCGGCAGGTCCGCCGGCGTGACGGGCCGCGTCTCGACCGGGACGCCGCGCGCGGTCAGCGCGTCCCGCAGCAGATGCATGGCGACCCCCGGCAGCGCGGGCGCGCTCGGCCAGACCACGGTGTCGCCGTCGAGGAAGCCGACGTTCCAGGCCGAGCCCTCGCTGATCTCGCCGTCCCTGTTGACGAACAGGGCGTCGTCGAAGCCCCGCCGCCGGGCGAGCCGGGACTGGTGGAACAGTCCGAACGTGCCGACGTGCTTGACCTGCGGCAGGTCCCGCTCGTACGCGACCGTGCCGACCCGCAGCGGCGACCCGGCCCGCGCCGGCAGCGGGCGAACGGTGACCAGCAGGCTCGGCTCGTGCTCGTCGACGTCCGGGTCGAGGTCGCGGGCGAACACGTTGACCTTGGCGTAGAGCGGGCCGTCGCGGCCCTCGACCGCCTCGCGGACCCGCGCGCGGACGAGGTCGGCGTCGAGGCCGCGGCCGAAGACCTCGCGGGCGTCGCGGTCCAGCCGCTCGAGGTGCAGGCCCAGGCCGCGCACCCGGCCGCCGTCGACGCGCATGGACGTGAAGTGGCCGTAGTTGACCATGGCGAGCGTGCGCAGGTCGTCAGTCAGGTCATCGGGGAGAGTCGTCATCGCCGGCCAGACTAAGCGTTGGCGGGTGGCACCCCGAGGGGCACCACCCGCCAGCGGATGCGGGACTCAGGCGGCCCGCGCGGTGTTGTAGACGCCCTGGGCGTCGGCGCCGAAGTACGGGCCGAACATCCAGATCGAGACGAGGTTGATCTTGTAGCTGTTCACCGAGTTCTGGATCCCGGTGCCGGTGCCCTCGTTGAAGCCGAGGAACCACGGCCCTCCGCTCGCGCCACCGGTCATGTCACAGGTCAGGCCGATGCCGTCGCTGATCAGCGCGTTGAACGTGGGGCCGCTGCAGTAGATCATCTTCGTGCCGTCGTACGGGGACGCCGCCGGCCAGCCGAACGCGTACATCGACTGCACGCGTGCCTGGTTGAACGCGATGCCCTGGCCACCGACCACGTCGGTGAGGCTCCGCCCGTTCAGCGGGCTGACCACCGCGGCGCCGACGTCGTAGTTGATGTCCTCGCTCGCCACCCACTGCGGGGTGGAGAACGTGGCCTTCGCCGTCCAGGTGCCGTAGGGCGCGTTGCCGTTGTTGTACGCGGGCACGAACACCCAGTTGGTGTGCCAGGCGCCGGCCAGCTTCACGCAGTGCCCGGCGGTCATCACGACGCTCTTGTTGCCGCTGGTCACCGCGTTGCCGCTGCACGAGGCCCGCCGGCCGGCGTAGGTGAAGAACACCCGGCCCGCGGTCTTCTGCACCGCGCCCCCGCCGGTCCAGGCGCCGCCCGTCTGGGGAAGCGCCAGCGGGAGCAGGCCGTCGAGCAGCGAGTCGGTCGGCTGCACGACCTGCGGGGCGCCGCGCCGGACGTCCCGGGTGAGGGCGGACGCGTCCGCCTTCGGCAGGAGCCGGTCGAGTGGAACGGCGTTGCGCATCGCCTCGGGTGTCCACGTGGTCGCGTCGACCGCGCCGAGCCGGTGCACCGTCACCGACGCCGCGGTGGGCGCGGCCGCCGCCGTGGGGCTCGCGAACACCGCCACCGCCAGCCCGCTCGTCACCACGGCGACAGCGGTCCGCCAGATACGTTTCACAAGTACCTACCTTTCGGTCACCCCATCAGGGGTCATCCGTGCAGGGGATAGGTTGTCGCCGGTTCAACGAGAGAAAGGCGCGCGAGTTACCCGAACAGGCTCGGTAGGTGGCACAGCGTGGTGTGCAGCGTGACGAGCAGGTCGATGTCGAGGAACCACGGCCGGCCAAGCAACTTCGGGTGCTCAGTGGACTCCAGCACGCGCAGCTCGCACCGGTCGCCGAGGATGGGCAGCAGCGTGATCGGGCCGGCCCGGACCGGCTCGCGGGCCAGCTCTCCCCCGGTGGCCAGCCACAGCGCGTGAGCGAACGCGGTCGCCTGATCGGGGGTCAGGTCGGGTTCCCAGCGCGCGTCCCGGTCGGCCTCGATGGAGTCCCAGGTGGACTCGTAGCGCTGCTCGTCGAAGTAGTTGTAGGTGACTTCCAGGACCAGCACCGCGTCCCACCAGTACACCTCGACGAGGTGCAGGTGGTCGAGGTCGCGGCCGGAGCGGCGGAACGCGGGCAGCCGGGCGGCGCCGAGCGCGGCCGCGCACGCGGCGGCCGGCGTGCGTACCGACGGTCCATCCTGGACGGTCCCGTCGATGGCGGCGGAGACGACCGCGGCGTCCACCCAGCGCTCGCCGAGCACGAGCACCTCGGCGAAGGGCCCGGTGCTGGTGCGGACCACGCGCACCGCGCGACCGTCCATGGTGAACTCCGCCGTGGTGCCGGGGGTGTGCCGGAACCCCAGCACGGCAAGGCGATCAGCCAGGTGGTCGACGGTGTCCGAGGGCATCCCGGCGATGCTATCGACGGGACGTCCACAATGGCGCCAGTTGACAGTATTCGTACGGGAGCGCCGATGGGTGATCGTGAGCTGGTGGTGGACGGGCGGACGCTGGGCTGCGCGGACGTCGAACGCGTCGCCGACAACGACCTGACCGTCCGGGTCGCCCGCGAGGCGCTCCGGCGGGCCGAGGACGCGTGGACGCTGGTGACCGAGCTGTCCGCGCGGCGGGAGATCTACGGCCGGACCACCGGCGTCGGGGCCAACCGCGACCTCACCGTCGACGAGGACGCGGGCCCCGAGCACGGCCGGCGGCTCCTGCGCAGCCACGCCGGCGGCACCGGCGCGCCCATGCTGGCCCGGCAGGTCCGGGCGATGCTCGTGATCCGGCTCAACCAGCTGGCCGCCGGCGGGTCGGGCGCGCACCCGCGGCTGCTCGACGCGCTGGCCACCGCGCTGACCGCGGGCGCGGTCCCGCTCGTGCACCGCACCGGCGCCATCGGCACCGGCGACCTGACCGCGCTGGCCGAGACCGCGCTGACGCTGTCCGGCGAGCGGCCGTGGGCCACCGGGTCGCTGCCGCCGGTCGCGCTGGACACCAGCGACGCGCTGGCGTTCATGAGCTCGAACGCCGCCACCCTCGCCGACGCGGTGCTGTCGGCCCTGGAGCTGGACCGGCTGCTGCGGGCGAGCCACGCCGTGGCCGCACTGTCCTATGTGGTCCTCGGCGGCTCCCCGGAGGCGTACGCGACGCCCGTGCACGAGGCGCGCCCGCACCCGGGCCAGGTCCGGTGTGCCGCCGAGCTGCGCCGGTTGCTGGGGATGGCCGGCGTGCCGCAGCCCGGCCGGCGGATCCAGGATCCCTATGGCCTGCGGGCGTTTCCGCAGGTGCAGGGCCCGGCGCTGGACGCGCTGGACTACCTCCGCCGTGTGCTGACGATCGAGATCAACGCGTCGACGGAGAACCCGATGGTCTCGCTCTCGGCGGGTGAGGTGTTCCACCACGCGCACTTCCACCTGGCGTACGTGGCGGTCGCGCTGGACCAGGCCCGCGCGACGGTGCACCACGTGGCAGAGCTGTCGGCCACCCGCCTCGGGGACCTCGTCGAGCCGTCGTTCACCGACCTGCCGGCGTTCCTGGCGTCGGGCCCGCCGGGCAGCTCAGGGGTGATGATCCTGGAGTACGTGGCCCACGACGCGCTGGCGACACTGCGCCAGGCCGCGCTGCCGGTGACCCTGGGCACCGCGATCGTCTCCCGCGGCGTCGAGGACCACGCGAGCTTCGCGACCCAGGCAGCCCGCCAGGCCGGCGAGGCGGCGGCCGCCTACCGGCAGGTGCTGGCGTGCGAGCTGGTGGCCGCGGTCCGCGCCCTGCGCATGCGCCCGGCGGAGATGCTGGACCTCCCGATCCGCGAGGCCTTCGACCTGGCGGACGCGGTCCTCGACCCTGACCTGGCGGACCGT
>NZ_DASWSJ010000276.1:0-3904 GCF_036402745.1 Actinophytocola sp. | reverse complement strand
CCATTAACCCGGTCAGCCGGGCGGCCAGGCGCGCCCGCCCGACCCGGGGCAGCGAGCCGTCCGCCGGCAGGCAGCCCGGCACGCACGCGGACACCGGCGCCCAGGAATGTCCCTCCCGCTGGGTTACCGGCGGCAGTTGAGGATGTGCCGCCGGGACCTGGAGATGTGGCATCGGCAGCTGAGCAGTCGCCGGCGGCGGCTGGGTACTCGCCGGCGGCGGCTGGGTACTCGCCGGCGGCGGCTGGGTACTCGCCGGCGGCGGCTGAGCAGTCGTCGGCGGCAGCTGGGGAGTCGTCGGCGGCGGCAGCGACACAGCCGGGATCGCCTCGTCGCTCGCCACCTGCGTCATGCGTCGCCGCCCAGGAAGAAGCGCAGGTAGCGCGGGTCCACCCGCTCCAGCGGGAGCAGCACCAACAGGTCCGCCACGCCGAAGTCCGGGTCGTGCGCCGGCGCGCCGCACACCCAGGCACCCAGCCGCAGGTAGCCACGCAGCAGCGGCGGGATGACGGTGCGCTCGGGACGGGGCGCCGCGTCGGCGTCCCACGGGTGCCACGGGGTCACCCGCAGCTCCGCCGGGGACATGTGCTTGGCCTTGGCGCTCTCCCAGACTCCCCTGGCCAGCGCGCCGCCGTCGGCCAGCGGGATGCTGGCACAGCCGGTGAGGTGCGAGTGCCCGGTCAGCAGCAGGTATCGGGCGATGCCGGCCCACACCAGGCTGACCACCGCGCCGCTGCGGTGATCGGGGTGCACGCAGGACCGGCCGGCCTCGACCAGCGAGGACCGCAACCCGGCGAACGCGGAGAGGTCGAACTCGGTCTCCGAGTAGAGGCCGCCGGCGGCCCCGGCCCGCTCCGGCGGCAGCATCCGGTAGGTGCCGACGATCTCGCCGGTCCGGTCCGCCCGGACAACGAGATGGTCACAGTGCTCATCGAAGCGGTCGATGTCGCGGCCGCTGCCCGCGTCGTTCAGGGTGGCGCCGAGCTCCTCGGCAAACACCCGGTATCGAAGCCGCTGCGCGGCCTCCACGTCGGCATCGTTCCTGGTCAACAGCAGCGAATAACGCGAGGTAGGCCCGGTCTGCTCGATCGATGGGGTGCTCACCAGCAGCTGCGACTGCGTCATGCCCAAGGTGTACATGGCGCGTGGAACGAGAGCTCAGACCCGCCCTGGCCGCCCGATGGCAAACGGGTGAACGCTCCGCCGGGGCACGCCGAGCACCCCCAACCGGACGCAACCGCTCACGCAACGTCACACGAGCTCGGCCGGTGGCATGCCGAGCAGTCCGCCGACCCGACACACGGTCTGCGGCATGGCCAGCAGGTCGTCGTCGATCAGCCTCAGCGTCCGCCAGCCGAGCCCGGCCAGATCCGCGTCGCGCTGCCGGTCCAGCCGGGCTCGCCGGGCATCGAAATGGTGGGCACCGTCGTACTCGATGGCAAGCTTCGCCACCGGGTATGCGAGGTCGACGCGCGCCAACGGAAAGCCGTATTCGTCGGCGATCACGTATTGCGCGTGCGGCACCGGTAACCCTGCCCGGACCAGGCCCACCCGCAGCCGACTTTCCATCGGCGACTCGGCCCTCGGCTCGGACAGCCCCACAACTTCGGCCAGCCGTCGGCACCCACGCGCCCCCGGTTCGCCGGCGCGCCTGGCCAGCAGGTCGGCCGGCGCGAACGCGCCACGGTGAGCCAGCGCATCCACCGCGACCACCGCCTCGACCAGCGGCAGCCGGCGAGCCAGATCCCACGCCGTGCGCGCCGGCGTGGTCAACCGACAGCCGGCCGCGGTAGTCAGATCGTGATCCGCGAGCCGGGCCCGGTACGCCCGCAGCCCCGGGTGTCGACGAGCCGCACCGGGCAGCACAACCTCGGCCGGAGCGCCGCGCGGGGCGCAGTCGACGCCGAGCAGGGCGGCCGCCGAGTAACCGACCAGCGCCCCACCCCGGTCACGGACCAGCAGGTAAGCAGCCCGCGAGCGTGCGTAAAGGTCGAGCGAGGCGTCCGACGACAGGTATACGTCCGGATACACCCGCCGGTAGCGCGGCCCACGCAACTGATCAGGAGTCACCAGGCCGGCCGCCACCGCCTCCGTCCCCCGAAACTGCCCACCCAACACCCGCCCAGCCTGACCGAACCAACCCCAGCCGTGGGCCGATTCGGCGAGATCTACCTCAGCGGGGTCCGGGCCATGATCAAAACCCGCTGGAGTAGATCTCACCGAAGGCCGCCGACGAGGCGGACGGCGAGCGGCGCGCACAGGTCGAGCTCAGCGCCGGACGGCAGGTACAGGTCCGGTACACCCGCCGCTAGCGCGGCCCACGCAACTGATCAGGAGTCACCAGGCCGGCCGCCACCGCCTCGGTCCCCCGAAACTGCCCACCCATACACCCGCCCAGCCTGACCGAACCAGCCCCAGCCGTGGGCCGTTTCGCCGAGATCTACCTCAGCGGAATCCCGGCCATGATCAAAACCCGCTGGAGTAGACCTCGGCGACGGCCGCGAACGACGGCCGCCAGCGAGCGGACAGCGGCGCCCGACCCGCACGACGGCCCCCGACCCGGACGGCGGCGCCCGACCCACACGACGGCCCCCGACCCACACGACGGCCCCCGATCCGCACGGCGGCCACAAATACGTCGAGGCGGCCGGAGCGAATGCCCCGGCCGCCTCGACGAAAAGAGAACGAGCTCAGCTCTTGCGCTTGGTGACCGCGTCGGTGAGCTGGGGGGCGACCTTGAACAGGTCGCCCACTACCCCGTAGTCGGCGATCTCGAAGATGGGCGCCTCGGCGTCCTTGTTCACCGCGATGATCGTCTTCGACGTCTGCATCCCGGCCCGGTGCTGGATCGCACCCGAGATGCCCAGCGCGATGTAGAGCTGCGGCGACACCGTCTTGCCGGTCTGCCCCACCTGGAACTGGTGCGGGTAGTAGCCCGAGTCCACCGCCGCACGCGACGCACCGACAGCGGCGCCCAACGAGTCGGCAAGGACCTCGACCACGGAGAAGTCGTCGGCCGAGCCCACACCACGACCACCGGACACGACCACCGAGGCCTCGGTCAGCTCCGGACGGTCACCACCGGTGATCGGCTCCCGGCTCGTCACCGTGGCGGAGCGCCCCGACGCGGCCGGAACCTGCACGGACTCCTCCGCGCCGGCACCCGCGGCCGGCTCGATCTCCACCGAGCCCGGGCGCAGCGTGATCACCGGGTGCTCGGTGTTGGCCTTGGCCTGCGCGATGAAGGCACCGCCGAACACGGAGTGCGTGACGCCGTCCGCGCCCACCGCGACGACGTCGCCGAGCAGCGCGCTGTCCGTGCGCACGGCCAGCCGGCCCGCGATCTCCTTGCCGTCGGCGGACACGCCGATCAGCACCGCCGCCGGGGACCTCGCCTCGACCAGCGACGCCAGCACGGACACCTCGGGCGACAGGAAGTCGCTCGAGTCGGTCTCCGCGACGTAGATCTTCTCCGCGCCGTGCTCCTTGAGCCCGTCGGCCAGCTTGCCCGCCGTGCCCGCGGCACCGACCACGACCGCCGACGGCTCGCCCAGCGCGCGGGCCGCGGTCAGCAGCTCGTAGGTCGACTTCTTGATCTCACCCTCGAGGTGGTCGACGAGGACCAGAACCTCAGCCATGGGGTATCTCCTCTACTCTCGTCGATCGATCTCAGATGAGCTTCTGCGCGACCAGGTAGGCGGCGATCTTCGCGCCACCGTCGCCCTCGTCCTCGATCTTCTCCCCAGCGCT
This sequence comes from Actinophytocola sp., assembly GCF_036402745.1. Taxonomy (GTDB): domain Bacteria; phylum Actinomycetota; class Actinomycetes; order Mycobacteriales; family Pseudonocardiaceae; genus Actinophytocola. The sequence continues at coordinate 157 of NZ_DASWSJ010000276.1, read as the reverse complement.
CTTGGGCGGCTTGGGCTGCGAGGACGTCACCGTGCTCAGCGCGTTGGCCAGCCCGACCTGCGACGCGTCGATCCCGGCATCGGCCAGCGTGATCGTCGAGACCGGCTTCTTCTTCGCCGCCATGATCCCCTTGAACGACGGGTACCGCGGCTCGTTG
>NZ_DASWSJ010000275.1:0-10260 GCF_036402745.1 Actinophytocola sp. | reverse complement strand
GCGACGTGCCGGGTGCGGCGCTCCCGGGGGTTGCCGGGGGCCGGACATAGACTGCGGGCTCAGCTGACGAGCGAGCCGAGGAGCGTCTGTGGCCGAGCCGAGTCCGTCGCCCAACGGGGCGGTGACCCTCGCGGGGCAGGTGCCGGTCGGGCTGGTGGTCGGGACCGTCGCGGCCAGTCCGCTCGAGTTCTCTGTCGGGGTGGCCGCCGACCAGTTCCTGCAGCTCGACGACGTCGTCGTCACGCGGCGCAAGCTCCCGGACGGCACCGAGATCCAGATCGCCGGCGTGGTCACCAACGTCGAGGCCGGGCACGAGGGGGCGCGCTTCGCCTCCGACGTCTTCCTCATCGAGCAGGGGGCGCTGCCCGCCGAGGTCAGCGAGGTCGCCGAGGTCACGGTCACCCGGGTCGAGCCGGAGATCTACGTGCCGCCGCGACCGGGCACGGCCGTCACCCGCGCCATGGGCGAGGAGCGCGACTCCGCCCTGTACTTCGACAAGATGGCCGACGCCAAGGTGCCCATCGGCCTCGGGCGGGACGGGCAGCCGGTCTACGCCAACTTCGACTTCATCGACGGCACCCGCGGCGGGCACGTGTCGATCTCCGGCGTGTCCGGCATCGCGACCAAGACCAGCTTCGCCACCTTCCTGCTGCACTCCATCTTCAACTCCGGCGTCCTGGCCGGCGAGGCGCACAACACCAAGGCGCTCATCTTCAGCGTCAAGGGCGAGGACCTGCTCTTCCTCGACTACACCAACTCCCGGCTCACCGACGAGTACCGGCAGAAGTACGGCCTCCTCGGCCTCCCGGCCACCTCGTTCCGCAACGTCCAGGTGTTCGCCCCGCCGCGCCCCGGCGACCCCAACGGCACCCCCGACGTCCGCGCCCGCGACAAGGCCGTCAGCCCCTTCTACTGGACCCTCGCCGAGTTCTGCGAGCAGGAGCTCCTGCCCTTCGTCTTCGCCGACGGGGAGGACGAGCGCAGCCAGTACACGATGCTCATCAGCCAGGTCGCCGCCCGCCTCAGGCGCGACTACTCCAAGGTCGGCACGGACGGCGCGGTCCAGATCGCCAACGTCGACCCCGGCCGCGGCGGCCAGCTGCGCAGCTTCGAGCAGCTCGTCGGACTCATCGAGGACGAGCTGCTCGACGAGGACACCCGCCGCGACTGGGTGGCCGGCAGCACGTCCACCGGCAGCGTCAACGCGTTCCTGCGCCGGCTGCGCTCGGCCGTCCGCCCGCTGGAGCGCATCATCCGGGCCGACCTCAAGGACCGCGGCAACCGCGCGCTCACCACGTCCGAGGCCCAGGTCACCGTCATCGACCTGCACAACCTGCCCGACCGGGCCCAGCGGTTCGTCGTCGGCGTGACCCTGCGCCAGGAGTTCCGCCGCAAGGAGGAGCAGGGCACCGCGCGCCCCCTGATGTTCATCGTCCTCGACGAGCTCAACAAGTACGCCCCGCGCGACGGCGACAGCCCCATCAAGCAGATCCTCCTCGACGTCGCCGAGCGCGGCCGCTCGCTCGGCGTCATCCTCATCGGCGCGCAGCAGACCGCCAGCGAGGTCGAGCGGCGCATCGTCGCCAACTGCTCCATCCGCGTCGCCGGCCGGCTCGACCCCGCCGAGGCGTCCCGGCCGGAGTACGGCTACCTGCCGGCCGCCCAGCGCCAGCGTGCAACGATCGCGAAGCCCGGCACGATGTTCGTGTCGCAGCCGGATATCCCGGTGCCGCTCGCCATCGAGTTCCCGTTCCCCGCGTGGGCCACCCGGCCCGCCGAGAAGGGCACGTGGACCGGCGTCGACACGGGCCCGGCCGCCCCGGCCGACCCGTTCGCGGGCATCGCTGGTGCGGACGAAGACGACGACCCGCCCCCGTTCTAGAGAAGGGCCGCATGAAGATCCTGCACACCGCCGACTGGCATGTCGGCAAGGTGCTGAAGAACCAGCCCCGCATCGACGAGCAGAAGGTCGTTCTCCGCGACCTGGTCCGGATCGCCAACGAGGAGGACGTGGACCTCGTCATCGTGGCCGGGGATCTGTTCGAGACCTCTGCGCCCAACTCGCAGGCACAGGGTCTGGTCATGCGGACCCTGATCAACCTACGGGCCGAGGGCCGCCACGTGGTGGTGCTGGCGGGCAACCACGACAACCAGAACCTGGTGAACGACGTGTACCGGCCGGTGCTCGGCGCGCTCGGCATGCATGTCATCGGCACGCCGAAGACCCCGGACAACGGCGGCACGATCACCCTGGACACGCGTTCCGGCGAGCGTGCCGTGGTCGCGGCGCTGCCGTTCCTGTCCCATCGGCTCGCGGTCCGCGCCGCCGAGGTCCTGCTGCACGAACCCGCACGGCACAACCAGGACTACGCCAACCGCATGCGGTCGATCATCGAGATGCTGTGCGCCGGGTTCACGAGCGACAGCGTCAACCTCGTCACCACACACGCGACGCTGCTCGGCGGCCGCTGGGGTGGCGGCGAGCGGGCGGTGCAGACGCTGCTGGGCTACGAGGTGCCGCCGGACACGTTCCCGGCGACCACGCACTACGCGGCGCTCGGTCACCTGCACCGGTACCAGCAGATCGGCGGCCCCTGCCCGATTGCCTACTCCGGCTCGCCGATCGCGCTGGACTTCGGCGAGGAGGACAACCAGGCGGTGGCGCTGATCGTGCACGCCACCCCGGACAGCCGGGCGCAGATCCGGCCGGTGCCGCTCAAGGGTGGCCGGTCGCTGGCCACCCTGCGCGGCACGCTCGACGAGGTCGTCGCCGCCGGTGCGGAGGCGGGCGACAGCTTCCTGCGGGTCATCCTCACGCAGAAGGCCAGTGCCGGGCTCGCCGACATGGTGCGGGAGAAACTGCCGAACACGCTCGACGTGCAGATCGACGAGAAGTTCCGCGCCCAGGCCGACGCCGGTGGCGCCGTGCGGACGCGGATCGGCCGCTCCCCGACCGACCTGTTCGCCGACTTCCTGGCGGAGAAGGAAGTCGAGGACCCACGGCTCGGCGCGATGTTCGCCGAGTTGCTCGAAGAGTCCACCGGAGGTCGTTGATGCGCCCGCTGCGCCTGATGTTCGAGGGCTTCGGCAGCTATCGCGAGAGCACCGACGTCCATCTGTCCGATGTGGACTTCTTCGTGCTCACCGGGCCCACCGGATCGGGCAAGAGCACGGTCATCGACGCGCTCTGCTTCGCCCTCTACGGCACGGTTCCGCGCTGGGGGAAGGGGAACGTCATCCGCAACGCGCTGGCGCCGTCCACCGCGGAGTGCAAGGTCGCCCTCGTCTTCGATGCGTCGGGTGGCCGGTACGCGGCGGTGCGGCTGCTGCGCCGGACCCCGCAAGGCAATGTGCAGACCAAGGAGGCGCGGCTCGACCGGCTCGATCCGAGTGTGCCGCCGGACGCGGACCTGGCCAAGATCATGGAGGCCGTCGCCGAGCCGATGGCCGAGGGCGACAAGGTCACCGGGGCGGTCAGTGAGCTGCTCGGCATCGGCTACGAGCAGTTCACCCAGTGTGTGGTGCTACCACAGGGGCGGTTCGCGGAGTTCCTGCAGGCCAAGCCGGGCGACCGGCAGGACCTGCTGATCCAGCTGCTGGCCTACGCGGTCTACGAGGACGTCGGGCAGCGGGCCCGCGAGCGCGCCAAGGTCGCCGCGAGCAAGCTCGACTCGGCGCAGAAGCGGCTCAACGAGCTGGGCACGGTCACCGACGAGGTCGTCGCCGCGGCCGAGCGGAAGGTCGCGGACCTCGACGACCTGGTGTCCACAGTGGACTCCGCAGTGGAGGAGATGGCCACCCTGCGGACGCGGTGGACCGAGGCGAACACCAAGGCCGGCCAGGCCCGCGAGCAGCTCTCCGACCTCGGCGCGCTGCGCCGGCCGGGTGACGTGGTGGACCTGTCCACCCGCCTCGCGGTGGCCGACGAGGAGGTCGGGCGCCGGCTCGAGGAGCGGGTCGCCGCGGAGAAGAAGGAGGCCGAGGCGGAGGCCGCGCGGGCCGACCTGCCGGAGCAAACCGTCCTCTCCCGCTGGCGGGACGCGCATGCCCGGTCGGCGACGCTGGCCGGCCGGCTGGAGCGGCTGCGCTCCGCCGCCGCGACGGCCGACGAGGCCGAGCATGGCTCGGCGGCCGAGTTCGCCGCCGCCGAGACGGCGCTCGCGGATGCCGAGGCCGCGCGGACCGCGGCCGACCGGGCGCACCGGGCGGTCGCGCTCGCCGCCGACCTCGCCGAGGGCGAGCCGTGCCCCGTGTGCCGCCAGCAGGTGCACGACCTGCCCCACCACGAGGTCCCGGCCGACCTCGACGCCGCGCGGGCCGCGGTCACGGCGGCCAAGGCGCAGGTCACCGCGCTGCGCCGGGCGCACGCCGAGGCGAGCAAGGCCGCCGCGGCGGCCCGCGCGGACGTGAGCTCCGCCGAGAAGCAGGCCGGTGACCACGCCGCCGAGCTGCGCGACGCCCCACCGGCGGCCGAGGTCGACGCCGCGCTGGGCAGGCGCGAGGCCGCCGACGCCGCGGCTGACCGCGCGCGGTCCGCGGCGAAGGTCGCCAGGACGGCCGTCGAGCGGGCCCAGCGCGACCGGGCCGAGCTGTCCGAGGAGGAGCAGCGGGCCTGGTCGGCGCTGCGGGCGGGCCGCGACAAGTTCGTCGCGCTGGGCGTCCCGCCGGTCGAGGGCACCGAGCTCGCCGCCGCGTGGCAGGTGCTGCTGACGTGGGCGGAGAAGCAGCGTGGGGAGCTGGCCGGCAGGGCCGCCGAGCTCGAGAAGGCCGAGCAGGACCTGCGGGCGCAGGGCGGCGCGGCGCGCGCGGAGCTCACCTCGCTGCTCGAGCGGCACGGCGTGGCGCTCGCCAGGGACGCGAAGCCGGACGTGGTGCTGGCCTCGCACCGGGAACGGTCGGCCCGCGACCTGGCCGACCTGGTCGAGAAGCGCACGCGGTCCGCCGCGCTCGCCGCGGAGCTGGCGAAGTGCCGGGAGGACGAGCAGGTCGCGCGGATGCTCGGCAACCTGCTCAAGTCCAACGGGTTCGAGGCGTGGCTGTGCGCCGAGGCGTTGGACTCGCTGGTCACCGAGGCGTCGGAGATCCTCATGCAGCTCTCCGGCGGGCAGTACGAGCTGCACCGCGCGGAGCGCAACGAGCTGGTGGTGGTCGACCACAACGACGCGGGCACGCAGCGGCCGGTCAACACGCTGTCCGGCGGCGAGACGTTCCAGGCCTCGCTGGCCCTCGCGCTCGCGCTGTCGCACCAGGTGGTCGGGCTGTCCGGGGGCAAGCGGGACCTCAACTCGATGTTCCTCGACGAGGGCTTCGGCACGCTGGACGAGTCCACATTGGACACAGTGGCGGCCACGCTGGAGCGGCTGGCCCAGGAGACCGACCGGATGGTGGGCATCGTCACCCACGTGCCGGCGCTGGCCGAGCGGGTGCCGGTGCAGTTCGCGGTGAGCAGGGACGGCGCGTCGTCGCGGCTGCGGCGGGTCGAGGTGTGATGGTGGCGGTATGACCTCGCTGCTGTCGCCGACCTCGTACACGGTCGACCCGTGGGATCCCGGCTACGGGGTGGCCCGTGGGGACGAGCTGGACGGTCGCGAGTCCTCGGCCCGGCTCGAGCTGGACCTGGAGCTGCCGGCCGCGCGGTGGCGGCCGCTGTCGCCGCGGGGTGGGGCGCTGCCCGGCTCGGTGCTGTTCCTCGACGGCGTGCGCCGGATCGACGCGCGGATCTGGGTGCACGGCGAGGAGCCGGAGCCGCTGCCCGGGGTCGTCGCGTCGCTCGCGGCGGGCCTGGTGTGCTGCGACGGGGTCGCGCGGATCCTCGACGTGGCGGTCGACCGCGGCCTGTACGCGGAGTCCGGCGGCGACATCGCGACCCGGCACGCGCGCTACACGTTCCGCCGCACCACCGGCGGCCTGGACAAGCTCACCCTCGGCGTGCAGCGGCGGCTGTCCGAGCTGGAGGTGGAGCTCGCCAACTCGTGGCGCCAGCACAGCAACGTCGAGGACGACCTGCTCGTCGTGGACGGTCCGCTGCGCGGGCGCACGCACCTGGCGCGGACCGTCGGGTACGTGAAGACGCACCAGAAGTCCTACCTGCAGCCCGAGCAGGCGGCGGTCGTCGCGGAGCTGGCGCCGGGGCAGCGGAGCCCGGTGTTCACGATGGGCACGTCCTGGGAGCGGCACTCGTGGTACCTGCGGCTGCCGGGTGCGTCGCGCGCGCCGTGGTCGGCGGTGGTGCGGCTGGAGTGCTCGGCCGACCTGCCGCCGGAGGACGCGGTCGCGCTGGCCGACGTCACCGCGCGGGTGCTGCCGGGGCTCGCCAGCTCGCCGCACAAGGACCCGCGGGCGCCGCAGAACCTGGTGCCGATCGGTGGCCTGGAACGGCAGCTGCGGCACCGCCTTGGCGATGCCGCGCTGCTGTACCGCTCGCTACGCGGCGCCCTGGCCGCTTAGGACCGTCGCCGGGGCGGCGGCCGGCGCGGGCCGCCACATCGCGACCGCCAGCCAGACGAGGCCCACGAGCATCAGCACCCCGTGCGCGATGCGGACCGGCGCCGGCGTGAAGAACTGCGGCAGGAACAACGCGAACCCGGCCGCGAACGCGATGGCGCTGTAGCGCGGCAGCACGCCGGACCGCCAGATCGCGACGGCCACGAGGATCGCGCCGGCGGCGAGGGTCAGCAGGCCGGCGCCGAACATCGTGACGGCCACGGGGTTGTAGCGGGCGGCCTCGGCGACCGCGAGCAGGCCGGTGCCCTTGGTGGCGGCGGCGTGCAGGCCGAAGTCCTCGGCGCCGTAGTAGGGCAGGGTGAGCCCGGCGCCGACCCACATGGTGACCGCGGGGGCGAGGCCGATCGCGTGGCGCAGGGACAGGAGCGCGATGGGCACGAGGACGAAGCCGAGCATGGCGAACAGGTGCGAGGCGACCCAGGCGCCGGAGGCCATCGCCGCGTGCGCACCGTCCACAGTGGTCTCGTCGGTCCACGGCCGGACGACCGGGTAGAGGAGGAACAGCACGCCGGCGACGGCTGACACGATGGCGCTGGGTCTGGACATGGGAGGTCTCCTTCAGGTTCGGGGCAGGCCGGCGAGGACGGTGTCGATGAGCTGGTCGTAGGTCTGGTCGAGGTCTTCGGGCAGGCCGAACCCGCCGCCGGCCTCGAGCGAGGCGAACCCGTGCGCGACGGCACGCAGGCAGCGGGTGGTGTGGACGGCCGCGGAGTCGGTGAGGCCGTAGCCGCGCAGGGTGGCGAAAACGACCTCGAGGAGCTTGCCCCCGGCGGCGGCGAGGCCGGGGTCGTGCAGCGGGTCGAGCGGCATGCTGGCGTAGCGGGCCGGGTACTCGGTGACGTAGTCGCGGTAGGCCCGCATGAGCGCGGACACGGCGTCGTCCCGGCTGCGCCCCAACACCGCGGCGGTGAAGCGCTCGGTCATCTCCTCCAGCACCCGGATGCCGAGCAGCACCCGAAGCTCCCCCAGCCCCGCGACGTGCTTGTACAGCGAGGGCGTGGCAACCCCGGTCCGCGCCGCGACGGCGGCGAGGGTGAGCCCGTCGCTGCCGTGCTCGTCGATCACCGCGAGCGCGGCGTCGACGACAACGGCGGCGGAGAGCCCGGCCCTAGGCACGAGAACTCCGGCGAATGTTCATAGCCGAAAAGCTAATGGCATTAGCCGGATGAGTCAAGGGCGTCGGTCCGGTGCCGGCAGGGTCCCGGGGCGCGCCCGGGGCAGCTGGATGTCGTGCGCCGGGACCTTGTCGATCTTCGCCTGGATGAGTGCGGCCCGCGTGGGGTCGCCGAGCCGGGCGCACAGGTCCGCGGCGTCCTGCCAGGCGGCGACCGCGTCCGGCAGGTCGGCGTTGGCGTACCGCACGTCGCCCAGCACCTCGTCGGCCTGCGCCTCGTACACGACGTTGCGCATCTGGCGGCAGACCGCGACGGCCCGGCGGGCGTAGCCGACCGCCGTCGCGGGATCGCCGCGGGCCTCGGCGAGCTCGGCGAGCTCGATGCACACCTTGGCGGTCACCCCGAGATCGACGTCCTCCACGATCGCGAGGGCTTGCTCGGTGTGCGCCGCCGCGGCCTGCAGGTCGCCGAGGTCCCGGTGCGCGGCGCCGATCATGGCCAGGCTGCTCCCGAGGGCCGGGTCGTCGCCGATCCGCTGGGCCAGCCACTTGGCCTCGTGCAGGTGCACCAGGGCCTCGCCGTGCTGCTCGATCGTCCGGTACGCCTCGCCCAGGCTGAGCCGGACCCAGCACTCGGCCTCCTGGTCGGCGATCCGCCGCACGATCGCCAGCGAGCGCAGGTACAGGTCCAGCCCCGCGGCCGGATCGCCGCGCACGATCTCCACCTTGCCCTGCTGGTGCAGTGTCGCGGCCACGCCGCGGTCGTTGCCCTCGGCCTCGAACAGCGGCATCGCCTCGGCGAGCCGGCGCCGGGCCGCGGCGTGCTCGCCGAGCGTCAGCCGGACCATGCCCAGCCCGAGAAGCGTGGACCCCTCGGCGAGGCGGTGCCCCGAGACCCGGGCGGCGGTCACCGCGAGCTCGCGGAGCGCGCAGCTGCTGGCGAAGTACCCCTTGCGATCGAAGTAGGTGGTCACCGGGTCGGCGAGCTGCCAGACCAGCTCGGCGAACCCCTGGTCCAAGGCGTAGCCGATCGCCGCCGTGAGGGTGGTGCGCTCCCGGTCGAACCAGCCACGGGCCGCCGCGACGTCGGCCAACGGCGCCGCCGTCACAGCCGGCAGCCCCTCCGGTGGCGGAGCCAGCGGCAGGCTGGGATACAGCGCCCCGACCGCGTCTCTGGCGGTGGTCAGGTAGAACGTCAGAATTCGGTGATCCGCGGCACTCCTGGACTCCGGGGATTCGTCGAGCTCCGCGCATTCCGTCGCGAATTCGCCGATCAGGTCGTGAAAGCGGAATCGGTCGAGCGTCTCTGGTTGCTCCAGCACATGCGAGCCGACCAAAACGTTGAGACTGTTGGTGGTATCCGAGCGGGTTCGGCCGTCGCACGCACACGCCGCGTCGATGCTGATGTCGGGCCCCGGATGTAAGGCGATTAATCGGAACAGTCGGCGTTCGGCGGGCCCCAACGCGAGATAGGACTGGGAGAAGAACGCACGCACCTTCGCCACGCCGTCGCCGTGCTCGCCGATGTCGGTGATCAGCTGGCGGCGGTCGAGGCTGTCGACGAAGCCCGACAGCTCCGCCGCGGGCGCGCGGGCGACATGGTCGGCCAGCAGGGTGATCGCCAGCGGCAGCCCGGCGCACAGCGCGATGACCTGTTCCCGGCGGTCCTGGTCGAGTCGCGCCGGGCCACCGAGCCGCCGGGACAGCAGATCCACGCCCTCGTCCGGCGTCATCGGTTCCACGCGGACACGCCGCGCACCGGTCGCCGCCGCGAGCGAGCCGAGCCGCAGCCGGCTCGTCACGAGCACCAGGCAGTTCGACAGCAGCCGGACCAGCCCGGCCACGTGCGCCGTGTCCCGCACGTTGTCCAGGATCACCAGCATGCGCCGGCCGGCGAGCACGCGACGCAGCAGCAGCTCCCGCGACCGGTGTTCCATCCGCGGATCCGACTCGTGCCCGAGCGCGATCAGGAAGTCATCGACCACTGTGGACGGCTCGACCCGGGCTGCGTCGCCGAACCCGTTGAGGTTGACGCAGAGCTCCCCGTCGGGGAACCGGTTCCGCGCGCGGTGGCCCCACCGGACGGCGAGCGCGGTCTTGCCGACGCCGGCCATCCCGTCGAGGATCACGACCCCGCTGGTGGCCTCGCCATCGGCCGTGGTGGTGGCCCTGTCGAGTGCGGCCAGCAGATCCTCCCGGCCGGCGAAGTCGGCGATGTCGTGCGGCAGCTGGCGTGGCCGGACCACCGGCTCCGGCTGGTGCCCCAGGTCCAGGCTCGGCGCGAACAGGCCGTTGTAGTGGGCCATCAGGTGGTCGGCTGCCTGCTGGTCGAACTCGGTGACGAAGTGCCGGCGCATGCCGAGGTAGTACGCGGTCGCCTCGCCGCCCCGGGCGACGTGGTGCAGGGTGGTCAGGCGCAACATCGCCAGCGACAGGTCGTGCGGGTGGTCGGCCTGGAGCTCATCCAGGCGTTCCAGGGCGTCGTCGTAGCGGTGGGTGGCCAGGAGGGCTTCCAGGAGGGCGAAGTTGGCCGGTAGCCAGGAGTTCTGCACGAACCGGGTGCGCCATGCATCTGCACGATCGCTTGCCAGGTCGGCCAGCGGGCGGCCGCGCCACAGGGTCAGGGCCTGCTCTGCCAGCTC
>NZ_DASWSJ010000274.1:0-38178 GCF_036402745.1 Actinophytocola sp. | reverse complement strand
GGAAGCCTCGACTTGACGTTGAGGTTTGAGCCCGCTCGCCCGCGCGTCGCGTTGACCGGTCCCCGCCGTCGACCTACCGTCAATCCTGAGCGAATCGCGAGGATGTCATTCGACGTCACCTCGGGATGTCTCGTGGGCGGTTGAAGAGCGGAGGCAGGCGTGGTCGAGGAAGGTCCCGTCGAGGCCGGCACCGGTGAGCAGGGCGAACTGTTCCCGGACGAGTCAGCGCCCGACGAGCTCGTCGGCTACCGCGGTCCTGCGGCGTGTCAGATCGCGGGTATCACCTATCGGCAGCTGGACTACTGGGCCCGGACGGGCCTCGTCGCGCCGACCATTCGCAGCGCGCACGGGTCGGGGTCGCAGCGGCTGTACTCGTTCAAGGACGTGCTGGTCCTGAAGGTGGTCAAGCGGCTGCTGGACACCGGGGTGTCGCTGCAGAACATCCGCGTGGCGGTCGACCACCTGCGCCGGCGCGGCGTCCGTGACCTCGCGAGGATCACGCTGTTCAGCGACGGCACGACGGTCTACGAATGCACCTCACCCGAGGAGATCGTCGACCTCTTGCAGGGCGGCCAGGGCGTGTTCGGCATAGCCGTGAGCGGCGCGATGCAGGAGATCAACGGCACGATCCACGAGTTCCCCGCGGAGCGCGCGGACGGCGGCGTGGTCGAGCCGATGGCCGAGGACGAGCTCACCGCCCGCCGCAAGGCCCGCAACGCCGGCTGACCACCTTTCGTCACGGCCGACCCGAGTTTTGTCGGCCCAGCACGAAAGCGTCGGCCCCTCGAACGGCCCGGCGAGGCGCGGCCCGGGCGTCCAGGGATTCTCCGGTGGGTCGGGGTAGGCTGCGCGGTGTAGTCGCTGATCCCGCGCGGGAGAGACCGAGCCGTCCTGGCCCGGCGCCGAAGGAGCAAATCCTCCCCGGAACCTCTCAGGCACCCGAACCGCGTGGGCGAGACGCCTCTGGAAAGTGGGTGGCCCGGTCCACCCCGCCGAAGGTGCAAGTCCGTCGACAGGCGGACGAAGCTCTCAGGCGCCCGCGTTCAGTGGGCACGGACAGAGGGGGAGGCCTGCTTCGGCATGCCCACCCCACACCGGAGGCGACGATGACCCAGGACCGCATTCCGCTCGCCGCGCTCGAGGACGGCACCCAGTTCGCTGACCGGCACATCGGTCCGCGGCCCGCCGAGCTCGCGCGGATGCTCGACGTCATCGGCGTCGGGTCGCTCGAGGAGCTCGTCGAGCAGGCGGTGCCGGAGTCCATCCGCGAGGAAGGCATCGACCTCGAGCTGCCGCCGCCCGCCTCCGAGCACCGCTCGCTCGGCGAGCTGCGTGAGCTGGCCGACCGCAACGAGCCGCGCGTCCAGATGATCGGCCTCGGCTACTACGGCACGCTCACCCCGCCGGTCATCCGGCGCAACGTCCTCGAGAGTCCCGCCTGGTACACCGCCTACACGCCCTACCAGCCGGAGATCTCCCAGGGCCGGCTCGAGGCGCTGCTGAACTTCCAGACCATGGTCGCCGACCTCACCGGCCTGCCGCTGGCCAACGCCTCCATGCTCGACGAGTCCACCGCGGCCGCCGAGGCGATGACGCTCGTCCGCCGCGCCGGCAAGGCCCGCTCGGCCCGCTTCCTCGTCGACGCCGACACGTTCCCGCAGACCATCGCGGTGATCGAGACCCGCGCCGAGCCGCTCGGCATCGAGGTCGAGGTCGTCGACCTCGCCGCCGGCCTGCCCGACGGCGAGTTCTTCGGCCTGCTGCTGTCCTACCCCGGCGCGAGCGGCGCGCTGCGCGACCACCAGGCGATCATCGAGGCGGCGCACGACCGCGGCGCGCAGGTCGTCGTCGCCGCCGACCTCCTCGCGCTCACCCTGCTGCGCCCGCCCGGCGAGATCGGCGCGGACGTCGTCGCCGGCACCACCCAGCGCTTCGGCGTGCCGATGGGCTTCGGCGGCCCGCACGCCGGCTACCTCGCCGTCCGTCAGGGCCTCGAGCGGCAGCTGCCCGGCCGGCTGGTCGGCGTGAGCGTCGACGCCGACGGCAACCGCGCCTACCGGCTCGCGCTGCAGACCCGCGAGCAGCACATCCGCCGCGAGAAGGCCACCAGCAACATCTGCACCGCGCAGGTCCTGCTCGCGATCGTCGCGTCGATGTACGCGGTGTACCACGGGCCCGCCGGGCTGCGGGCCATCGCGACCCGCGCGCACCGGATGGCCGCCGTGCTCGCCGCCGGCCTGCGGGCCGGCGGGGTGGACGTCGTGCCCGACCACTTCTTCGACACGATCACCGTCGACGTGCCCGGCCGGGGGAGCGAGGTCGTGGCCAACGCGCGGGATCGCGGCATCAACATCCGCCTGGTCTCCGCGGACCGGGTCTCGGTCGCCTGCGACGAGACCACCACCCGCGCGCACGTGAAGAAGCTGTGGGCGTCCTTCGGCGTAAGCGGCGACATCGACGGCCTGGACGCGGCCACCGACGACGCCTACCCGGCCACGCTCGCGCGCACCTCGGAGTTCCTGACCCACCCGGTGTTCTCGACGCACCGGTCCGAGACCGCGCTGCTGCGGTACCTGCGTGCACTGTCCGACAAGGACGTCGCGCTCGACCGGAGCATGATCCCGCTCGGCTCGTGCACGATGAAGCTCAACGCCACCGCGGAGATGGAGCCGATCACCTGGCCGGCATTCGCCGACCTGCACCCGTTCGTGCCCGCCTCCGACGCCGCGGGCCTGCTGCGCATCGTGTCCGATCTGGAGGGTTGGCTCGCCCAACTCACGGGTTACGACGCGGTGAGCCTGCAGCCGAACGCCGGCAGTCAGGGCGAGTTCGCCGGCCTGCTGGCGATCCGCGCCTACCACCGGGCGAACGGCCAGGGCGCGCGCGACGTCTGCCTGATCCCGGCGTCGGCGCACGGCACCAACGCGGCCAGCGCGGCGATGGCCGGCATGCGCGTGGTCGTGGTTCGCTGTGACGCCAACGGGAACATCGACGTCGACCACCTCCGGTCCACTGTGGACCAGCACCGCGCGGACCTGTCCTGCATCATGATCACCTACCCGTCGACGCACGGCGTGTACGAGGACACCGTGCGCGAGGTCTGCGCGCTGGTGCACGACGCCGGCGGACAGGTCTATGTGGACGGTGCCAACCTGAACGCGCTCATCGGGCTCGCGCGCTTCGGCAAGTTCGGCGCGGACGTGTCGCACCTGAACCTGCACAAGACGTTCTGCATCCCGCACGGCGGCGGCGGTCCCGGCGTCGGCCCGATCGGCGTGCGGTCGCACCTCGCGCCGTTCCTGCCGAACCACCCGCTGCAGCCGGCCGCCGGCCCGGCGACCGGCGTCGGCCCGATCAGCGCGGCGCCCTGGGGGAGCGCGTCGATCCTGCCGATCTCGTGGGCGTACGTGCGGATGATGGGTGCCGAGGGCCTGCGCCGCGCGACGATGACCGCGGTGGCGGCGGCCAACTACGTGGCCGCGCGGCTCGGGTCGCACTACCCGGTGCTGTACAAGGGAAAGCACGACCGGGTGGCGCACGAGTGCATCCTCGACCTCCGCGGCATCACGAAGACCACCGGCATCACGGTCGACGACGTGGCCAAGCGCCTCGCGGACTACGGCATGCACGCGCCGACGATGTCGTTCCCGGTGGCCGGCACGCTCATGGTCGAGCCGACCGAGAGCGAGGACCTGGCCGAGCTGGACCGCTTCTGCGACGCGATGATCGCCATCAAGCGGGAGATTGACAGGGTCGCGGCGGGCGACTGGCCGGCGGAGGACAACCCGCTGCACAACGCGCCGCACACGGCCGAGTCGATCGCCGGGAAGTGGGACCACCCGTACAGCCGCGAGGAGGCCGCCTACCCGACGGGTGCCGCGGGCCCGAAGATCTGGCCCCCGGTCCGCCGGATCGACGGCGCGAAGGGCGACCGCAACCTGGTGTGCTCCTGCCCACCCATCGAGGCCTACCAGTCGTAACGAAGGTCAGCGGCCGGTGAGCTGGTTCAGCAGGTCACCGGCCTCGGCCTGGGTGTAGCGGGCCGAGATGAACACCTCGCCCGTCGTGATGGCGGCTGAGATCTGCGGGGCGAAGATCACCTTGCCGTCCGCCACCACGGCCAGCCGCTCGCCGACGTGGCTGGCGGTCCAGTCGCCGAACACCTGGGCGTCCACGGCGGTCAGCGTGAGCACCACCGCCCACGAACCGGCGTTCTCCTGGAACTCGACCCTCGCGTCCTCGAGCCGTTCGACCTTGACCAACGGCAGCGAGAGCGTGAGCGGGAGGCCATCCGGATCCGGCAGCACGGACGGCGACGGAGCCGCGGCGCCGGCCGGGACCACGGGCGCCAGGTCCAGCGGCACCTGGAGATCCACCGGCCCGCCTGCGGGAGGGGACGACCCCGTCGGCGACCCCGTCGACGACCCCGTCGATGGCCGCGACGGCGTGCCGCCGACCCGCTCGGTCGTGCACCCGGCAAGCGTCAGCACCAGCAGCAGGGCGACCCAGCGCCTCACGAACCCTCCAGGACGTCGCACAGCTCGACCAGCCGAGCCCGCAACGGCGCCGCCCGCTCGGCGAACGCCGCCTGCCGCCGCGCGTACTCGGCGCGGCCGGCCGCGGTCTCGATCTCCACGGGAGCGTAGCCGAGCGCGCTCAGGTCGTAGGGGCTCGCGCACATGTCCAGCACCCGGATGTCGTGCGCCAGCGCGAAACAGTCCGCCACGAGCGAGGACGGCACGTACGGGTCGAGCTTGTAGGCCCACTTGTAGAGATCCATCCCCGCGTGCAGGCAGCCCGGCTGCTCCAGCTCGACCTGGTCGGTCCGCGTCGGCTGGACCAGGTTCAGCGGCCGTGCCCGGGGGGTGAAGAACCGGAACGCGTCGAAGTGCGTGCACCGGATCGGCATCGACTCCACCACGCGGTCGGTGCCCGCCGACCCCAGCCGCAGCGGCCAGGCCTCGTGCCGCACCTCGTCCGCGCGGTACACCATCGCCCACTCGTGCAGCCCGAAGCAGCCGAGCCGGGGTGCCCGCGCCGCGGTGGCCGACAGCAGCGAGCGCACGAAGCGCACCGTCGGCAGCCGCGCCGGCGGCAGCGGGCCCAGCGTCACCCCGCCCGGGACCGGCCGGTACGCCGGCCACCGCAGGAACTCCGCCGCGCCGGCGAGCACCACGCCCGGCCCGGGATGCCAGCGCAGCAGCCGGGTGGGCCGGTGCGAGTAGTAGGTGAACAGGAAGTCCAGCACCGGGTGCCGCGCACCGGCGGACCGCCGCTCCCGCAACGGATCCGTCCACCGGCGCACCCGCGCCACGTGCGCGTCCCGCTGCCGGTGCCAGTCGGGCGGGGCCAGGATCGCCGTCATGTGGTGGGGTCCTTGTGGGTCCCGTCGCGCACCGTCCCCACGTACTCCTCGACCAGGTCCTCCAGTGCCACGACGCCGAGCACGGTCCGGTCCGCCGCCACCGCCTTCGCCACGTGGCTGCGCGCCCGGCGCAGCGCGGCCAGCGCCTCGTCCAGCCGCGAGTCCGCCGGCACCTCCGGCAGCCCCCGCACCCGGTGCAGGGGCACCGGCGTCGACGGGTCCGCGTCCGCCTGGTCCAGCACGTCCTTCACGTGCAGGTAGCCGTTCAGCCGGCCGTCCGGCATCCGCACCGGGTAGCGGGAGAACCCGGTGCGCGCCACCGCCGCCTCGATGTCGCCGACCGTCGGCGGGTGCGGCACGGTCTCCACCCGCTCCAGCGGCACCAGCACGTCGGCCACGGTCCGCTCGGCCGACGACAGCGTCTGCGTCAGCCGGCGGTGCTCGGCCTGGTCCAGCAGGCCCTCGCGGCGGGAGTCGGCGATGAGCGTGGCCAGCTCGTCCGGTGTGTACGCGCTCTCGATCTCGTCCTTCGGCTCCACCTTGAGCAGCCGCAGCACCCTGTTCGCGGCGAGGTTCAGCAGCGAGATCACCGGGCGGACGAGCCGGATCCAGGCGACGAGCACCGGCGTGAGCAGCACCGCGGTACGTTCCGGCGCGGCGATCGCGATGTTCTTGGTGACCATCTCGCCGAGCACGATGTGCAGGATCGACACGATGAGCAGCGCGATCGTGAACGCGAGCGGGTGCAACAGCGCCGCCGGCAGCCCGGCCGGGCCCAGCAGCACCTCCAGGAAGTGCGCCACGGTCGGCTCGCCCAGCGCACCGAGGCCGATCGTGCACAGCGTGATGCCCAGCTGCGCGCCGGCCATCATCAGCGACGTGTTCTGCGCCGCCCGCATGACCGTCCGGGCCCGCTCGACGCCTCGCTCGGCGAGTGCCTCCAGCCGGTCGCGTCGGGCGCTGACCAAGGCGAACTCCGCGCCGACGAAGAACGCGTTGGCGGCCAGCAACAGCACCGCGACGAAGATCGCCGCCCCGCCGGTCATCGGGCCGCCACCTCCGCCCGCGCCTCGACCGGGATCCGGGCCACCCGCAGCTCCGCCACCCGGTGCCGGTCCATCCGCATCACGGTGATCCGCCAGCCGTCGACCCGCACCTCGTCGTTGACCTCGGGGATGCGGCCGAGCCGGCTCAGGACCAGCCCGGCGAGCGTCTCGTAGTCACCCTCGGGCATCCGGAACCCGGTCGCCTCGGCCAGCTCGTCGTCCCGCAGCAGCCCGGAGACCATCCAGCTGTCCCGGCCCAGCGGGCGCACCGGGTTGATCTCGCCGCGGTCGTGCTCGTCGCGCACGTCGCCGACGATCTCCTCGACGAGGTCCTCCAGCGTCACCATGCCCGCGGTGCCGCCGTACTCGTCGACGACGAGCGCCATCTGCAGCCCCGAGCTGCGCAGGCGGTCGAGCAGCGCGTCGCCGTCCAGGCTCTCCGGCACGGTCTGCGCCGGCCGCATCAGCTCGCTCACCCGGGTGGTGGCCCGCCGCGCGGCGGGGACGTTGAACGTCTGCTTCACGTGCACGACGCCCCGCACGTCGTCGAGGTCGCCCTCGTGCACGGGAAAGCGGGAGAAGCCGGTGCGCCGGGTGAGCTCGACGAGGTCCGGCACGGTGGCGTCGGTGGGCAGCGACTCGACCTGGACGCGCGGGGTCATCAGCTCCGCCGCGGTCCGCTCGCCGAACCGCAGCGACCGGTTCAGCAGCGCGGCCGTGCCCTGGTCGAGGGTGCCGTGCTCGGCACTGGTGCGGACCAGCGAGCCGAGCTCCTGCGGCGACCGGGCCGAGGCCAGCTCGTCGGCCGGCTCCAGGCCCAGGCGCCGGACCAGCCAGTTGGCCCACGCGTTGAGCAGGGTGATGAACCAGCGCAGCGCCGAGGAGAACCGGGTCTGGATGCCGGCGACCGCGCGGGCGGTGGGCAGCGGCCGCGCGATGGCCAGGTTCTTCGGCACGAGCTCGCCGAACACCATGGAGATCACGTTGGCGAGCAGCAGCGCGAGAACGAGCGCGATGGGGTGCGCGGCCGAGGCGGGCACCGACAGCAGGGACAGGATGGGCCGGATCCAGCCGACGATGATCGGCTCGGCGATGTAACCCATGGTCAGCGTGGTGATCGTGATGCCGACCTGGGCGCCGGACAGCTGGAAGGACAGCGTCTGGTGCGCCTGGTGCACCCGCTTGGCGCGGGCGTCGCCGACCCGGCGCAGGTGGCTCTCCACCTGGCTGCGCTCGAGGGCGGTGAGAGAGAACTCGGCGGCGACGAAGACCGCCGTGCCGAACGTCAGCGCGATGACCGCGAGGACGCCGAGCACGTTGAGGAGCAGACCGGTCATCGCGCTTCACCGCGCGGGATGACCGGATTGGTATGGCAGCCGGGTCCGTCGCCCGGCCCGGTACTGCAGCCCGGGGACTGTGCGCCGCGCACGGAAGGGTCACTCCTTGCAGATCATCGGTCTGTGCAGACCCTGTCCAGTGTAGAGGTCAGGGCCGCCGGCCCAGCAGCGCGACCAGGCGGGTCTGCGGGCCGGCGTCGTCGGGCACCGACACGGGCTCGGCGAACATCGACGTGCCCGACCAGGCGTCGAGCTGCGGCTCGACGTACTCGAGGACGGCGGTGGCGAGCTCCTCGCCCATGGCGGCGTCCGCGCCGACCGCGGTGGCGAGGTCCCAGCCGTGGACGGCGAGGTCGGTCGTCATCTGCCAGCCGTACTCGGTGCCGTCGGTGTCGCCGAAGCTCAGGTGCACGACCTGCACCAGCGTGCCCGGCCGCAGCCACGCCGCGCGGGCGGCCTGGGAGGACTCGGTCCACGCGTGCATCGGGTCGTCCTCGAGCACGTCGCCGTCGTACTTGTCGCCGACCTCCGCGACGGTCTTGCCGGCCAGCAGGTCGGGCACCCACAGCTGCTCGTTGACCAGGTGGCCGACGAGGTCGCGCACGGTCCAGTCGGCGCACGGCGTGGGGGAGTCCCAGTCGCCGATGCCGACCTTGTGCATGGCCCGGTCGAACACGTCCATCGCGTGGCCGTGCGCGTCGAGAAGATCCATGTGTCCAGGATCCCCCACGGGCGCGTCGGACGGGTCATCGGCCGCGCGATTTCGCGCCAGGAGCGGTCCCTAGCTCTTCGGCGCCGCGCGCCGCACCGACGACTCGACGAGGTCGAGCACCGGCTCGAGGTCGTCGGCGGGCAGGCCCATCGCCAGGTGGGAGACCAGGCCCTCCAGCACGAGCTCGAGGTAGGACGTGAGCACGTTCACGTCGATGTCGTCGCGCAGGTTGCCCGCGTCGCGCTGGCGTTCGAGGCGCTGGCGGGTGGCGATGGTCAGCTGCTCGGACCGCTCCGCCCAGCGTGCCCGGAACTCGGGGTCGGTGCGCAGCCGGCGGGACAGCTCGAGCCGGCTGCCCAGCCAGTCCGCACCGTCCTGTGTGGACAGAAGGTCGCGCATGACCTGGACCAGGCCCTCGCGGGCGACCACGTCGGCCATCCGGTGCGCGTCGTCCTCGGCCAGGGCGAGGAACAACGACTCCTTGTCCCGGAAGTGGTGGAAGATCGCGCCCCGGGACAGGCCGGTGGCCTCCTCGAGCCTGCGGACGGTGGCGCCCTCGTAGCCGTAGCGGGCGAAGCACACCCGCGCGCCGTCGAGGATCTGGTGACGGCGGGCGTCGAGGTGGTCCTGGCTGACCCGTGGCATCAGATGATCGTTGCAGTCGCGGGGATCGGATGCAATCCGTACGTACGTACTGTGGGCCGGTCCGCCGGCCGCCGTTCGCTGTTCATGTGAGTGTCGGTGGTCGCGTGTAGCGTCGATTTCGACCTCGAACGGAGGGTCGAGAAGTGACCGCATTGTCCAGACCACCAGGTAATCCGCGGATCGTGGAGTCGGCACGCCGGCGTCTGCGCAGCCGTGTGGAGGCCGAGGCCTACGTGGCCTCCGTCTGCTTCAAGCACGGCCCGCCCAGGCTCACCGGCGTCGAACTGGAGTGGATCGTCCACCATGCCGAAGACCCCCGGCGGCCCATCGACGCACACCGCTTCACCGCCGCGCTGGGGCCCTACGCGCCCCGCACGCTGAACAAGGAAAGTCCTCAGCTACCGCTTCCGGCCGGTTCGCCGCTCACCCTCGAGCCAGGCGGCCAGGTCGAGATATCCGCCCTTCCCAAGCCCTCGCTGGCCGAGTTGTTCGACGCCGTCACCACCGACCTCGGGTTCCTCAGCGAGCTGCTCGCCGATGCGGGCTTCGTCCTCGGCGATCGCGCCACGGACCAGCACAGACCACCCAGGCGCCTGCTCGACACGCCGCGCTACGCGGCGATGGAGCAGGTCTTCGAGCCGATCGGTCCGCACGGGCTCACGATGATGTGCGCGACCGCTGGCCTGCAGGTGTGCCTCGACGTGGGCGAGCCTGCGACCCTGGCCGCGCGGTGGGCCGCGGTCAGCGCGCTCGGCCCGGTGCTGGTCGCCGCGTTCGCCAACTCACCCAACCTGCGGGGCCGGCCCACGGGATGGGCGTCGGCCCGGATGCGGGCCGTCCTCGGCACCGACCCGCCGCGCAGCGCACCGTCCAAGATCGTCGAGGATCCGGCCGCCGACTGGGCGCGCCGGGTGCTGGACACGCCGGTGCTGTGCGTGCGCGGGGACGGCGACCGGTGGGTCACGCCGGACGGCATGAGCTTCGCCGACTGGCTGGCCGGGGCCCGCGCCGAGCCACCGACCACCGACGATCTCGACTACCACCTCACCACGATGTTCCCGCCCGTGCGCCCGCACGGGTACTTCGAGGTGCGCTACCTCGACGCGCAACGCGGCGACTCCTGGGTCACCCCGGTGGCGCTGCTCGCCGCGCTGCTGTCCACGCCGGGCACGGTCGACGCCGTGCTCGACGCCTGCCTCCCGGTCGGCGACCGGTGGCTTCCCGCGGCCAGGCACGGCCTGGCCGACCGTGCGCTCGCCGCGGCGGCCGCCACGGTGCTCGACCTGGGCGCCCGCGCCCTGCCCGGCCTGGGCCTCGGTCGCGACCTGACCGAGGCCATCGTCGCCGACCTGGACCGACTACCGCGGAGGAGCACGTCATGACCATGGCCGATCTCGGCACCGAGGCACTGCGCACGCACGTCGCGGCGCAGCTCCAGCGGGCCAGGGACCGCAGCGTCGCGCTCACCGACGCGGTCGACGACGACGACCTGGTGCGCCAGCACTCCAAGCTCATGTCGCCGCTGGTGTGGGACCTCGCCCACATCGGCAACCAGGAGGAGCTGTGGCTGGTGCGCGACGTCGGGGCGCGGGAGCCGGTCCGCCACGACATCGACGACATCTACGACGCGTTCCAGCACCCGCGGGCCGACCGGCCCGCGCTGCCGATGCTGTCGCCGGCGCAGGCTCGCGCCTACGTCCGCGAGGTGCGCGACAAGGTGTTCGACATCCTCGACACCAGCCCGCTGGAGGGGCGCCGGCTGGTCACCGACGGGTTCGCGTTCGGCATGATCGTGCAGCACGAGCAGCAGCACGACGAGACCATGCTGGCCACCCACCAGCTGCGGGCGGGGGCGCCGGTGCTGCACGCGCCGCCGCCGCCACCCGGCCGGCCGCTCGCCGCGCCGGAGGTGTTGGTGCCCGCCGGCCCGTTCACCATGGGCACAGATGTCGATCCCTGGGCGCTGGACAACGAGCGGCCCTCGCACGACGTGCACGTCGACGCGTACTTCATCGACACGGCGCCGGTCACCAACGAGGCGTACGCGGAGTTCATGGCCGCCGGCGGCTACGACGACCAGCGCTGGTGGAGTGCCGAGGGCTGGGCCTACCGGCACAAGGCCGACCTCACCGCGCCGCGGTTCTGGGTGCGCTCCGCCGACTCGGGTGGCCACCGGTGGCTGCGGGACAAGTTCGGCGTGGTCGAGCCGATCCCGCCGGACGAGCCGGTGGTGCACGTGTGCTTCTACGAGGCGCGGGCGTACGCCGCGTGGGCCGGCAAGCGGCTGCCCACCGAGCCCGAGTGGGAGAAGGCGGCCAGGTTCGATCCGGCCACCGGCCGCTCGCGCCGCTTCCCGTGGGGTGACGAGGATCCCGGACCCGAGCACGCCAACCTGGGCCAGCGGCACCTATCGCCGGCGCCGGTCGGCGCGTACCCGGCGGGCGTGTCGGCGAGCGGGGTCCACCAGCTCGTCGGCGACGTCTGGGAGTGGCTCGACGCCGACTTCCAGGGGTATCCGGGGTTCCAGGCGTTCCCGTACCGGGAGTATTCGGAGGTCTTCTTCGGCGGCGACTACAAGATGCTGCGTGGTGGCTCGTTCGGCACCGACCCGGCGGCGTGCCGGGCCACGTTCCGCAACTGGGACCACCCGATCCGGAGGCAGATCTTCGCCGGCTTCCGGTGTGCCCGCGACGCGTCGCCGGCGGAGCTCGCGTAGCGGATGTGCCGGCACATCGCGTATCTCGGCCCGCCCGCGCGGCTCGCCGAGTTGTTGCTCACGCCCGAGCACTCGCTGCTGCGGCAGTCGTGGGCGCCGAAGGACATGCGGGGCGGGGGCACGGTCAACGCAGACGGCTTCGGCATCGGCTGGTACGCCGAGTCCTCGCCCGAGCCGGCGCTCGTGCGCCGTGCGGTTCCACTGTGGACGGACACGGCCCTGCCGCGGCTGGCGTCGGAGATCTCCTCCGGCGCGGTGCTGGCCGCGGTCCGCTCGGCCACGGCCGGCATGCCGGTGGTCGAGACCGCGTCGGCGCCGTTCGCGTTCGACCGCTGGCTGTTCAGCCACAACGGGGTGGTCCGCGGCTGGCCGTCCTCCGTCGCGGTGTTGGCCTCGGCGTTACCGGTGGAGGCGTTGCTGACGATGGACGCCCCCACCGACGCGGCGCTGCTGTGGGCGTTGTTGCGTCATCGGCTCGTCGCCGGGGACAAGCCCGCGGACGCGGTGGCCGCGCTGGTCACGGCCGTGGAGGCGGCCGCACCCGGGTCGCGGCTGAACCTGTTGCTCACCGACGGCCACCAGATCGTCGGTACCTGCTGGACCCATTCCCTGTGGGTGCGTGCCTCCGAGGGTGCCGTGACGGTGGCCTCGGAGCCCTACGACGACCACCCCGCGTGGCAGGAGGTGCCGGACCGGCACCTGGTCGTCGCCACACCCTCCACAGTGGAACTCACAGAGATCGGAGTGCGATGAGCGAGGTCGACCTGACTGTTCACCTGACCCCGGACGACATCGTCCGGGGCCTGCGGTCGGACGTCCGCACCGGCTTGACGGCGACGCCGAAGTCGTTGCCGCCCAAGTGGTTCTACGATGCGCGGGGGAGCGAGCTGTTCGAGCGGATCACGCGGCTGCCGGAGTACTACCCCACCCGCGCCGAGCGGGAGATCCTCGCGACCCGCTCGCCGGAGATCGCGTCCCTCACCGACGCCACGACGCTGGTCGAGCTGGGTTCGGGCTCGTCGGAGAAGACCACCCTGCTGTTGGATGCCTTGCGCCAGCACGGTTCCCTGCGAGAGATCGTGGCCCTCGACGTGTCCGAGTCCGCCCTGCGCGACGCCGCCTCGGCACTGGCGTCGGCCTACGACCCGGTGTCGGTACACGGAGTCGTCGGCGACTTCACCCAGCACCTGGCTCTCCTGCCGGGCAGCCCGGTCCGCCTGGTCGCGTTCCTGGGCGGCACGATCGGCAACCTCGTACCGGCAGAGCGAGCCAAGTTCCTGTCCGCGATCCGTGACGTGCTGGACGACGGAGAGTGGCTACTACTCGGAACGGACCTGGTGAAGGACCCCGAGACAGTGGTCCGCGCCTACGACGACGCGGCCGGCGTCACCGCGGAGTTCAACCGCAACGTGCTGCATGTACTGAACCGCGAGCTGGCCGCGGACTTCGACGTGGACGCCTTCGAGCACGTCGCGTTGTGGGACGAGAAGGAGGAATGGATAGAGATGCGCCTACGCGCCACGAGGGCGATGGAGGTGCACGTCCCGGTCGTCGGCCTGACGGTGTCCTTTGTGGAGGGCGAGGAGATGCGCACGGAGGTGTCCGCGAAGTTCCGCGAGGACGAGGTGGCGGCGGAACTGGCGGACGCGGGCTTCACCCTGAAGCACTGGTGGACAGACGAGGAGAAGAGGTTCGGCGTCTCCCTCTCCCAGGCAGGAGCCCGCTGACAGGAAACGCACCCACCCTACTTTCGGACGTGACCAAAGAGAGGAACCGGTTCGTCCGATTCGCCGATATCAAAGATCATCACTTTGTGTGAGTCTTCCGACTGGTGCAGTGACGATGAGTCGCTCCAGGTCGGGAGAAGGGTACTGCCGTGTCTGTCAGATCCACACGGTCGGTGAGTCGCGGTGCCACCTTGGTGGTCGCACTGATTACAGGAGCAATGGGCTTCATGGCCCCGAGCGCCTCGGCTGCGCCGGCCACCAAGGCCCCGGCCCCGAAGGCCCCGGCCCCCGTGCAGTGGGGCACCTGCGCGTCGAGTGAGCTGGTCGGCGTCCCACCGGCCGAGCTGCCGCTGTACAGCTGTGCCAACTACGCGGTCCCGCTCGACCACGACAAGCCGAAGCTCGGCACGATCGACATCGCGCTCATGCGGCGTGCCGCCAACGACCAGTCGGCCAAGATCGGCTCGCTGTTCCTCAACCCGGGCGGCCCGGGCGGCAGCGGCTACCGCATGCCGAAGTCCGGCAAGAACATCTTCGAGCCGGAGGTCCTCGACCGGTTCGACCTGATCGGCTTCGACCCGCGCGGCGTGGCCCGCAGCACCCCGCTGCGCTGCTTCGCCACCAACGAGGACGCCGCCGACGTGTTCGGCCGCATGCACCCGCTCCCCGTCACCGGGCAGCAGGAGAAGACGACCATCAAGGCGTACAAGGACTACGGCGAGTTCTGCGACCGGTTCGCCGGCCCGCTGCTCGAGCACATGTCCACCAAGGACGTCGCGCAGGACCTCGACACGCTGCGTGCCGCGGTCGGCGACCGGAAGCTGACCTACGTCGGCTTCTCCTACGGCACGCTGCTCGGTGCCACGTACGTCAACCTGTTCCCGAAGAACGCCCGGGCGATCATCCTCGACGGCAACGTCGACCCGAAGTTGCGCCTGCTGGACGGCGTCGAGTACGACCGGCAGCGGACCGACGGCGGCTTCCAGTACGCGCTGGACAACTTCCTCGCGCGATGCGACCAGGACGCCGACTGCGCCTTCGCCGGCAACGCGCGGAAGAAGTACACCGAACTGCACAACCACCTGCGCGAGGTCGGCCCGGTCACGCTGCCCGACGGCACCGTGGCCGACGAGGCCGCGGTGGTCGGCACGACCGCCGGCGTGCTGTACAACCCGGAGCAGTTCGGCGACCTGGCCAACCTGCTGCAGGCCCTGTACGACGTGATCCACCCGGCCGCGGCCGCCCGCAAGGCCATGACGATCTCGAGCCAGGACGTCAAGGCGCTGCTGGCCGCGGGCAAGCTCCCCAAGACCGACACCCGCCCGGACTCGCCGTACACCAGCGACGACTCCTACCCCGCGGTGAACTGCTCGGACAAGCCGTTCGACAACACGATCGGCGAGGTGCCCGCGATCGCGGACAAGTGGGAGCGGCAGATCCCGGACTTCGGGCGCTACCTCGCCTGGGGTGACCCGGCGGTCTGCCCGGTCTGGCCCGTGGACGACCCGGACCCGTACCGCGGCCCGTGGAACCGCCGCACCCAGACCCCGGTGCTGCTGTTCGGCAACTACTACGACCCGGCCACGCAGTACGAGTTCGCCAGGCGCATGTCCAAGGAGCTCGGCAACGCGCAGTTGGTCAGCGTGGACTCGTTCGGCCACTGCATCCTCGGTGGCAGCGCGTGCACCGACCGCATCGCGGCGGACTACCTGATCGACCTGGCGCTGCCGGGTCCGGGCACGGTCTGCCACCCCGACGTGCAGCCGTTCCCGGCCGCCACGACGGACTGACCCGGCCGAGTACGAGACGGCCGGCCGGCGAGCGACTCGCCGGCCGGCCGTTCTTGTCGGTCCTACTTCTGGATCATCTTGCGCAGCACGTACTGCATGATGCCGCCGTTGCGGTAGTAGTCGGCCTCACCGGGCGTGTCGATGCGGACCACCGCGTCGAAGTCCACTGTGGAGCCGTCCGCGCGGGTGGCGGTCACCGCGACCGTGCGCGGGGTGTCGCCGTCGTTGAGGGCGGTGACGCCTGCGACGTCGTAGGTCTCCGTGCCGTCGAGGCCCAGGGACGACGCCGTCTCGCCCGCCGGGTACTGCAGCGGCAGCACGCCCATGCCGATCAGGTTCGACCGGTGGATCCGCTCGAACGACTCGGCGATCACCACCTTGACCCCCAGGAGGGAGGTGCCCTTCGCGGCCCAGTCGCGGGACGAGCCGGACCCGTACTCCTTGCCGGCCAGCACCACCAGCGGCACCCCGGCCTTCGCGTAGGCGACCGAGGCGTCGTAGATGGTGGTCTGGTCACCACCGGCGAGGAAGTTGCGGGTGAACCCGCCCTGCACGTCCTCGAGCAGCAGGTTCCGCAGGCGGATGTTGGCGAAGGTGCCGCGGATCATCACCTCGTGGTTGCCGCGCCGGGAGCCGTAGGAGTTGAAGTCGCGCCGCTCGACGCCGTGCTCGGTGAGGTACTTGCCGGCGGGGGAGTCCTGCTTGATGGACCCCGCGGGCGAGATGTGGTCCGTCGTCACCGAGTCGCCCAGCAACGCCAGCACCCGCGCGCCCGAGACGTCCTCGACCGGCGACGGGTCCACGCCCATGCCGTCGAAGTACGGGGGCTTGCGCACGTAGGTGGACTCCGGGTCCCAGTCGAAGGTGTTACCGGTGGGCGTCGGCAGCGACTGCCAGCGCTCGTCGCCGGCGAAGACGTCGGCGTAGTCGGTGGAGAACATCTCCGAGGAGATCGCCGAGGACACCACGTCCTGGATCTCCTGCGGCGACGGCCAGATGTCGTCGAGGTACACGGGCTCGCCGTCCGACCCGGTGCCGATCGGCTCGGTGGTGATGTCCTTGTCCATCGAGCCCGCGAGCGCGTAGGCCACCACCAGCGGCGGCGACGCCAGGTAGTTCATCTTGATGTCCGGGTTGATGCGGCCCTCGAAGTTGCGGTTGCCGGACAGCACCGACACCACCGCGAGGTCGGCCTCGTTCACCGCTGCGGAGATCTCGTCCTGCAGCGGGCCGGAGTTGCCGATGCACGTGGTGCAGCCGTAGCCGACCAGGTGGAAGCCCAGCTTCTCCAGGTACGGCAGCAGACCCGCGCGCTCGTAGTAGTCCATGACGACCTTGGACCCCGGCGCCAGCGTCGTCTTCACCCACGGCTTGCGCTCCAGCCCGCGGTCGACGGCCTTCTTGGCCAGCAGCGCCGCGCCGATCATCACCGACGGGTTGGACGTGTTGGTGCACGAGGTGATCGCGGCGATCGCGACCGCACCGTGGTCGAGCTCGAACGTGGCGCCGTCCAGGGTCACCGTGGTCGGCTTGCTCGGCCGGCCCTCGGCGCCCTCGGCCGCGGTGTAGTCGAACGGCGTACCGCTGCCGTTGCCGTTGGTGCCGTACGCGGGCGCGTCGCTGGCCGGGAACGTCTCCTCCAGCGCCTCGTCCACAGTGGACCGGGGGCCGGCCGGGGCGTCGGCGGTGTAGGAGCTCAGCGCGTTGCGGAACGCGGGCTTGGCGTCGGCCAGCGCGATCCTGTCCTGCGGCCGCTTCGGGCCGGCGATCGACGGGACCACTGTGGACAGATCCAGCTCGAGCGTCTCGGAGTAGGCCGGCTCGTCCGCCGGGCTGTGCCACAGGCCCTGCTCCTTGGCGTACGCCTCGACCAGCGCCACCTGCTCCGCGGAGCGGCCGGTGAAGCGCAGGTAGTCGATGGTCTCGCCGTCGATCGGGAAGATCGCGCAGGTAGAGCCGAACTCCGGGCTCATGTTGCCGATCGTGGCCCGGTTGGCCAGCGGCACCGCCGGCACGCCCGCGCCGTAGAACTCGACGAACTTGCCGACCACGCCGTGCTTGCGCAGCATCTCGGTGATGGTCAGCACCAGGTCGGTGGCGGTGGCGCCGGGCGGCAGCTCGCCGTTCAGCTTGAACCCGACCACCCGGGGGATGAGCATCGACACGGGCTGGCCGAGCATCGCGGCCTCGGCCTCGATCCCGCCGACGCCCCAGCCGAGCACCCCGAGGCCGTTGACCATCGTGGTGTGGCTGTCGGTGCCCACCAGCGTGTCCGGGTACGCCTGGCCGGCGCGGGTCATCACGACGCGTGCCAGGTGCTCGATGTTGACCTGGTGCACGATGCCGGTGCCCGGCGGCACGACCTTGAACTCGTCGAACGCGCTCTGGCCCCAGCGCAGGAACTGGTAGCGCTCCTTGTTGCGGCCGTACTCGAGGTCGACGTTGCGCTCGAAGGCGTCCGGCCGGCCGAAGATGTCCGCGATCACCGAGTGGTCGATCACCAGCTCGGCCGGCGCGAGCGGGTTGACCTTGGCCACGTCGCCGCCCAGCGCGGTCACCGCCTCGCGCATGGTGGCGAGGTCGACCACGCACGGCACGCCGGTGAAGTCCTGCATCACCACGCGGCCCGGGGTGAACTGGATCTCCGTGGCCGGCTCGGCGTTCGGGTCCCACCCGGCGAGCGCGCGGACGTGGTCGCCGGTGATGTTGACGCCGTCCTCGGTGCGCAGCAGGTTCTCCAGCAGGATCTTCAGGCTGTACGGCAGGCGTTCCGCGCCGCTGACGGCGTCGAGCCGGAACACCTCGTGCGAGGAGTCACCGACGGAAAGCGTGTTGCGAGAGCCGAAGCTGTCCTTGCTGGCTGGTGCGGTCACGACGAACTCCATCTGGCCTGGTGGTGTGCTCGGGAAACGACCTCTCTCGGTTCAAACAGTACGCTTGTCCTGTATTCGACGCCAAGGGAGGTCGCCACCATGCTGCACCACGTTCAGATCGCCGCCCCGGCGGGCAGCGAAGATCGGCTTCGTGCCTTCTACGCGGGCGTACTCGGCTGGACCGAGCTGGCGAAGCCGCCGCTGCTGGCCAAGCGCGGTGGCTGTTGGTTCCAGGTGCCCGGCCGCGGCGGCCCGGACGCGGAGCTGCATGTCGGCATAGAAGAGGGCTTCCGGCCGGCGCGCAAGGCACACCCGGCGTTCGTGGTCGACGTCGACGCGACCGCGGCCGCCGTCGAGCGGGCCGGCCACCCGGTCCGCTGGGCCGACCCCGCGGAGATCCCCGGCCGCCGGCGCTTTCACACGGACGATCCCGCCGGCAACAAGCTGGAGTTCCTCGAGGGCTGAGACGCCGGTGGCCCGGCACCCATCTGGGCGCCGGGCCACCGGTTCGACTGATCTGTCAGGACATCTTCACCAGGGCGATGACGTCCTCCGGGGTGAGGTCGCTGATCGCGGACAGACCCAGCTCGGTGTAGGTGCGCAGCGGGCTGACGTACCACTTGCCGCCGACCTCGGTGGCCACCACGCCGGTGTTCTTCATCAGGCCGGACGCGAGGTTGGTCAGCGCCTTCTGGGCCTCGGGGGACATGCTGCTGCCGCCGATCTGCTTGGCGAAGTCCTGCGAGCACAGCTTCTGGCTGTCCCCGCCGCCCTCGGCGAGGTAGCAGTCGCCGTCCTTGGCCACGCGGTAGGTCTGGCCGTCGGCCTTGACCTCGACCTCCTTGAGCATGACCTTCCTGCCGCCGGACTCCGCGTCGGTCACGTCGGTGTCGAGCTTGGTGACCTCCACACCGCTGGCGGGCGGGGTGCCCATCGACTCCAGCAGCGCCGGGCCGGCGTCGTGCAGCGCGCCCATCTCGTCCGGCGGCAGCAGCTCGATGACCCGCTCGACGTCGCTGTTGACCGACGCCTGGACCATCTCCTTGACCGCGTTCTCCGCGTTGTCCGCGCCGTTGTCGGCGATCCGGCTGCTCGGCCACTCCTTGCCGGCGGCCTGCAGCGCGTAGTCGGCGACGGTGTAGAAGAGGCTCGGGTACCACTTGCCGTCCACGTTGACCGTGGCGATGCGGACGGGCTGGCCGGACTCCCGGACGACCTTGGCGATGTCGACCTGCTCGTTGGTCGGCTGGGAGTTGACGCCGTCGGGGAACGCGGCCTGCATGAACTCGTCGGTGAGCGGCAGCTCGCTGGCGTCGGCGTGCAGGGAGACCGTGCCGCCGATGAGCTTGGTGATGGTCAGGTGGTCGTTGACCTTCTCCGCGCCCTTCTCGTCGTACTTGAGGTTCTTCGCCTCGACCGACGCGCCGTGCAGCTTGTTCGGGTCGGCGTCCTTCTTGTAGACGTTGAGCTCCTTGAGCCGCTGGGTCGACTTGGCGTTGAAGTCGACCAGCAGCGCGGACTCGGCCGGCGTGAGGCTCTCGAGCACGCCGAGCACGTCACCCTGGCTGAGGCTGTTGACGAGGTTGGTCGCGGCCTCGGTCGGGTTGGCCTTGCCGGCCTGGTCCTGGCTGCTGCGGTTGAGCACGAAGATCGTCGCGGTGACGCCGACCGCGATGACCAGCACCGCGGCGATCGCACCGATGATCGGGCCCTTGCGGCTCCTCCGCGGCGCCGGACCACCGGGCATGCCGAGCCCGCCGTAGTTCGGCTGGCCGTAGCCGGCCGGGTAGCCCTGCTGCTGCACGGGCTGCGGGCCGGTCTGGGGATAGCCCTGCTGCGCCGGCTGCGGGCCGGTCTGCGGGTAGCCCGGCTGCTGCGGGTAGCCAGGCTGCTGGTAGCCACCCTGCTGCGGGTAACCCTGCTGGGGGTAACCGCCCTGCTGCGGGTAGCCAGGCTGGTGCGCCGGGAACGGTCCGCTCCCCGGCTGGTTCGGATCGTTCGGCTGCCATGGGCCGCCAGAACCTGGATAGGTCACGGTTCCCCTCCTGCGTCTCCGGTCGCGCGTCCGCGCTGGCCGGCGAAGATCCCTACGACACCGATCACGGTGAGTACAGCCCCGATCAACATGGTGGTGGGTCCGGTACCGGCGATGCCGAGGGTGATGCCCTCGCCACCGCTTACGACGGTCGCGGTCCCCGAGATGGTTCCGCAGATTATCGCCAGAATGGTCGAAATCGTTGCGGCTGTCCGGCGAAATCCGAGCGCGTAGCCCACGACGCAGACCGTGATCACCGGAATGATCATCGTCCAGGCGTCGAGCACCAGCTCCAGCGGGTTGCCCTCCACCGCCTTGATCGCCCTGATCACGCTGATCGACTGGTAGCTGTCCCGGAGCACCGATCCGGAGACGACCCACGGCAGGAACGTGCCGACCGCGATCAGCAGGAGGCCGGCCGCCGCGAGGCACGCGGCGCCGATCCCGAGCCGGGTCGGCGTGCGGGTCTGGGTTCTGGACAGCACGGGCTCATGGTTACAGGTCGTGGATCTCCGCAGGCCGGGGGCTCGGTTCGGCAACTCTGCGTGGTTCTCCCGTGCCCACAGGGGTGAATGTGGTCCACGGTGGCCAAGTTTCTGGTGTTACGGCTGGTGCGAAACGAGTCCAAAGTGGCACAGTGATTGCGCCGATCGTGCAGCTCAGGGGGCTGCGACCGGGGAGGTCGGCCGAGCCGGAGGTGGGAGGTAGGCCCGGTGGGAGCAGTGCCGAGACGGTTGGGTGCGAGCCTGCGTGTGGTCGCCGCGGCCGCCGTGCTGGTCGTGAGCATCGGGGCGGGCACCGCGGTCGCCGCGCCGCCGCCCCCGCCCAACCCCAGCGACGACCAGCTCGACAGCACCCGGGCGAAGGCCAACGCGCAGGCGACCCAGGTCGGCCGGCTGACCAACCAGGTGGCGCAGGCCGAGGCCCGGCTCATGGAGCTGCAGGCCGACGTCGAGCTCAAGATGGAGGACGCCAACAAGGCGCTCGTCGACCTGCAGACCGCGCAGGACGCGGCGGCGCAGGCCAGGGCGGACGCGGACGCGGCGAAGGCCGAGGCGGCCAACGCGGCCACGGCCATCTCCGACGCGCGCAAGAACCTCGACGAGTTCGCCGCGGGCAGCTACAAGCAGGGCACCGCGATCGGCTCGATGTCGGCCTACATCGGCGCGAAGTCGCCGGAGGACCTGCTCGCCCGGGCCGAGCTGCTGAACGCGGTGGGCGGCAGCCAGCTCGACGCGCTCGACAGCATGGAGGTCGCGCGCACCGCGAAGGCCAACAAGGACTCGGCCGCCCGCGCCGCGCTGGCGCTCGCCAAGGAGAAGGAGACGCAGGCCCGGTCGGCGAAGGTCGCCGCGGACGCGGCCACCGCGGCGGCCCAGCAGGCACAGCAGGACGGCGTCGCCGAGACGCAGCGGGTCGAGGCGCAGAAGTCGAGCGCGGAGTCGCAGCTGATCGCGGCGCAGTCGGCGGTCAGCGGGCTGGAGAGCCAGCGCGACCGGTACCAGGCCTGGCTCGCGGCCAAGCAGCGCGAGGACGCGTTGAAGGCCCAGCAGGCCGCCGAGGGCAACGGCGGCGGGGGTGGCGGTGGCCGGCCGGTCGCGGCGCCGTCGAGCGGCTCGGCGCGCTCGGTGATCAACCGCGCGCTGTCCCAGCTCGGCGTGCCGTACGCGTGGGGCGGCGGCAACGCCCACGGCCCGACCCGCGGCATCCGCGACGGCGGCGTGGCGGACCTGTACGGCGACTACGACAAGATCGGCTTCGACTGCTCGGGCTTGATGATCTACGCGTTCGCCGCGGCGGGCTACCGGCTGCCGCACTACAGCGGGTACCAGGCGCACGCCGGCCGGCGGGTGCCGCTGAGCCAGAAGGCCCCGGGCGACATGCTGTTCTGGGCGACGGGCGGGCGGATCCACCACGTGGCCCTCTACATCGGGGACGGGCAGATGGTGGAGGCGCCGCACTCGGGGTCGCGGGTGCGGGTGGTCTCGGTGCGCTACGGCGGCATCGTCCCGTACGCCACCCGCCTGCTCTGACGTTCGGCCGACCTGGGTCTTCACAGTGGTCATACCGGGGTTCCGCTTGTCTATCGAGGGGGGAAACCTGACCCTGCACCTAGGAGGTAGGTAGTGACCGAGCCGGCTGAGTCGGTGAACGGATCCGGGGCCGAGCCAAGCACGCCCGCCCGCGACGCACAGCTGCTCGAGCGCACCGTGTTCGAGGTCAAACGGGTCATCGTGGGGCAGGACCGGCTCGTCGAGCGGATGCTCGTCGGCCTGCTGTCCCGGGGGCATCTGCTCCTCGAGGGTGTCCCGGGCGTCGCCAAGACCCTCGCCGTCGAGACGTTCGCCAGGGTCGTCGGCGGGTCGTTCACACGCGTGCAGTTCACCCCCGACCTCGTCCCCGCAGACATCCTCGGCACCCGGATCTACCGGCAGGGCGCCGAGAAGTTCGACGTCGAGCTGGGGCCCGTCGTCGCCAACTTCGTGCTCGCGGACGAGATCAACCGCGCGCCCGCCAAGGTGCAGTCCGCGATGCTCGAGGTCATGGCCGAGCGGCACGTCTCCATCGGCGGCCAGACCTTCCCGATGCCCGACCCGTTCCTGGTCCTGGCCACCCAGAACCCGATCGAGAACGAGGGCGTCTACCCGCTGCCCGAGGCGCAGCGCGACCGCTTCCTCTTCAAGATCATCGTCGACTACCCGACGGCCGAGGAGGAGCGGGAGATCGTCTACCGGATGGGCGTCACGCCGCCGGAGCCGGGCCAGGTGCTGAGCCCGGCCGAGCTCGTCCGCCTCCAGGGCGTGGCCTCGCAGGTCTTCGTGCACCACGCGCTGGTCGACTACACCGTCCGCGTCGTGCTGGCCACCCGGACGCCGCTGGAGCACGGGCTCAACGACGTCGCCGGTTGGGTCGCCTACGGCGCCTCGCCGCGCGCGAGCCTCGGCATCGTCGCCGCGTCGCGGGCCCTGGCGCTGATCCGCGGCCGCGACTACGTGCTGCCGCAGGACGTCGTGGACGTCGTGCCGGACGTGCTGCGGCACCGGCTCGTCCTGTCCTACGACGCGCTCGCCGACGGCGTCCCGCTCGACCACATCATCTCGCGCGTGCTGCAGACCGTGCCGCTCCCGCAGGTCTCCGCCCGACCCCAGTCGGGCGGTGTGCAGCCGCCGCCGGTCGGGGTGGCCGGCAGGCCGTGACCAAGGACAAGCACAAGACCCGCGACCGCCCGTCGTGGGCGCCGCCGATCATGCAGGGCGAGCGGATGGAGCACGGGCTGCGCCTGCTCGAGCTCGACGTCCGCCGCCGGCTCGACGGGCTCCTGCAGGGCAACCACCTCGGCCTGGTCCCCGGACCCGGCTCCGAGCCCGGCGAGGCCCGCGCCTACCAGCCCGGCGACGACGTGCGCCGGATGGACTGGGCGGTCACCGCGCGCACGACCATCCCGCACATCCGGGAGACCGTCGCCGACCGCGAGCTCGAGACCTGGCTCGTCGTCGACCTGTCCGGCAGCCTCTTCTTCGGCACGGCGGCGTGCGAGAAGCGCGACCTCGTCGTGGCCGCGACCGCCGCGATGGCACACCTCACCGGCGGCGGCGGGAACCGGATCGGCGCGGTCATCGCCACCGGCGAGCGGACGGTCCGGGTCCCCGCCCGCGGCGGCCTCGCGCACGCCAGGGGACTGGTCCGCAAGATCGCCGAGACCCCGCGCGCACCCGAGGGTGTGCGCGGTGACCTCGCCGACGCCATCGAGCAGCTGCGCCGGCCGCCGCGCCGGCGCGGGCTCGCCGTGGTGATCTCCGACTTCCTCGGCGACATCGACTGGCAGCGGCCGTTGCGTGCGCTGTCCACCCGGCACGACCTCATCGCCGTCGAGGTGCTCGACCCGCGGGACGTGGACCTGCCCGAGGTCGGCACCGTCGTGCTCGCCGACCCGGAGTCCGGGCGCCAGCGCGAGGTCCACGCGTCGGCGTTGCTGCGCAAGGAGTTCGGCGCGGCCGCGGCCGAGCACCGGGCCGACGTCGCGGCCGCGGTGCGCCGGGCCGGCGGCGGGCACCTGGTGCTGCGCACCGACTCGGACTGGATCGCCGACACGGTCCGGTTCGTCGTCGCCCGCAAGCGACGGTGGTCCGGAGGAGGGGTGGCCTGATGAACCTGAGCTTCCGCAACTTCACCGCGCCCTGGTGGTTCCTGCTGCTGGTCGTGATCGCGTTGATCGTGGTCGGCTACGTCGCCGTGCAGCGGATGCGCCGCAAGCGCGTCATGCGGTTCACCAACCTGGCGCTGCTGGAGAAGGTCGTGCCCAAGCGGCAGGGCTGGATCCGGCACGTGCCGGCGATCGTGCTGGTCGCCTCGCTGATGCTGCTCACCACCGCGATGGCCGGGCCGACCGCCGAGCAGCGCGTGCCGCGCAACCGGGCCACCGTGATGCTCGTGATCGACGTGTCGCTGTCGATGGAGGCCACCGACGTCAAGCCGACCCGGCTGCGGGCCGCGCAGGTCGCCGCGAAGGACTTCGTCACCGGCCTGACCCCGGGCATCAACCTGGGCCTCATCGCGTTCGCCGGCACCGCCACCGTGCTCGTGTCGCCCACCACCGACCGCAACGGCGTCTCCAACGCGATCGACAACCTGCGGCTCGCCGAGTCCACCGCCACCGGCGAGGCGATCTTCGCCGCGCTGCAGGCGATCGAGGGCTTCGCGCAGGTCATCAGCGGAGTGGACGGCGCGCCCCCGGCCCGCATCGTGCTGATGACCGACGGCAAGCAGACCATCCCGACCGACGACGGCAACGACCCGCGTGGCGCGTTCACCGCGGCCAGGGCGGCGGCCGACCAGAAGATCCCCGTGTCCACGATCTCGTTCGGCACGCAGAGCGGCGAGGTCACGATCGACGGCAAGAACCAGCCGGTGCCCGTCGACGACGAGTCGATGCGCGAGATCGCCCGGCTGTCCGGCGGCGAGTTCTACCGTGCGGCGACGGCCGACCAGCTGCACCGCGTCTACGACACGCTCGGTGAACAGATCGGCTACGAGACCAAGGACGCCGACGCCAGCAGACCGTGGCTCGTGCTCGGCACGCTCGCCGCGCTGATGGCCGCCGGCAGCGCGTTGTTGATCGGTCAGCGTCTGCCCTGATCATCTTTGGCCACCCATATGGGTTATATGTCCGGAAGATGCCAATCCGCGGTTGACCCAACCTCGACGCCGCGTCCGCAGGGGAAGCAGATAATCTTGCGTACGCAATCATGGGTCCTACCGAGGAGCAGGTGTGGGACGTTCTGTGCTGGTTACTGGCGGTAACCGAGGAATCGGGCTGACCATTGCCCAGGCGTTCGCGGCGCAGGGGGACGACGTCGCGGTGACCTACCGCGGCAAGCCGCCGCCGGAGAGCCTGTTCGGGGTCCGCTGCGATGTCACCGACGTGGCCCAGGTCGACGCCGCCTTCAAGGAGGTCGAGGAGGCGCAGGGGCCGGTCGAGGTGCTCGTGTCCAACGCCGGCATCACCGACGACACGTTGCTCATGCGCATGTCCGAGGACCAGTTCACCCGGGTGCTCGACGCCAACCTCACCGGCGCGTACCGGGTCGCCAAGCGGGCCTGCCGCGGCATGCTCAAGGCCCGCTGGGGCCGGATGATCTTCATCTCCTCGGTCGTCGGCCTCACCGGCGGCCCCGGCCAGATCAACTACGCGGCGAGCAAGGCCGGCCTCGTCGGCGTGGCCCGCTCGATCGTGCGGGAGATGGGCAACCGCAACATCACCGCGAACGTGATCACGCCGGGCTTCATCAGCACGGAGATGACCGACGCGGTGTCCGAGGAGCGCCGCGAGGTCATCCTCGGCCAGGTGCCCGCGGGCCGGTACGGGCGCACCGACGAGGTGGCCGCCGCGGTCACGTTCCTGGCCTCGGACGCGGCCGGCTACATCACCGGCGCGATCGTGCCGGTCGATGGTGGACTCGGCATGGGGCACTGACGGAGGCACTGACAGACTGGGGCCCCCCACCGACCAACCAGGAGGGTCGCTCGTGACCGGTCTGCTCGAAGGCAAGCGCCTGCTCATCACCGGTGTGATCACCGATGCGTCGATCGCGTTCCACGCGGCGAAGGTCGCCCAGGAAGAGGGTGCGACCGTGGTGCTGACCGGCTTCGGCCGGATGAGCCTGGTCGAGCGGATCGCCAAGCGCCTGCCGCAGCCGCCGCCGGTGATCGAGCTGGACGTGCAGAACAAGGAGCACCTGGACACGCTGGCCGACCGGGTGGGCGAGCACGTGGACGGGCTCGACGGTGTCCTGCACGCCATCGCCTTCGCCCCGCAGACCTGCCTCGGCGCGCCGTTCCTGGACGCGCCCAAGGAGGACGTGTCGGTCGCGGTCGAGGTCTCCGCGTACTCGTTCAAGTCGCTCGCCGTGGCGCTGCTGCCGCTGCTGTCCCGCGGCTCGTCCGTGGTCGGCATGGACTTCGACGCGCGGGTCGCGTGGCCCGCCTACAACTGGATGGGCGTGGCCAAGGCCGCGCTGGAGTCGGTCAACCGGTACCTCGCGCGCGACCTCGGCCCGCACGGCGTGCGGGTCAACCTCGTCTCGGCGGGTCCACTGAAGACGATGGCCGCCAAGTCGATCCCCGGCTTCGGCGACCTCGAGAGCGGCTGGGCCGACCGGGCGCCGCTGGGCTGGGACGCCGAGGACGCGGTGCCGGTGGCGAAGTCGATCTGTGCCGTGCTGTCCGACTGGCTGCCCGCCACGACGGGTTCGATGATCATGGTCGACGGCGGCTTGCACGCAACGGGCCAGTAGGTGGACGCGTTGCTCTGGCTGTCCTTCGGCGGCCCGGAGAAGCCCGAGGACGTGCGCCCGTTCCTCGAGAACGTGACGCGCGGTCGAGGGGTGCCGCCGGAGCGGCTGGCCGAGGTCGAGCACCACTACCAGTCGTTCGGCGGCGTGTCCCCGATCAACGAGCTGAACCGGTCCGCCATCGCCGCGGTCACGGATGCCTTGGCGCGGCACGGTATCGAGCTCCCCGTGTACTTCGGCAACCGCAACTGGCACCCGATGGTCGAGGACACGGTGGGCCGCATGGCGGCCGATGGGGTGCGGCGCGCGCTGGTGTTCCCGACCAGCGCGTACGGGGGTTACTCGGCCTGCCGCCAGTACGACGAGGACATCGTGCGCGCCCGCGCGGCGGTCGGCGCCGGCGCGCCGGACCTGGTGAAGCTGCGGCAGTTCTTCGACCACCCGCTGTTCGTGGGCGCGTTCGCCGACGCGGTCCGGTCGGCCGGCGAGGGGTTCGCGGACTACCGCCTGGTGTTCACCGCCCACTCGGTGCCCAGGTCGGCGGACGTCGCGTCCGGCCCGCCGGCCGAGGGTGGCGGCCGGTACTCCGGCCAGGTCGCGGAGGCCGCGCGCCTGGTGGCCGCCGAGGTGGGCGTGGCGGACTACGACGTGGTGTGGCAGTCGAGGTCGGGGCCGCCGCGGATCCCGTGGCTGGAGCCGGACATCCTCGACCACCTGGAGGCGTTGGCGGCCAAGCAGGTGCCGGCGGTGGTGGTGTGCCCGGTGGGCTTCGTGAGCGACCACCTCGAGGTGGTCTGGGACCTCGACACGGAGGCGGCGGCGAAGGCGGCCGAGCTGGGCCTGGGGTTCGCGCGGGCGGCGGCGCCGAGTGGGGACCCGCGGTTCGCGGAGTTGGTCGTCGAGTTGGTGCGGGAGCAGCTGGCGGACGCGCCCGTCCGGAAGCTGTCGGACTTCCCGGTGGCGGGTCGCACCGTCAATGGCGCGCCTTGTGCGGAACTGTGCTGCGAGGTTCCCCGTCGGCCGGGGGCCGCGGCGTCACCGCCGGCACCATGAGGCCTCCGCCGTGGTTGTGGCCGTGGTCAGCGCGGGCGCAGGTAGGCCTCGCCGCGCGGGGAGAGCCGGTAGCCGACCTCCAGGCTTAGCGTCAGGCCCAGGTTCTTGAGCTTGCGAACGTCCACTTTGAACGGCAACATCTCCCGCCCAAGCTCCTCCGCCAGGTCCCCGGCCCGTACCGCGGGCCGCCGCTGGACGATGGCCAACGTCTCGGAGGTCCAAGCCCCGTGCGACGACGCCGCGTCGAGCCGGGCGAGGCGGCGGGAGATCTCCTCGACGTCCGAAGTGGACAGATCGGCGGAGCTGGCCAGCAGGTCGCGCGGGTCGGGCTCGTCGGCACGGCGCAGGCGCAACAGGTAGACCGGATCGTCGGGGGAGCCGCGTAGGTCGGCGACCACCTCGGCCACCGTGCGATACCCGGCCGCGATCGCGTCGGCCCGGCGGATGCGGCCGGGCCTCACCTCGGCGACCGAGTCGACGACGACGCGCCCGGCCGCGGTTCGATAGACCCTGCCGGCGGTGACCTGGCGTCGGTGCCACCGCCGGAACATCACCGTGATCGACCCGTCGCGGATGCCCGCGTGCAGGCGCTTCTCGATGAGCACGGCTGGAAGACTAGAGGCGGCCGGCGTGGTCCGACAGCGTGCGCACGGCGTCGGCGACGGCGGCGCAGCGCGCGGTCCGCACCGCGTGGAACAGCGGGCGCAGCGCCTCGGCCCGCTTGAGCGCGGCCGACGCGGACAGCGCGCCACCCGGCTCGTCCTCCATGGCCAGCTCCAGGATCGCGGACACCTCGGCGGCCCGCTGCAACACGCGCAACGCCCGCTGCGGCATGCCGGCCGGCCAGCTCGCCTTGGTCCGCTCGGCGATCCTGGCCTGCAGCTCCTCCCGCACCCCGGCTCGCTGCTTGGCCACGCCGAGCTCGATGAGCATGCCCGCGGCCACCCGCATCGCACCGGTCAGCTCGTGCTCGGCCTCGCCCAGCGGCACGTTGGCCGCCGGCGGCAGCTGGCCCACCTCGAACACGATCCAGCGGACGATGCCGGTGTCGACCGCGCGGCCGAGCCGCTCCGGCACGACACCCAGGTTGTCCAGCACGACCGCCTCGCCGGCGCGCAACGCCTCGGTGGCGAACGCACTGGGCCCGCCGAGCCCGCGGACGTCACCGGGCACCGGCATCACGAGCCGCCCGCCGTCCACGCCGGCCCGGCGCAGTGCGGCGAGCAACGCGGCGGGCGCACCGCCGGGCTCGCCACGCACCGGGAGCTCGAGGGTGGCCGCCAACGACTCGTCCGCGGCGACCACCTCGTGCAGCTCGGCCCAGTCCTGCAGGGCATCGAGGACGTCGTCGGCGGCAGCGGCACCGCTCAACCAGGCCGACGACCACACCGCCATTGTCGCGCTGGGGGATGACACGAACGCAAAGATTACGCGATAACGCCCGCCACCCGATCGGGGTGGGGTGCTTGTCGCATCACGGCTTCGCGGGCCCGACGTTGCGCTCCAGCACCTCGCGGAACCGGCGCCGCTCCTCCTGCGCGCCGAACGCGCGGTTGGGCACCGGGAACAGGACCGTCGCCTCGTCGGTGCGCAGTACGAAGCTGCGGTTGGTCTCCAGCCACCCGGCGAGCGTCGACCAGCGCAGGTCGCTGTACGCGGTGCCGTCGACGGTCATCATCCGCATCGAGGAGTCGTCGATGGTGGCGGTCACCGTGGCCGCGGCCACGGGGTTGCGCCGGAACGAGGAGCTGACCGCGAGCATCGGCAGCGCCGCGATGACCGCCGCGCAGGCCAGCCCGAACACCCCGGGCAGCGGCTCGCCGAGCGCCACCAGCACCGCGCCGAACACCGCGAGCACCGCCGCGAACCACGGCGACCACCGGTACAGCGGGGTCACCGCACGCAGCGCGTCGCCCCAGTCGCCCGGCTGCGGGTCCCAGCGCAGTTCCAGCTGATCGTCCGCCATTCCCGTGTCGCCCTCCCAGCCAGCGCGTTCGTGAGCAAAACTAGGCGCATGACACATCCCGCACGGGTCCGGGTGGAACGGGTACGGGAAGCGAGCACCGCTACGACCCTAGAGCTTTTCTTCGATCTGGTGTTCGTGTTCGCGCTGACCCAGATCACCGCGCTGATGGCGGACGACGTCAACGGGCGCGGGCTGCTGCGCGGGGTGCTGCTGATCGCCGTCGTGTGGTGGTGCTGGGTCGGCTACTCGTGGCTCACCAACGTGGTCAAGGCCGACGAGGGCGCGACCCGGATCGCGCTGCTGGTCGCCATGGCCGCGATGTTCCTGCTGGCGCTGGCCATCCCGGAGTCCTTCGTGGACCTTCCGGGCGGGTTGCCCGGCCCGACCGTGTTCGCGCTCGCCTACCTCGCGTTGCGGCTGACCCACCTCGTGCTGTTCTGGGCCATCAGCGGCGACGACGGAGGGCTGCGCCGCCAGATCGCGATGTTCGCGCCGACGATGATCGGCGGCACCGCGCTGCTGCTGCTCGCCGCGAACACCTCCGGCGACGCGCAGCTGCTGCTCTGGCTCGCCGCGGTGGTCGCGGACTACGGCGGCACGCTCGTCATCGGCTCCCGCGGCTGGCGGCTGGGCTCGGCCCGGCACTTCGCGGAGCGGCACGGGCTGATCGTCATCGTCGCGCTCGGCGAGTCGATCGTGGCCATCGGCGTCGGCGTCACCCACCTGCCGATCTCCTGGCCGATCATCGTCGCCGCCACGCTGGGCCTGGCGGTGTCGGCGAGCCTGTGGTGGGTGTACTTCGACACCGCCGCGCTGCTGGGCGAGCACGCGCTGAGCCAGGCCCGCGGCGAGCACCGGGTGTCGATGGCCCGCATCGCGTTCACCTACCTGCACCTGCCGATGCTCGCCGGCATCGTGCTGCTGGCGCTGGGGTTGAAGAAGGTGCTCGAGTACGTCGGCGACACCGGGCACCACACGCTGTCCGACCCGCTCTACGGCATGCCGCTGTGGGCGATGTAC
This sequence comes from Actinophytocola sp., assembly GCF_036402745.1. GTDB lineage: Bacteria > Actinomycetota > Actinomycetes > Mycobacteriales > Pseudonocardiaceae > Actinophytocola. The sequence continues at coordinate 7,102 of NZ_DASWSJ010000274.1, read as the reverse complement.
GGCGGCGTGGCCGTCTACCTGCTCGCGCACGTCGGCTTCTCCTACCGGTGCTACCGCAAGCTCAAGCTCCTCCGGCTGGCCGCCGCCGCGGTGTGTGTGGTGCTCGTTCCGCTCGTGGCGAACCTGCCGGCGCTCGCGAGCCTGGGTGTGCTGGCGGTGGTGCTGATCGCGCTGAACGCGGTGGAGACGATCAGGTTCGCCGAGGCCCGTAGCACGGTGCGGCACGGCTCCGACGCCGGCTAGCTGGAGCTGCTCTACGTCGACACATGGCCCGGACCTTGCGTAGCGTCGAACAGGTGACACCACCCGAGAACCTCCCGAGGACCGTGGGAGAGCTGCGCGCGGCCGAGTTCTACCCGCGCGGCGTCAAGACCGAGATTCGCGAGAACCTGCTCGCCGCACTGCGCGACGGGCGCAACCCCTGGCCGGGCATCGTCGGCTTCGACCGGACCGTGCTGCCCCAGCTCGAGCGGGCACTGCTGGCCGGGCACGACGTGGTGCTGCTGGGCGAGCGCGGGCAGGGCAAGACCCGGCTGCTGCGCACCATCGTCGGCCTGCTGGACGAGTGGACGCCGGTCATCGCCGGCGCCGAGCTCGGCGAGCACCCGCTCGACCCGATCACCCCGGAGTCCCGCCGGCGCGCCGAGGAGCTCGGCGACGACCTGCCGGTGGCCTGGCGGCACCGATCCGAGCGCTACAGCGAGAAGCTCGCCACCCCGGACACCTCCGTCGGCGACCTCATCGGCGACGTCGACCCGGTTAAGGTGGCCGCCGGCCGCACGCTGGGCGACCCCGAGACCATCCACTTCGGACTCGTGCCGCGCGCGCACCGCGGCATCGTCGCCATCAACGAGCTGCCCGACCTCGCCGAGCGCATCCAGGTGGCGCTGCTGAACGTCATGGAGGAGCGGGACATCCAGGTCCGCGGCTACACGCTGCGGCTGCCGCTCGACGTGCTCATGGTGGCCACGTCCAACCCTGAGGACTACACCAACCGCGGGCGGATCATCACCCCGCTCAAGGACCGGTTCGGCGCCGAGGTGGTCACCCACTACCCGCTCACCGTGGCCGCCGAGGTCGACGTGATCAAGCAGGAGGCCGAGCTGCTGGCCGAGGTCGGCGAGCCGCTGCTGGAGGTGCTGGCCCGGTTCGTGCGCAACCTGCGCGAGTCCTCGGCCATCGACCAGCGTTCCGGGGTGTCCGCCCGGTTCGCGGTCGCCGCCGCGGAGACCCTGTCCGCCGCGGCCCTGCGCCGCTCGGCGCTCGTCGGCGAGGACCCGCCGATCGCCCGGCCCATCGACCTCGAGGCCGTGCCCGCCGTGCTGCGCGGCAAGCTCGAGTTCGAGTCCGGCGAGGAGGGCCGGGAGACCGAGCACCTCACCCACCTGCTGCGCCGCGCGGTCGCCGAGACGGCCAAGGACAAGTTCGCCGGCCTGGACCTGCGGCCCATCGTGGACGTCGTGGTCGACGGTCACCTCGTGGCCACCGGCGAGCGGGTGACCGGCGCCGAGGTGCTGGCCGCGCTCCCGGAGCTGCCGGTGCTGCACGAGGTCGCCGCCCGGCTCGACGTCATGCCCAGTGACCCGCCGGGCCGGATCGCCGCCGCGGTCGAGCTGGCGCTGGAGGCGCTGTACCTCAACCGCCGGCTGGCCAAGGACTCCGAGGACAACGGCGGGATGACGGTGTACGGGCCGTGACCAGCGCGGACCGGTTCTCCTACGGCCCGTGGCACGACGGGCCGGACCCGCTCGCGCCGCCGGTCGACCTGCGTGACGCGCTCGACGCCATCGGCCGCGACGTCATGGACGGCCGCTCGCCGCGCTCGGCGCTGGAGGAGCTGCTGCGCCGCGGCACGCCCAACACGTCGGGTCTCGACGAGCTCACCCGCCGGCTCTGGCAGCGGCGGTCCCAGATCCAGCGCCGGCACAACCTCGACGGCACGCTGCAACAGGTGCGTGAGCTGCTCGACGAGGCGCTGCGGGCGGAGAAGGCGAAGCTGTTCCCCGACCCGGACGACGACGCCCGGTTCCGCGAGGCGCAGCTCGACGCCCTGCCGTCGGGTACGGCGGCCGCGGTGCGCGAGCTGGCCGAGTACGACTGGCGCTCGGACGAGGCCCGCGAGTCCTACCGCAAGATCCAGGACCTCCTCGGCCAGGAGCTGATGGAGTCCCGGTTCCAGGGCATGAAGCAGGCGCTGGAGAACGTGCGGCCGGAGGACACCGAGCGGATCCGGCGGATGATGGCCGACCTCAACGATCTGCTGCTGTCGCACCTGCGTGGCGAGGACACCACCGAGCAGTTCCAGGACTTCATGCGCCAGCACGGCGAGTTCTTCCCGGAGAACCCGCGCAACACCGAGGAGCTCGTCGACGCGCTGGCGCAGCGGGCGGCCGCGGCCCAGCGGATGATGAACTCGATGTCCGAGCAGCAGCGCTCGGAGCTGGCCGAGCTGATGGCCGGTGCGTTCGGCGATCCCCGGCTGGTCGACCAGATCGCGTCGCTGGATGCCAACCTGCGCGCGCTGCGGCCGGGCGAGGACTGGACCGGGTCCGCGCGCTTCCGCGGCAACCAGCCGATGGGCCTCGGCGAGGGCGCGCAGGCCATGGCCGACCTCGCGGAGATCGACGCGCTGGCCGAGCAGCTCGCGCAGTCCTACCCGGGCGCGCGGCTGGAGGACATCGACGTCGAGGCGCTGGAGCGCCAGCTCGACGAGGACGCCAGGGTCGACGCCCGGCGGCTCGCCGAGCTGGAGAAGGAGCTGCGCGAGCAGGGCCTGCTGGAGCGCGCGCCGGACGGGTCGCTGCGGTTGTCGCCCAAGGCGTTGCGCCGGCTGGGCCAGACCGCGCTCAAGGACGTCGTCAACGCCGCGCGCCGGCAGGGTCAGCGCGACGCGCGCAACGCCGGCGCCGCGGGGGAGCCCACCGGGTCCACCCGGCCGTGGCAGTTCGGCGACACCGAGCCGTGGGACACCTCGCGGACCGTGCGCAACGCGGTGCTGCGGACCGCGTCGACGGGCTCGATCTCGCTGGACGTGGTCGACGTCGAGGTGGTCGAGACCGAGCAGCGGGCGCGGGCCGCGGTGGCGCTGTGCGTGGACACGTCGTGGTCGATGGTGCAGGACGGCCGCTGGGTCCCGATGAAGCGGACCGCGCTGGCGCTGCACCAGCTGATCACCACCCGGTTCCGGACCGACGCGTTGCAGCTGATCACGTTCGGCCGGCACGCGCGGTCGGTGGAGCTGGCCGAGCTCGTGGGCCTCGAGGGCGTGTGGGAGCAGGGCACCAACCTGCACCACGCGCTGCTGCTGGCCGGCCGGCACCTGCGCCGGCACTCGGACGCGCACCCGGTGGTCCTGGTCGTCACGGACGGCGAGCCCACCGCGCACCTGGAGCCGGACGGCGCGGCGGTGTTCGACTACCCGCCGCTGGACAGCACGCTGCGCAAGACGGTCGCGGAGGTCGACGCGCTGGCCAAGCTGGGCGCGTCGGTCAGCGTGTTCATGCTGGGCGAGGACCCGAGCCTGGCCCGGTTCGTGGATCTCATCGCGCGGCGCAGCGGCGGCCGCGTGGTCAACCCGGACCTGGACGGCCTGGGGGCCGCGGTGGTCGGTGACTATTTGCGCACCAGGCGGCCGCGGTCCTGACCAACGAGCCCACCTGTACACCCTCAGCTCAGCGAGCCGAGCTCGGCGACCACGTCGCAGAGGTCGGGGTGGGCGGACTGGACGGACGACAGTATGGCCACCGTCGCGCGGTAGACGAGCTGTTCGAGTTCGGCTACGGGAACGTCGCAGTCGTGCGTGAGCCAGTCGATCGTCGCCTCGTCGAGCATGCCCATGATGCCGCGGATGGCGATGCGCAACGACGGTGGCGGTTCGGCGGTGAGGCCGAGGAGGTCGAGGACGAACTCGGCGCCGGCCCGGCGGCCCCGCTCGAACAGCTCGTCGATCTCGGGATCCTGTCCCCCGGCGCGCATCATGGCGAGCATGGTGTGGACGTGGCCGCGCCGATATTCGATGTGGCGCCGGAACAGGCCGCGCAGCCGCTGTTCCCGGGTGTCCTCGTCCGCGCGGGGTTTGTGCAGTTCGAGTATCTCGTCCAGCATCCCTTGCAGGACGGCGACGTACAGCCCGCGTTTGTCCTTGAAGTGGTAGAACAGCAGGCCGTGTGCGACGCCGGCCGCCTCGGCGATCTCATGGATGTAGATCTCGTCGTAAGGCTTGCGTGCGAACAGGTCGGCCGCGACAGCGACGAGCGCCGCCCTGCGCTGCCCGCGCGCCGGCTTGTCGGAGCTCATCCCGGCAGCCCTCCCGCTGTCATCGCGTTGCGCAGTTCCCCGATGCCGTCGATGGCCACCTCGACAGTATCGCCGGCCTTCAGGTAGGTCCCGGACGCGAGCCCGACCCCGGCCGGCGTGCCGGTGAGGATGAGATCCCCAGGTACCAGCGTGATCGTGGCGGAGACCGCCGCGACGAGCTCGGCCACCGAGAACAGCATGTCGCTGGTCCGGCCTTTCTGCCGTAGCTCGCCGTTCACGTGGGTGGTGATGGCGAGATCGAGTGGCTGCGTGAACTCGTCCGGTGTCACCACGACCGGCCCCAGCGGCTTGAAGGTCGGAAACGTCTTGCTGCGCCGGACCGCCGGCAGGTCGACCACGGCTCCGTCGCGCATACCCCGGAACTGCACGTCGCGCGCCGACACGTCGTTGGCAACGGCCAACCCGCCCACGTGGTGCCACGCGTCGGTGGCGCGGATGTCCTTGCCACCGGCCCCGATGACGACGGCGAGCTCGGCCTCGTAGTCGACGTGGCCGGGCGCCTCGGGGGGCAGCACGATCGGCGAGCCGGGTCCGGTGAAGAGGTCGCGCCCGGCCGACACCGCGAAGAACTGCGGCGCGGTCGGCAGGACGATGCCGGCCTCGGCCACGTGGTCCCGGTAGTTGGCGCCGACCACGACAACCGTGGCCGGCGCGGACACCGGCGCGAGCAGGGTGACCGAGCCAGGAGCCACCCGGTCGGTCACCCGCGCGGTGCGCGCTTGGGCAACGTCGTCAGCCAGCAGGCTCCCGACGTCCGGGTGGGGAAGGTCCAGCAGGAGCAGCGCGTCGCCATCGCCGCGGGCCAGCCCCCGGGTGGTGCGGTACAGGCGCATCACGTCACCGGCTTCCGGCGAGGATCGTGATCCGGCGCGCGGAGATGCGCCACGCGCCGTCCGCGCCACGGGCGAGCACGTCCCGAACCTGGCTCAACGCGCGCGGCCTCGGGCTCGCCGACCGGTCGTCGCCCAGCACGTAAAGCTGGAGATGACAGTCCGACTCGGCGACGTCAGGGCCGGTGAGCCGGAACGCCGACGGAGTCAGGACGTGCACGGTCGTCCTGGCCGCGGCCTCCCGCTCCAGCATCGCGCCGTGGAGGTCCGCGCCGCGGAGCGTCACGTCACCGACCTGTTTCGTCGCGTCCGACAGTGTCAGCGTCCCGTCGACCGTGTACAGCCCGGCCGCCTGGGCCGCGTGCCCGTCGTCGATCAGCTGGAACGACGCTCGCACGACGTCCGCACAGGCGAAGCGCGCCGCCACGTCGGTCGCGCTGCCGATCACCATGTCGGCGCCGCCAGTTCGGCGGCGGGTTCGCCGGCGCGCAGCCGGGTGAGCATCGACTCGGGGTCGAACGCCTCGCCCACCGGGTTGTTCGCGAAACTGTCGGACTCCAGGAACGCCGTGCCCGCTTCGGGAGTGTCGAAGTTGTCGATCTGCAGCTCGATCTGGTTGCCGTCCGGGTCGGCGTAGTACAGCGAGGTGGTCGGCCCGTGGTTGATCGCCACGACCGGCAGCACCGAGTCGTTCTTCAGCCGCTCCCAGTTCTCGAGCAGGTCCCGCAGCGTGCTGTAGGTGAAGGCGATGTGGGCGAGCCCGTGCGGCGGCAGCGCCGCGATCTCCTCCGGTGACAGCTCGGCAGGTCCGTCGCCGATCAGCGCCTCGGCCCCCGCCGCCCGCATGGCTGCCGGGTCGGCGATGGCGACCCGGTGGTGCTCCTCGTCGTAGGTGAGGAACACCATCCCGGGCGCCTCGTGCACGACCCGGCCGTCGAGCAGCCGCACGTACCAGTCACGCATGACCGGAACCCGTTGGGAGTAAAGGACGACATGAGACAACTTCGCCGGTGACGCCATGATCACCACTCCTTCGACGTGACGCTGATATCACCACCATAGCTTGACTTGACTTCAGGTCAAGAGCACGCTTGGTGGTGTAGCCCGCCCCATCACGTCGTTGGAGGCCACCATGAACGCCGCGCAGTTCGGCGTCTTTCTCAGCCCGCGCCGCGACGGCGCGGCCGCTTTGCTGGACCACGCGCAGACGGCCGAGCACGCGGGTTTCGACTACGTGTCCATCCAGGACCACCCCTACGTGCCGGACTTCCTGGACCCGTTCGCGATCATCGGCGTGCTGGCGGGCCGGACCGAGAACCTGCGGTTCGTGACGAACGTCGCCAACCTGGCGCTACGGCCGCCCGCGATGCTGGCCAAGACCGCCGCCAGCCTCGACGTCCTCTCCGGTGGCCGGTTCGAGCTGGGCCTGGGTGGCGGCCGCTCCTGGCCGCAGATCCTCGGCATGGGCGGACCGCACTGGGCACCCGGCCAGGTGTTCACGGCCACCGACGAGGCGATCACGATTCTGCACGCGCTCTGGCAGCCCGGGCCGCCCATCGACGTCCAAGGGGAGATCTTCCACCTCCCCGGCATCGCCCCCGGCCCGGCGCCCGCCCACCGCGTCGGGATCTGGCTGGGCGTCGGCGGACCTCGGATGCTGCGGCTCGCCGGCCGCCGCGCGGACGGCTGGATCGCCCCACTGGGCACGCCGTACGAGACCAAACCCGCCGCACAGGACCTGATCGACGCGGCCGCGCGGCAGGCCGGCCGGGAGCCCACCGACATCCGGCGGGTCATCCAGCTCGTCGGCAGGATCACCGACCACGCGCACACCACCGAACGCCCCCGCACCGGTTCCGGCGGTCAGCCGATCCGCACCACACCCGAGGTGTGGGCCCGCATCATCGCGGAGTTCCTCACCACCGAACGGTTCGACACGGTCAACTTCGTGCCCG
>NZ_DASWSJ010000273.1:0-1611 GCF_036402745.1 Actinophytocola sp. | reverse complement strand
CGGGCCACGCCGGCGAGGTCGCCGTAGACGCAGACCGCCGCGACGTGCGGGCAGGTGGGGTCGCCCGGCTCGGGGCGACGGGCCTTGGCGGCCAGCGAACGCACCTTGCCCGGGGTGTCCGAGCCCTCCAGCGTGGTGAGGTCGACCATCGAGATGGCGGTGTCGATGGCCCAGGCCTTCGAGGTCGTCTTGATCGAGCGGGTGCCGAGCACTGCGACGCGGGCCTCGGCGCCGACCTGGTCGACGCCGGGAAGGCCGTGCAGGAAGGCGCGGAACGCCGAGTCCGACCGTGTGACGTCGGCGTGGGGAGGCGTCGGTGCGGCGCGCACTCGGGTGTCCTCCGACAGCGCGTCGGAATCGAGCACGTGGGTCATGCGCCCATTGTCACCTGCCGGGCGTCGTCCTCCCGGGCCCGCTCACCCTGGCCTCGCCGCCGCGGTGCCGGGGGATGCGGCGTGGCGGGCCCGCTACCGTGTCGCGCGTGCAGCTCACCGTCGTCGACCACCCGCTGGCCCGCGCCCGTCTGACCAAGATGCGCGACGAGGGGACGGACAACGCGTCCTTTCGGGCCGCGCTACGTGAACTCACCCAGATGCTCGTCTACGAGGCGACCCGCGATCTGGCCATCGCCGAGCAGCCGATCCGGACCCCGGTCACCGCGACGACCGGCTACCGGCTGGCCGCACCGCCGCTGATCGTGCCGGTGCTCCGCGCCGGCCTCGGCATGGCCGACACCGCGCACGGGATGCTGCCGGAGTCGCAGATGGGCTTCGTCGGGCTGGCCCGCAACGAGGTGACGTTGCAGCCGGAGGCCTACATGGCCTCGCTGCCGACGTCGCTCGTCGACCGCGAGGTGTTCGTCCTGGACCCGATGCTGGCGACCGGTGGTTCGCTGGTGCACTGCTGCGGCCTGCTGACCGCGCGCGGGGCCACGTCGATCACCGTGTTGTGCGCGCTGGCCGCACCGGAGGGCCTGGCCCTGCTGGAGCAGAGCGGCCTGCCGCTGCGGGTGTTCACCGCCAGCATCGACGAGGGGCTCAACGACAAGGCCTACATCGTCCCCGGACTGGGGGACGCGGGCGACCGCCAGTTCGGCGCCGTCTGACCATGCGGTTCGGGGTGCTCGGCACCGGCCACTGGGCGCGGACAGTGCACGCCGCCGCCCTGGCCGCGCACCCCTCGGCGGACCTCGTCGGGATCTGGGGCCGCGACCTGGCCAAGGCCAAGGCCGTGGGTGCGGAGTTCGACGTGGCCGGTTACGCCGACGTGGATGCGCTGCTCGCCGACGTGGACGCCGTGGCGATCGCCGTACCGCCGGACGTGCAGGCACCGCTGGCCGAGCACGCGGCGGCGGCGGGCAAGCACCTGCTTCTGGAGAAGCCGATCGCCCTGGACGTCGCTGCTGCCGACCGGGTCGTCGCCGCCGTGCGCACGGCCGGCGTCGCCTCCGTCGTGTTCTTCACCTTCCGCTTCGAGGTGGCCACGTCCACCTGGCTGACTCAGGCGTCGCGGACGACGCCGGCGGGCGGTTCGGCGTCCTGGCTGGCCTCGGTGGCCGAGCCGTCCTCCGACACCTCACCCTGGCGGTCGGAGCGCGGCGCCCTGTGGGAC
>NZ_DASWSJ010000272.1:0-8137 GCF_036402745.1 Actinophytocola sp. | reverse complement strand
TGGCGGCCCGCCGGGCCGGGCTGGTGGATCGCCTGTGGCCCGGCGGGTGGGCCGGACGGCTGGAAGAGGTCGCCGGCGGGGCGGGGGGCCGAGCGGCGGGTGGTGCGCTGTTGGGTCACGGGGGTTACGGACTGTGTCGGTGACCCGTGGCCTGTTTGTCCATTTCGCTGGCGGCCGGCGAAGTCGGCGCGGGGGCCGTTCGGCTGGCGTACCGGCTGGTGAGCGGGCTGCGGGACCGGCTGCTGGGGTGGCGGTTGGGCCGGTCGCTGAGGGGGGTGGGGCGGGTTGGCGGCCGAAGTTGACCCGATTGGGTGAAATTTTCGCGTTGGGCGGTCGGCCGGGGAGCCCGCGGCGGCCGTCGAGGACACCGGGGCGGGCTGGCCCGCCGCCGCTGCCGGCTGGTGGCGTGGCGGTTCGGCAGGCTTGTGATCGGCGAATTCGAGGTCCAGCAACGCTGGATCGGCAACACCGGTGGGAGTAACCCGGCTTGGACGCACGGCGGACACGTTGTCATGCCTCGCCCGACGATGCGAACTCCCCTCCCGGCATGTCGCCCGAACGTCCCAACGCGACCACTGTCCGTAGTTGCGACTCACACGAAAGTGCCACGAGGGCGGACAACCGTGGAGATTCCGTCTAGTGTCCTCATGTCGGGGACGGATGACCGCGAGTGAACAGGCGTCGTCGACCCCGGACGCCGTAGAGCTGGAGTCTGTGCCCCGACCATGACCGCAAACGCCGTTGTGAGCCCCATCCCGCGCCAGGACAGTGCCGGCCCGTCCACGGATCCGGTCACCGCCATGGTGCAGCTCGTCCGTGACAGCTTCACGGTCGTCGCGCCACAGGCCGAGAAGGTCGCGGAGTTCTTCTACGCGACGCTGTTCAGCATCGCCCCGGCGACCCGGGAGATGTTCCCGGTCAACATGCAGGTGCAGCGCTCGCGGCTGCTCCGGGCGCTGGTGCACGTGGTGCAGATGGTGGACCGGCCGGACGACCTGATCCCGTTCCTGCGCCAGCTCGGCCGCGACCACCGCAAGTTCGGCGTCATCGCGAGTCACTACGAGGCCGTCGGCATGGCGCTGCTCGCCGCGGTCAAGCAGTACGCGAAGGACGCCTGGACCGACGAGGTCGAGCGGGCGTGGGCCGAGGCCTACACGATCATGGCGCGGGCCATGCTGGAGGCGTCGAGCGCCGACGAGGGCCCGGCGTGGTGGCCGGGCACGGTCGTGGAGCGGCTGCGGCTGGGCCGCGACCTCGCGATCGTGCGGGTGCAGCCGGACTTCGCGGTGCCGTACCACCCGGGGCAGTACGTGAGCGTCGAGACGCCGCAGCGCCCGCGGATGTGGCGCTACCTCACGCCGGCGACCGCGCCCCGCGAGGACGGCCTGCTGGAGTTCCACGTGCGCGCCGTCCAGGGCGGCTGGGTGAGCCGGTCGATCGTGGCCACCGCGCAGCCAGGTGACTCGTGGCGGATCGGCCCGCCGATGGGCCGGATCCGGGTGGACCGCAACGCCGGCCGCGAAGTCCTCATGGTCGCCGGCGGCACGGGCCTGGCGCCGATGCGCGCGATCATCGACCACCTGGCGCAGTGGGGCGAGAACCCGCGGGTGCAGCTGTTCTACGGCGGGCGCGTGCGGCCGGACCTCTACGAGCTGGAGAACCTGCAGCTGATCGCGTCCAGCAACCCGTGGCTGAAGGTCACGCCGGTGCTGGAGACGGAGTCCAAGATCGCCGGCGTGGAGCGGGGGACCCTGGCCGATGCCGTGACCCGGCACGGGGCGTGGACCAACCACGACGTGCTCGTCTCCGGTTCGCCGCAGATGGTTCGCTCGACCGTGTCCCGGATGCTTGTCGCCGGGACCTCGCTGGACCGGATCACGTACGACCCGTTCACCGTCGACTGATCCCGTCCTTCGTCACTGCCGCGACCTACCTGTTGCGCGGGGCTGGTTTCCAGACCACCAGGGCGGTTTGCTGGCGCACGGGGACCAGCTCGTTGCGGTACGAGCGGTGGATGGCGGCCGCGGCCTGCTCGGCGGCCGCGTGGACCGCGGCCAGCTCCTGGACCAGCTCGGCCACCCGGTCGCGTAACGCGTCGACCTCGTGTTCCAGTTCGATGATGCGCTTGATGCCCGCCAGGTTGACACCCTGCTCCTGGGACAGGCGCTGCACCTCACGCAGCAGGGCGATGTCCCGCATCGAGTACCGGCGGCCGCCGCCCGAGGTGCGGCCCGGGGAGACCAGGCCCATCCGGTCGTAGCCGCGCAGCGTCTGGGCGTGCAGGCCCGACAGCTCGGCCGCCACCGAGATCACGAAAACCGGGGTGTCCTCGTCGGCGCCGGGGGGAAACGGGATTCCGATCATCACTGGCTCCGTTTCTCCAGCAACGTGGTGAGGTCCGGCCTCGGGTCGTGCCCGCTCGTGGCCGCGAGGTACTCCTCCAGCGCGGCCTTCGCCTTGTCGTCCATGTTCGACGGGACGGCCACCTGCAGGGTCACCAGCAGGTCACCGACCTGGCCGTCGCGCCTGGCGATGCCCTTTCCGCGAACCCGCAGGACCCGGCCGCTGGCCGTGCCCGGGGCCACGCGCAGCGAGACCTTGCCGTCGAGGGTGGGCACATCCAGCGTGGTGCCCAGGGCCAGCTCGGGGAACGTGACCGGCACCTTGATGGTGAGGTCGTTGCCCGACCGGCCGAACACCGCGTGCGGCGTGACGTGGACGCGCACGTAGAGGTCGCCTGCGTGCCCGCCGCCCGCGCCCGGCTCGCCCTGCTCGGCCAGCCGGATGCGCTGGTCGTCGTTGACGCCGGCGGGGATCCGGACGGTGAGCGTCCTGGTCCGGGTGCTGACGCCGTCACCACCGCACTCGGGGCACGGGTCGTCGACGATGCGCCCGGTGCCGCGGCAGTCGCGGCACGGCTCGCTGAACGCGAACGCGCCCTGGCTGCGGCTGACGAGCCCCGCGCCGCCACACGTGGCACACGTGTGCGGGCTGGTGCCCGGCTTGGCGCCGGAACCGTGGCACGTGCCGCAGGTGGACGGCGCCGACAGGCGCAACGGCACCGTGGCGCCCTTGACCGCCTCGACGAAGTCGATGCGGACCTCGGTCTCGACGTCGGCCCCGCGGCGTGGCCGGTTGGCCGTGCTCGCCGTGCCGCCACGCCGGCCGAACAGGTTGCCCAGCAGGTCGCTGATGCCCCCGCCACCGGCGGTGCCGGCCTGCTGGCCGCCGCCGAAGATGTCGCCGAAGTCGAACGTGGAGCCGCCGCCGGTGCCGAAGCCGCCGCCGAACCCGCCCGGCCGGAACCCGCCCGAGCCGAACAGCCTGCGTGCCTCGTCGTACTGCTTGCGCTTCTCCGCGTCCCCCAGCACGCCGTAGGCCTCGGACACCGCCTTGAAGCGGGCCTCGGCCTGGGCGTTGCCCGGGTTGGCGTCCGGATGCAGCTCGCGCGCCAGCTTCCGGTAGGCCTTCTTGATCTCCGCGTCGCCGGCGTCGGAAGGGACGCCCAACTCGTGGTAGAAGTCCTTGTCTATCCAGTCCCTCGCACTCATCGGACGTCCCCTCCTCCCGGGTCAGATCTGGTCGTTGGCTCTGTCACCTTGTGCGTCCTCGACCGGGGCGAACCAGTCGCTCGCACCCGGCTCGTCCGGCTGCGCGGGCGGCGGCTCGACCGGGCCGCCCGGCTCGTGGTCGGTGACCCCGACCAGCGCGGCCCGCACGATCCGGTCGCCGAACCGGTAGCCCCGGCGCAGCACCGCGGTGACCGTGGGGCCCGGCACGTCCGGGGACGTGTCGTGCTGGACGGCCTCGTGCACCGACGGGTCGAACGGCTCGCCGTCGTGCCCGAAGGACTCCAGGCCGACGCGCTCGAGGGTGGCGACGAGCTTGTCGGCCACCGCCTTGAACGCGCCCGTCAGGTCGCCGTGCTGGTGCGCGCGCTCGATGTCGTCGAGCACCGAGAGCAGCTCCTGGGCCACCGACGCCTTGGCCGTGGTGACCACGACCTCGCGGTCGCGGTCGATCCGCTTGCGGTAGTTGGCGTACTCCGCCTGCAGCCGCTGCAGGTCGGCGGTGCGCTCGTCGAGCTGCGCCTTCAGCTCGGCCTCCTGCGCCCTCAACTCGGCCTCCTGGCCCGGTTCGGCCGGGCCGGCCGCCCCCGCTGGGGCGGCCGGCTCGTGCTCCGTCTGGGTCCTCGGCTCGAAGTCGGGCGCCGGTCGGACCTGTCCCGTTTCGGGGTCGATCCGGCGGCGGTCGCGCACCACGACTCGCGGCTCCTCTCCGGAGTTGGCGTCGGGTCGGTCCGAGGTCACTTCTTGTCCTCGTCCACGATCTCGGCGTCCACCACGTCCTCCGCGCCCGGCGCGGCCTGCTCACCGCCCGTGGCACCCGCGCCGGCACCGGCGTCACCGCCACCCGACGCCTGCGCCCCGGACTGGGCGTACATGGCCGAGCCCATGGCCTGCGACTCGGTGGCGAGCTTCTCCATCGCGTCCTTGATGGCCGCGGTGTCGGTGCCCTTGAGCGCCTCCTGCGCGTCCTTGACCGCGAGGTTGACCTTGTCCTTGACCTCGGCCGGGATCTTGTCGTCGTTGTCCTTGACGAACTTCTCCGTCTGGTAGACGAGCGTCTCGGCCTGGTTGCGGACCTCGGCCTCCTCGCGGCGCTTCTTGTCCTCCTCGGCGTGCGCCTCGGCGTCCTTGACCATCCGGTCGATGTCGTCCTTCGGCAGCGCCGAGCCGCCGGTGATCGTCATCGACTGCTCCTTGCCGGTGCCGAGGTCCTTCGCGTTGACGTGGACGATGCCGTTCGCGTCGATGTCGAAGGTGACCTCGATCTGCGGGACGCCCCGGGGTGCCGGCGGGATGCCGGTGAGGTCGAAGGTGCCCAGCTTCTTGTTGTGCACCGCGATCTCGCGCTCACCCTGGAAGACCTGGATGCCGACCGTGGTCTGGCCGTCGTCCGCGGTGGAGAAGATCTCCGACCGCTTGGTCGGGATGGTGGTGTTGCGCTCGATGAGCTTGGTGAACACCCCGCCCTTGGTCTCGATGCCCAGCGACAGCGGGGTGACGTCCAGCAGCAGCACGTCCTTGACGTCGCCGCGCAGCACGCCGGCCTGCAGCGTCGCACCGATGGCGACGACCTCGTCCGGGTTCACGCCCTTGTTGGGCTCCTGGCCGCCGGTGAGCTCCTTGACCAGGTCGGACACCGCGGGCATCCGGGTGGAGCCGCCGACCAGCACCACGTGGTCGATGTCGCCGACCTTGATGCCGGCGTCCTTGATCACGTTGTTGAACGGCGCGCGGGTGCGGTCCAGCAGGTCGCTGGTGATCCGCTGGAACTCGGCCCTGGACAGCGTCTCGTCCAGGAACATCGGGTTCTTCTCCGCGTCCACGGTGATGTACGGCAGGTTGATGTTGGCGCTGTTCGAGCTGGACAGCTCGATCTTGGCCTTCTCCGCCGCCTCACGGATGCGCTGCAGCGCCATCTTGTCCTTGTTGAGGTCGATGCCCGCGGACTGCTTGAACTTGTCCACCAGCCAGTCGACGATGCGCTGGTCCCAGTCGTCGCCACCGAGGTGGTTGTCGCCGCTCGTCGCACGGACCTCGACGACACCCTCGCCGATCTCGAGCAGCGACACGTCGAACGTGCCACCACCGAGGTCGAAGACCAGGATCGTCTGCTCCTTCTCGCCCTTGTCCAGGCCGTAGGCCAGCGCCGCCGCGGTGGGCTCGTTCACGATCCGCAGCACGTTCAGGCCGGCGATCTGCCCGGCCTCCTTGGTGGCCTGCCGCTGGGCGTCCTCGAAGTAGGCGGGGACCGTGATGACCGCGTCGCTGATGGGCTCGCCGAGGTAGGCCTCCGCGTCCCGCTTCAGCTTCATGAGGACGCGGGCGCTGATCTCCTGCGCGGAGTAGCTCTTGCCGTCGACCTCCGTCTTCCAGTCCGTGCCCATGTGCCGCTTGACCGACCGCACCGTCCGGTCGACGTTGGTGACCGCCTGGTTCTTCGCCGGCTGGCCGACGAGCACCTCGCCGTTCTTGGCGAAGGCCACGATCGACGGGGTCGTCCGCGAACCCTCGGAGTTGGCGATGACCGTCGGCTCACCGCCCTCGAGGACCGCGACGACGGAGTTGGTCGTCCCCAGGTCGATACCGACCGCTCGCGCCATTGGTTTTCCTCCTGCTGCTCTTCCTGTGTGGGTTGAGTGCTTCCCGCTCAAGTCTGCCGGCGAATGCGATCACTCGTCAAACCAAACTTGAGCCCCGGTCGCTCAACCTTCCTGCACCCCTCAACGCGGCTGGCGCGCCGATGGTTCCCGACCGGATCAGGTCTGTGTGACGGTGATGTTCCCACTCTCCGTGTGCAGGTCGAGGCTGTGGTCACCGTTCGCGTCGTCGTCGACCTGGCTGTCGACCTCGCCGTCGCCGGTGCTGAGCCGCACCTTGTACGCGGCGCTCGGCACGCTCACCTCGACGCTGCCGGACTCGGCCCTGACCCGCACGTCCCGCGCGGCGGTGAGCTCCACCACCACGCTGCCGGAGGACGAGTCGACCTGGGCCGCGCCGCCGATCCCGCGCGCCTCGACGTCGCCGGAGGACGCCCGCAGGGTGACCCCGCCGCGGACGTCGGTGGCGGAGACGTTGCCCGACTCGGCCTTGGCGACGACCGTGCCGCCGATGCCGGACAGCTCGACGGTGCCGGAGTCGGCCTCGACGTTGACCGCGCCGGCCACGTCCTTGACCCGCACGTCGCCGGAGCTGGCCCGCACGTTGGCCTCGGCGACGCCGGTGAGGTCGACGGTGCCGGAGTCGGCCGCACCGCTGACCGTGGTGCCGGCCGGGACCGTGACGTCGTAGTCGATCCAGCAGCCCCGGGTGGGGCAGCCGTCGAGCTCGAGCACGCCCCTGTGCACCCGGAAGGTGTCCTCGCCGGGCTTCTCGTCGGTGTAGTGCACCTCGCGCCGGACGGTGACCGAGTCGCCGGTGCGGATGGTGACGTTGCCCGAGTCGTTGGCGAACCGGACGCTGCCGAACTCCTGCCCGACCCCGTTGGAGTCGCTGTACGCCTTGCCGCCCATGTCCCAGCCGCACGCGCCGAGCACACCCAGCCCGGCCACGCCGATCGCGGTCACCGCGACCACCCTTGCGATCCCCATTTGCGCTGCCCCTCCACTCATCAAGCTTGCGTCCGTTCGACGCTATGGCCGAGCGCGACCGAGCGACATCAGGGACGCCCCCGAATCGACCCTGGGGCCAACCCCAGCAACGAGCCGTGCGGTGGCCCAATATGTGAGAGATCGTTCCCAGGATTCAGGAGCCGGCGGTTACGGTGCCGGATATGACTCGACGGTGGTCGATCCTCGCCGTGGGGATCGCCGCGCAGGCGACGACATCGAGCTTCCTGTACGGGCTGCCGTTCCTCATTCCCGAGCTGCAGCACGACGTCGGCGTCTCGCTGACCGAGGCGGGGCTGCTGGTGTCCGCGCCGATGCTGGGCATGCTGCTCGCGCTGATCGCGTGGGGCGCGGCCGCAGACCGGTACGGCGAGCGGATCGTGATGACCGTCGGGCTCACGGCCACCGGCGGACTGCTCCTGGCGAGCCTCGCGCTGCCCGGGCTTGTCGCGTTCGGCGCCGGGCTGATACTCGCCGGGGCGTGCGCGGCGTCGGTCAACGCGGCGAGCGGGCGGGTGGTGCTGGGCTGGTTCGCCACGGCCGAGCGCGGGCTCGCGATGGGTATCCGGCAGACCGCGCAGCCGATCGGCGTCGGCATCGCGGCGGCGACCCTGCCGGCGATCGGGCACCGCTGGGGGTTCGAGCCGGCCGTCGCGCTGCCGGCAGTCCTGTGTCTGGTGGCGGCCGTGCTCGTGCCGGTGGTGGTGATCGACCCGCCCCGGCCCGCGGCCTCGGCGCCGGGGGCGGCGGCGTCGCCGTACCGGGACGAGCCGGCGACCACGCTGCTGCGGCTGCACTCGGCGAGCGCGCTGCTGGTGGTCCCGCAGTTCGTGGCGGCCACGTTCGCGGTCACGTTCCTCGCCTCCGAGCGCGGGTGGAGCCCGGTGGCCGCGGGCCTGCTGGTCGCGATGGTGCAGGTGGTCGGCGCGGCCGGGCGGATCGCGGCGGGCGTGTGGTCGGACC
>NZ_DASWSJ010000271.1:0-34213 GCF_036402745.1 Actinophytocola sp. | reverse complement strand
CTCGGCGCTGGCGCGCCTGCGCTTCTCCTACGTCCAGACGGCGAACGCTCCGTCGCTCCCGCCCACTGTGTTGAATGGTTCGCTTCGCTCCTCCGCTACTCGCCGTCTTCCCTCCTCCCGTGCTCGGCGCTGACGCGCCTGCGCGCGCTCGTCAGTCCAGACGGCGAACGCTCCGGCGCTCCCGCTCACGCGCGGGACGTTGGGTCCAGGTCGGCCGTGGTCGCCTCGTCGTGGTCGGTGGACACGGTCAGGTAGCGCCACTTCGCGTCCGACGCGGCGCGGGCGGCCTCGGTCTGCGCGGCGTAGCTGGACGCGTCGGTGCCGAGCAGCAGGCGCACCGGTGGCTCGTCGAGATCCACGACCCGCAGCAGCACGTCCGCGACCTTCGCCGGGTCGCCGGCCGCCCGCTGCTTGAAGTCCGTGAGCATCTCGACCGACCGGCCGACGGTCGGCTCGTAGGGCTCGCTGATCGGGTGGACCGTCATCGACGCGCCAGCCCAGTCGGTGCGCATGCCGCCCGGCTCGAGCACGGTCACCTTGATCCCCAGCGGCGCGACCTCCTGCGCGAGCACCTCGGAGAAGCCGCCGACCGCGAACTTCGCGGCCTGGTACGCCGACACCCCCGGTGTCGTGATCCGCCCGCCGACCGACGAGACCTGGATGATGTGGCCGGCGCCCTGCTCGCGCAGCACCGGCAGCGCCGCCTTGGTCATGTTCACCACGCCGAGCAGGTTCGTGTCGAGCTGCTGGCGGAAGTCCTCGCCGGTCATGTCCTCGACGGAGGCGACGTTGGCGTAGCCGGCGTTGTTCACCACGACATCGAGCCGGCCGAACGCCTCGACCGCCGCCGCCACCGCGGCCCGCGCGGCGACCGGGTCGGTGACGTCCAGCTCGACCGGGCGCACGTGCGTGCCGTAGCGGTCGACCAGGTCGGCGAGCTGCTCGGGCTTGCGCGCGGTGGCGACCAGCTCGTGGCCCGCCGCCAGCACCTTCTCCGCGATCTCGCGGCCGAGCCCCCGCGAGCTTCCGGTGACCAGAAAGACCTTCGACATGGTTCCTCATCCTCTAACTGACTGGTTGGTTAGCTCCTACCGACAGAGAACCACCACCGGCCGCCGCTGTCAACTAGACAGTTAGTCAGGTATGGTGGATCACATGGCAGGAGACGCCGAGGCGACGCGGCGGCGGCTGCTCGACGCCGCGGCCAGGGAGTTCGCCGAGCACGGCATCGCGGGCGCGCGGGTCGACCGCATCGCGGCGGCCGCGCGCAGCAACAAGGCGCAGATCTACCACTACTTCACCAGCAAGGACGGCCTGTTCGACGCCGTCCTGCGCGAGCTCGCCGAGGCCATCCTGCGCGACGCGCCGATCGACGCCACCGACCTGCCCGGCTATGCGGGCCGGCTGTTCGACCGCTTCGCCGACGACCCGGTCTCCGCCCGCCTCGCGAACTGGTACCAGCTCGAGCGCGCCGGCGGCAAGGCCACCGTCGACCTCGTCGTCGCGAGCACCACGGACAAGGTGGCCGCGGTCGCGAAGGCGCAGGCCGACGGGCTCATCCCGGACCACTTCGCGCCTGTCGACCTGCTGGCGCTGGTCGTGCACCTCGCCTCGCTGTGGCACTCGGTCACCCCGGAGGTCGGCGACCTCACCGCCGAACACACCCGCGCACACCGCCGCCAGGTGGTCGTCGACGCGGTGTCCGCACTGGTCAGGGACTGATCGCCAGGAACACGAAAGCGGCCAGCAGCACCAGGTGCACGCCGCCCTGCAGCCGGGTCGCCCGGCCGGGCACGACCGTCAGCACGCTCACCACCACGGTCAGCGCGAGCAGCACCATCTGGGTCGCGCCGAGGCCGAGCAGCAGCGGGCCGTCCAGCCACACCGACGCGAGCGCGATGGTGGGGATTGTGAGACCGATGCTCGCCATCGCCGAGCCGTAGGCCAGGTTGAGGCTGATTTGGATCCGGCCGCGGCGGGCCGCACGCACCGCGGCGAGCGTCTCCGGCAGCAGCACGAGCAGCGCGATCACCACGCCGACGAACGACGGCGGGAAACCGGCCGCCGCCACCCCGTCCTCGATGGCCGGTGACTCGATCTTGGCCAGGCCGACGACCGCGACCAGCGCGACCATCAGCAGACCGAGGCTGGTGAGCGCGGCGCGGGTGGTGGGCGGGTCCGCGTGCTCCTCGCCCTCGGTCAGCGTGCCGCCCTGGCTGACCGGCAGGAAGAAGTCCCGGTGCCGCACGGTCTGGGTGAGCACGAACATCCCGTAGACCGCCAGCGACGCGAGGGCGGCGAAGGTCAGCTGGCCCGGGGAGAACTCCGGGCCGGGCTGGCTCGTGGTGAACGTCGGCAGCACGAGGCTCAGCGTGGCGAGCGTGGTGACGGTGGCGAGCGCGGCGCCGCTGCCCTCGGCGTTGAACAGCGTCACGCCGTAGCGCCGCGCGCCCACCAGCAGCGACAGCCCGACGATCCCGGTGGTGGTGATCATCACCGCGGCGAACACGGTGTCCCGGGCGAGCGAGGACGTCTCCGGCCCGCCGGACACCATGAGCGTGACGATGAGCGCCACCTCGATGACGGTGACCGCGACGGCCAGCACCAGCGAGCCGAACGGCTCCCCCACCCGGTGCGCGACGACCTCCGCGTGATGCACGGCCGCGAGCACCGCCCCGGCGAGCAGCACCGCGACGACCGCGATGAGGACGGGGCCGAGGTCTCGCCCCCAGGTGAGCGCGAGCGCGACGATCGCGAGCACCGGCACGAGAACGGTCCGGTCCAGCAGCCGTCTCATGTCCTGCCCGCCGTCAGTCCGGCAATGAGACTGTCCAGCCCGCGCCGGAAGAGGTCGGCCCAGTCCTGTGGCCCGAGGTGCCCGGTGGCGGCGAGCGTCGGGTACTCGCCGGCATGCGCGCGGACGTGCTGGTCGGCGGTCAACTCGGCACCGCCCGCGGGCCCGCCGGCCACCCGCGCGACGGCCGAGCCGAGGACGTAGTTGGCGAGCCCGTGCGTGGCGGCGGCGAGCTCGACCCCGGCGAACCCGCCGCGGGCGAGCGTCGCCTGGAGGAACTCGGTGCGGGTCAGGACGTTGGGCCCGAGCATGGGCCGGCCGAGCAGGCCCGGTGCCCAGGGGTGGCGCAGCATCGCCGCGTACCAGCCGCCGATCAGCGCGGTCACGTCGGCGACCCAGTCCCCCGCGGTGGGCAGCTCGACCTCGCCGACGATCGCGTCGAGGGCGAGGTCGAGCACGTCGTCCTTGGTCCGCACATGCCAGTAGAGCGTGGTGGGCCCGGCCCCGAGCCGCTCGGCGAGATGCCGCATGGTGAGCCGGCCGGCGCCCTCCCCGTCGAGCAACGCGATGGCCTCGGCGACGATCCGGTCCCTGGTGAGCGGCGGCTGCGCGCGGTAGCTGCGGGGCTCGCGGAGCCACACCTCCCCCGCGGTGCGCCCACCCCGTCCGCCGGCACGTGACTCGCTCATGGTTCCAACACTAGGGTGCCGCTCGACCTCTGGACCGACGTTCCAGAAGCGGGCCGAGGTTCTGCTCAGCCCAGCCTGACCTGGCCGTCGAAGGTCTTGCCCGGGTACCAGGGCGTCGACTGGAGCGTGTCGAAGCCGGGCAGCCTCCGCATTTCCCGCACCATGTCGCGGAGTCCGCGGCCGCGCCGGTGTGGGACGCGTGAGGCATTACCGCATCCGCGACTCGACCACCAGGGTCTTCGACCCGGACTCGATCCGGTCGAGAGCGGCCGGACATACGTTCTTCAGTACCACCCGTGACCCGTCCACGGAGGCCGACATGGGATCTACCCGGCACGTGCTGTTCCTCAGCCGTCCCGACGAGAACCACCTGTACCTGACGCTCGCGGTGGCCGAGGAACTCGGCCGCCGAGGGCACCTGGTGACGTTCGCGACCAGCGACCCGTTCGCCGAGGAGGACGCCGAGTCGGGCGTGCTCCTGCTGCGCTACGGGCGCGACACCGCGACGCTGGCCCGGCTGCCGGCGTTCGCGGCGCGGGTGCGCACCGACCCGGTCGACCTCATCGTCTGCGACCCGCGGACCTACGACGCGGCCGTCGAGCTGGGCCAGGAGTGGGGCGTGCCGGTCGTCGTCGCGCACACGAACCTGGCCACCGGCGAGACCGTCGACTGGCCGGCCGAGCGGTCCTTCGGTGCGGACTACCTGTACGTGCACCCGGCCGGCCGCGGTCGCGTGCACGGCGGCTGGGCGTCCGAGGACCCGCGGCAGGTGCTGGTGGTGGCGCTGGACGAGGTGCCGCTCGAGCTGCTGTCGGCCGCCTTCGCCGGGCAGGACTGGCAGGTGCTGCTGCTGGCGGCGGCCATCCCGCCGGACGACCTACCGGCCAACTTCACCGCGCTGCCGGCCCGCTTCGCCGTGCTGGACCACGCCGACGTGGTCCTCACCGACGGCGACCTGCCCGGCATCGCGGCAGCCCTGCGCCACGCGACGCCGCTGGTCGTGGCGCCGCGGACCCCCGTCCAGCACCGGCACGCCACCCGGGTGGAGGCGCTCGGCCTCGGCGTGGTGGTGCGGCTGTCCGGCCTCGACGCGGCCACCCTGCGCCGCACGGTGGACCGCGCGGCGGTGGACGAGCCGGCCCGGGCGGCGGCCCGCCGGGTGCGCTCGCTGGTCCGCGCGGCCGGCGCCCCGACCCGGGCGGCCACGGCGATCGAGTCCCGGCTGGCCGGCGAGGAGCGCAAGGCCGCCTAGGGTGCGGTCGGCTCGCCGGCGGCCTGCAGGGCGAGCTTCTCGATCGCCGAGTCGAAGGTGCCGCCCTCGTGCGCGTCGACCACGAGGGCGGCCAGGTCGCGCAGCTTGGTGTTGCTGTGCTGGGACGCGTGCTTCAGGGTCTCGAACGCGTGCTCGGAGTCGTAGTCGAAGTGGCGCATCAGCAGGCCCTGCGCGCGGCCGACGAGCGAGCGGGTGCGCAGGGCCGTCCGCAGCTGCCCCACCAGCTGGTGACTGTCGTGGTAGAGCGACGCGTTGTCGAACGTCACGCCGGCGTTGAGGGTGAGCAGCAGCACCACGTCGTAGGCGATGTCGTCGAACTGGCCGGGCTTGCGGGAGAGCAGGGTCAGCACCGCGGTCTCCTCGCCGTGGGTGGCCAGCGGTAGCGCCAGGCAGCCGTGGAACCCGCCGTTGATGAGGTGCGCGCCGAACGCGGGCCAGCGCTGGTCGGCACGCACGTCGTCGAGCCGGCGCGGCTCGGCGAACGTCACCGCCTCCATGATCGGGCCCGGGGCGAGCGGGTCGAAGTCCAGGTCGGCGCCGCCGGCCACGGTCTCCACCTCGTCGGCCGAGCGGACCGTGATGACGGCCGCGTCGCAGCCGGGGATGGTCCGCACGATCCGGCCGACGAACCGCTCCAGCGTGCTGCCGAAGTCGTCGGCCTCGACGAGCCGGGTGACCTCGGTCAGCTCGCGCGCGATCGTGAGGATGTCATCGGCCATCCCGCGAGTGTGCGTCCCGGCTCGCGTCGGCACAACCACGGTCACGGTGATTTCCCGACCAGGCCGACCCTTGTCTTCCGGCCACTCGCAACGAAGACTAAAGTGATCGCGACCTCACGGTTACGCAGTCAGCCGTGTGCCTCGATGTCCTACGGAGGCCCGAATGGCTGAAGCGTTGCCCGTCCCTCGCCCGAGGTCCCGGCCGAGACGCCACCGGTTGGCGTCCCCCGACACCCGCCTCGCGCTCCGCACCTACGTGCCCGCGTCCGGCGTGGTCGTGGTCTCCGCCGACGGCGAGATCGACCTGGCCAACCGCGACGCGCTCGCGGCCGCGCTGGCCGCCGCCGTCGCGGACCCGGGCACCCGCCTGCTGGTGTGCGACCTGTCCACGACGACGTTCCTCGCCTGCTCGGGCCTGTCCGCGCTGCTCGAGACGAAGTCCGCGCTGGCCGACCGCGGCGCGCGGTTGCGCGTGGTGACCGCCGACCCGACCGTGCTGCGGGTCATCGACGTCACCGGCCAGTGGGAGGCACTGGACGTGCACGCCGAGCTGACCGTGGCGCTCGGCGGCCTCGAGCTGGTGGTGGCGCCCACGTACGCGCCGGGCGGTCGCCTCGCCGACCTGCGCGCGGCGCTGGACCACGCGGTCGAGCAGACCACCGAGCTGGCCGCCGCGTGGGGCCGGCTGGCCGAGCAGGTGTCCGGCCTGGACCCGGCGAACCTGGTCGACGGCCGCGGCGGCCACTGGAAACCCCGCGAGACCCTGGCCGACATGGCCGAGGACCTGCGCGTGCTGCAGAACCACCTGGCGACCGGCGCCCTGCTGGCGGCCCCGACCGTCGAGGACCTGGGCCACCTCCGCCTTGCCGACCAGTAAGCCGTCGACCAGCAAGCCGTCGAGCCGGGCCTGGCCGCCGCCGGTGGACAACCGCGGACGAGGGGTCGGCCGGCGCCGCGGATGCGGGTCCGGCTAGATACGCAGGATCGAGGCGCCGATCGCGCACACCGCGTCCTCTATTCCGGCGAGGATGCGCAGATGGGGCGTGCGGGCCACGTCGTTCGTGACCGTCAGCGCCGCCTGGACCCGGACCCGCGCGTGGCCCGGCGGCATCCCCGGATGCAGGGCCAGCATCAGCCGCTGCCACTGCGCCACGTAGGCGCGCTGCTCGCGGTACAGCGGGGTCCGCTGGGCGTCGGGCAGGTGGTCGATCTCCGTGATCAGCACGTCGACCGTGTCGCCGTTGGCGAACGAGTAGTCCACATAGGATCCGAGCAGGGCGCGCAGCGCGGCCCCCGGGGCGGGGACGGTTGTCACCGTCGCGGCCACGGCGGCGTGCAGCTCCCCCGCGCCGTGGTTCATCGCGGCGAGGAGGATGTCGAGCTTGCTGTCGAAGTGGTGGTAGACGCTCGGGCCCGCGATGCCCGCCGCCGCGCCGATCTCCTCGATGCCCGTGCCGTGGTAGCCGCGCGAGGCGAACAGCCGGACCGCCGCGGCCAGCAGGGCGTCGCGGGTCGGCAGCGCGGCGGGCGCCGGCGCGGCGGGCGGGCGGGCGTGCAGCGGCGGCAGCACGGTGGCGGCGATGTCGTCGGCGATCGAGGCCAGCAGCGCGGCGTACTCCGGCGCGGGCAGGCGGATGCGCTGGAACGACACGCTCATGATCGCGCCCAGGACCGCCCAGCCGAGCAGGTCGGACGCCGGCCGCAGGCGGGCCACGACCGACCGCTGCATGTCGACCACCTCGGCACGCAGCGCCGCCCGCGCCGGCGGCTCGAGATGCCGCGACTCGCGCTGCCACAGCACGCCGAGCCCCCGGTGCTCGAGCACCGCGGCGGCCAGCGCGGGATAGCCGTCCGGCAGCGCCGCGCGAACCGCGGCGAAGCTGTCCAGCACCACCTCGTACAGCAGCTCCCGCTTGCCGCGGAAATGCCGGTACAGCGCGGACGGCCCGATCGACACCGCCGCCGCGATGTCGCTCATGCCGACCTGCGCGTATCCCTTGCGTACGAACAGGTCCGCGGCCGCGGCGACGATCAGCCGGCGCCGGTTGCGTGGCCGGGTCCCGCGCGGCGGGGCGCTCAGTGGACCCTCCGCTCCGCGCCGTCCCAGTACGGGCGCCGCAGCTCGCGCTTGAGGATCTTGCCCGCGCCCGACATCGGCAGGGCGTCGACGAACTCGACGCTGCGCGGTGCCTTGTAGCCGGCGATGTGCTCGCGGCAGAACGCCCGCAGCTCGTCCCCGGTGACCGAGGCGCCGGTGACCGAGGCGCCGTCGGCGAGCACGACGACCGCGTGCACCCGCTCGCCCCACCGCTCGTCCGGCACGCCGATGACCGCGCACGTCGCCACCGCGGGATGGCGGCTCAGCACGTTCTCCACCTCGGCCGAGTACACGTTCTCCCCACCGGAGACGATCATGTCCTTGATCCGGTCGACCACGAACACGTAACCGCGCTCGTCCATGTAGCCGCCGTCGCCGGTGTGCATCCAGCCGCCGCGCAGCGCCGTCTCCGTCTCTTGTGGACGGTTCCAGTAGCCGAGCATCACGTGCTCGCCGCGGCACACGACCTCGCCGACCGCGCCGCGCGGCACCTCGTTGTCCTCCGGGTCCACGATGCGCACCTCGGCATGCGGCGCGGCCCGCCCGGCCGCCCGGCGCAGCGCCGGGTCGTCGTGGTCGGCGGGGACCAGCAGCGTCGCCACCGGGGACAGCTCGGTCATCCCGTACGCCTGGGTGAAACCGGCGCTCGTGAACACCTTGCGGGCCCGCTCGAGCACCGCCTCCGAGATCGGCGACGCGCCGTAGACCACGTGCCGCATGCCGCTCAGGTCGTAGTCGCCGACGTCCGGGTGGTCGACCAGCAGCTGGACCATCGTCGGCACCAGCAGCATGTCGGTGACGCCCTGCGTGGCGATGGCGGCCAGGACGCCGGCCGGGGTGAACGTCGGCACCATCACATGGGTGGCGCCGACGAGCTGCCCGGACATCCAGGACGCGCCGTCGGCGAGGTGGAACATGGGCGCCGCGTGCAGCAGCCGGCCGCCGACGCCGATGAACTCGCCGGTGGCCAGGCTGCCCAGCGCGGAGACGAACAGGTTGCGGTGGCTCAGCATCACGCCCTTCGGCGTGCCCGTGGTGCCGCCGGTGTAGTACAGCCCGAGCAGCGCGTCGCCGCCGCGCCGGGCGTCCTCGACGGGCTCGGCCTCGGCGATCAGGCCCTCGAACGAGAGCATGCCGTCGGGTGCCGGGCCGTCGCCCAGGTGGACCACGGTGGTGAGCCCGGCGTACCCGGCGCGGAGCTTGGGGACCATCGGCGCGAACGTGTCGTCGACGAGCAGCACCTTCGTGCCGGACTCCTCGAGCGAGTAGCAGATCTCGGCCGGGCTCCACCGGATGTTGATCGGGTTGAGCACCGCGTTCGCCCACGGCACGGCCAGCAGGTACTCGTGGAAGCGGTCGGAGTTGAGCGCCAGGATGCCGACCGGCTCGTCGTCGCCGACGCCGATGCCGCGCAGCGCGCCGGCCAGCCGGGCCACCCGGCCGGCCGACTCGGCCACCGTGCGCACCCGGTCGCCGAAGATCGTCAGCGGCCGGTCCGGCTCCTGCTGCAGGGCGCGATGGAGGGTCTGGGTGAGGTACATGCGCCGCTCCCTTTGGCGGTGGGCCCCTAATACGAATTCACATACCCTAGTCGTCATTCACTTATGCGACAAGTCCTGTTGTGGCAATGTGGAGGGGAAGCCGACCATCTGGAGGACCCCTTGGCCAGCGCCGTCGAACGGATCCGGGACCGGGGCGAGGAGGCGCGGGAGAAGGAGATCGTCGAGGTGCTCGTCGGCGCGTTCGACGAGCTCATGGAGGCCGACCCGGTCGCGTTCCGGCGCAAGTTCCGCAAGATGGCGGCGGCGCCGTTCGCGTTCTACCGCGGCACCGCGTGCCTCTACTACGCCGACATGGCCCACGACGACGACCCGTGGGCCGACGAGCGCACCAGCCGGGTGTGGATCCAGGGTGACCTGCACGCGGAGAACTTCGGCACCTACATGGACGCGTCCGGCACGCTCGTGTTCGACGTCAACGACTTCGACGAGGCCTACCTCGGCTGCTTCACCTGGGACCTCAAGCGGCTCGCCGCGAGCCTCGCGCTGATGGCGTGGAGCAAGGCGATCTCCGACGACGACATCGCCACGCTCGTCGGCACCTACCTGCGGGCCTACACCCGGCAGGTGCGGGCGTTCGCGGAGAAGCCGGGCGACGAGATGGTGCGGCTGCAGCTCGACAGCACCGAGGGCGTGCTGCACGACGTGCTGCTGCGGGCCCGGATGCGCACCCGGATCGACCTGCTCGACACGCTCACCACGGTCACCGACTACGAGCGCGGGTTCACCCGCCGGCTCGGCGTGCGCGAGCTGGCCGAGGACGAGAGGGCCGTCGTGCTGCGCGCCTTCGAGTCCTATTTGGACACCATTCCGCAGGGCAAGCGGTTCGGCGGCGGCACCTACAAGGTCAAGGACGTCGTGGGCCGCTCGGGCTTCGGCATCGGGTCGGCCGGGCTGCCCGCGTACAGCGTGCTGGTCGAGGGGCGCACGCAGGCACTCGAGAACGACGTGGTGCTGTCGATGAAAGCAGGGCAACGTGGCCGCGCCGAGCCGGATCGTCGACGAGGAGCGGATCCGCGCGTACTTCCGGCACGAGGGCCACCGCACCGCGGTGTCGCAGCGGGCGTTGCAGGCCTACGCCGACCCGTGGCTGGGCCACACCGAGGTCGACGGCGTCGGCTTCGTGGTGGCCGAGCTGTCGCCGTACTCGAGCGACCTCGACTGGTCGGAGCTCACCGAGCCCGCCGAGATGGACCCGGTGCTGTCCTACCTCGGCCGGGCCACCGCGAAGATGCACTGCGTGGCCGACTCGGACTCCGAGCAGTCCCTCGTCGACTTCCAGGTGGAGGACGCGATCGCGGAGGTCATCGACGACGAGGACGGCTTCGTCGCCGAGCTCACCGCGTTCGCGCTGGCCTACGCCGAGCAGACGCGGGCGGACCACCGGCTGTTCGTGGACGCGTTCCGCAGCGGCCAGATCCCCGGCGTGAGCGCGGCCGACCCGGTCTGATCAGCACCGCCCACCCCCGATGACGGCGGCCGCGGGACGCTCATCGGACTGCTGGACACCCGCGGTGTTTCGCCCGAGGATCGACGGGTAGTCCTACGGACTGATGTCCGGCTACCCGCAGGCGGTGCGATGAACGGCTGGCTCACCCCGATGCTCGCCACTCACACCGATCGCAGGTTCTCCGACGAGAACTGGATCTTCGAGCGCAAGCTCGCGGGTGTGCGTGTACTGTCCATTCGGGACGGTTGGCGGCCACAGCTGTGGTCCCGCAGCCAGAGACGGATCGACGACTGCTTCCCCGAGGTGGTCGAGGCGCTCGCGGAGCTGGGCGGCTCCCGGTTCATCGCGGACGGCGAGATCGTCGCGTACGACGGCTCGGCCACCAGCTTCTACCGGTTACAGAGCCGCCTGCGGCACGGCGGCCCGGCCGCGAACTCCCAGGCGCAGGTCTACTACTACCTGTTCGACCTGCTCTCCCTCGACGGCGCCGAGGTGACCCACCAGCCGCTGCGGGAGCGCAAGCGCCTGCTGCGCAAGGCCTTCCACTACCGCGACCCGCTGCGCTACACCGAGCACCGGGAGCGCGACGGCGAGGCGTACTACCGGCAGGCCTGCGCCCGCGGCTGGGAGGGCCTGATCGCCAAGCGCGCGGACTCGCCCTACCGGGCCGGCCCGTCCGGCGACTGGCTGAAGTTCAAGTGCGTGCGGGGCCAGGAGTTCGTGGTGGGCGGGTTCACCGACCCGCAGGGCTCCCGGTTGGGGTTCGGCGCGCTGCTGATCGGGTACCACGACGAGGGCGGCCGGCTGCGCTACGCCGGCAAGGTCGGCACCGGCTACGACTTCGCGACCCTGCGGGCGATGCGGGACCGGATGGACGCGATGACCCAGGCGGACAACCCGTTCGCCGACGAGGTGGCGGAGCCGACCGCGCACTGGATCCGGCCGGAGATGGTGATCCAGGTCGGGTTCGCGGAGTGGACCCGCGACGGACGTCTGCGCCACCCCCGGTTCGCCGGCGTCCGGATGGACAAGCCGGCCACCCAGGTGGTCCGGGAGACGAGGTGAGACACCGTGCGTGAGTTCGACAACGAAGGCCCTCGGTCCGAGGGACCGCCGGTCGTGTGGGCCGGCCCGGAGTTCGGCCCGGCGCTGGTCGTGATCGACCCGACCGGCGCGGCCAAGCACGACGACCTGCCGGCGACGTGGCGCGAGCTGGCCGCGAGCCACCAGGTCGCGTGGTGCCGGCTGCCGGCGAGCCGCGACTCGGTCGAGGACATCGAGGACGTGCTGGAGACGTTCGCGGACCGGCAGACCCGGGTCGACGTCGTGGCCGGTGGAGACGCCTGCGTCGCGGCCGTGACGCTGGCCGGTCAGTTCGACGACATGGTCCGCTCGGTGCTGCTGGTGGACCCGTCCCCGGACACCCCGCGGGCACCCAACGCCCGCGTCGTCGCCCGCAGTCAGGAGGTCCCGGGCGACCGGGTTCCGGCCCCGCTGCCGCTGGGCCATCCCGACGTCGTGGCGGGCGTGGTCACCGCCCTCGCGGAGGCCGATCAAGCGGCGGCGAACCCCACCTAGATTTGTCCTTTGTGGATAGATGACCGAGCGAATTCGGCTTGTCCCTCAATAGGCTTCGGGCACAGTGGTGGACTTGTGATGTGGCGCCGAGGGGCCTACCGTGGAAAGCGCGCGGTTGAGCAACCAGCCGTATTGGAGGCAGAGCGTGCCTCGACGGTGAACGGCGTTCTGGTCAAGCATTGCGTCTTCCACTCCGTGCGCTCGTGTACTCCTGCTGCTCGTCGGACAACGAGAAGAGGCGTACGTCGTGCACAACAGCCCCCTGTGGACCAGCAGCGACTTTGCTGCGCCACTCCCGCGCGGCCCCGGTGACAGTGAGTCACTGCCGACGGCCCAGCCCTTCGACATCGACGTCGAGCGGCGGCGGCCGGACCACCCCGTGGTGGCCCACGTCTTCGGTGCCATCGACCTCCTGACCGCGCCCGAGCTCCGCGTGTGCGTCGACGACCACGTCGATGCCCCCAGCGGCCTGGTCCTCGACCTCAGCCGCGTCGACTTCCTCGCCGCGTCCGGCCTCACGGTGCTCACCGACACCGACCGGCGGGCCGGGCGGGACCACCTCGCCTGGGCCCTCGTGGCCAATACCCGGCCGGTCCTGCGCCCGCTCGAGGTGCTGGGCCTGCGCGACCAGCTGCCCACCTACGACTCGGTACCCGGCGCCGTGGCCGCGATCTGCGCCGTCACCCCCTGACCATCCGTTCGACCGAGCCGCCCGACCCCGCTCCGGGGGTGCGGGCGGTTCCCGGCCATCGCGTGTGCCGCACGCGTTCGCGGCGGCCGGCGGGTCTCGCGCGGTCGTGCACGCCCGCGGCGACGGCGCCTACCCTGTGCCGATGACCTCGTACTCCTCGCTCGGCTTCGCCCGGCACCCGCGGGTGCGGACGTGGTGTCGATCGGGCGCGACGCGGTTCGTCGGTGGGGCATGAACACTCTTACCTCCGCGGACGGAACCACCATCGCCTACGACCGCGCCGGCGCCGGCCCGGCCATCGTCTTCGTCGCCGGCGCGTTCAACGACCGGGCGACGCTCGCGCCGCTGGCCGCCGAGCTCGCCGGCGACTTCACCGTGGTCACCTACGACCGGCGGGCCCGCGGCGACAGCGGGAACACGAAGCCGTGGTCGATCGACCGGGAGGCCGAGGACCTGGACGCGCTGATCGCCGAGGTCGGCGGCAGCGCGTTCGCGTTCGGGTTCTCCTCGGGCGCGATCCTGGCGATGCACGCGGCCGCGCGCGGGTCGGCCATCGGGCGGCTGGTCGCCTACGAGCCGCCGTTCCCGGTCGAGGGGCACGGCAACGCCACCGACCTGCCGGACCGGCTGGGCGCGCTGGTCGACGCGGGGCGCCCGGGCGACGCGGTGGAGCTGTTCCAGACCGAGGCGATCGGGCTCCCGGCCGAGGTCGTGGCGCAGATCCGGAAGGCGCCGATGTTCGCGGCGCTGGAGGCGATGGCGCAGAGCGTGGTGTACGACTCGGCGATCACCACCGGCTCGACGCCGCCGGCCACGCTGTCCACCCCGACGCTCGTCATCCACGGCGCGGAGACGTGGGAGCCGCTGGCCAGGGCGGCCGTCGTGGCGGCGGAGACGCTGCCGAAGGGCCGGCAGCTCGAGGTGCCGGGCGGCAAGAACCACACGATCGAGCCGGCCGTGACGGCCCCGGCGACCGCCGACTTCTTCCGCGAAGGCTAGCTAGTCCGCCTCCCCGGGATTAAAAGTGTGCGTTGCGTCCCAGCGAATGGTGCGGGTATCGAGGTGGATGGTGGCTGGGTGCCGTCACGGTCCCCTGAGGTTCCGGTGGTCGGCGCAGGACTTCACCCGATGATCTACGAGACAGGCCTTAGCCGTTCCGCGGGAGGTGCGCCGGGTGCATCGGGAACCGTCGGTGGCACCATGGGGTGCCTGCGGTCCGTCGGGGACTCGGTACGGAAGGCATGGTCCAGTGGCGCATCCGACCGATCCCAGCGGCCTCGCGACCGAGCTCGCCAGCATGGCGCGGGACCTCCTCGCCCAGCCCACCGTCCAGCAGACCCTCGACCGCGTCGTCGCGCACGCCGTCTCGCTGGTCCACGGCTGCGAGGCGGCCGGCATCCTCGTCATCCACGGCCGCGAGGTGCACACGCTCGCCACGACCTCCGAGCTCGCCCGCGCGTCCGACGCCGTGCAGGGCGAGCTCGGCGAGGGCCCGTGCCTCAACGCGACGCTGCAGGAGGAGCAGGTCTTCCGGATCGCCGACATGTCCAAGGCCGGCGACCGGTGGCCCCGCTACGCGCCGCGGGCCCGCGAGCTCGGCATCGGCAGCGCCATGGGCTTCCTGCTCTACACCGAGGAGGAGAACCTCGGTGCGCTGAACCTGTACGCGTCCCAGCCCAACGCGTTCGGCACCGAGAACGAGCACGTCGGCTGGCTGCTGGCCTCGCATGCCGCGGTCGCCTTCGCCAGCGCGCGCAACGACGCGCAGCTGCGCGAGGCCATCGCCACGCGCCAGGAGATCGGCGAGGCGCTCGGCATCCTCATGGAACGCTACAAGATCACCGACGGCCAGGCGTTCGACCTGATGCGCAAGGAGTCGCAGACCCGCAACGTCAAGGTGCGCCAGATCGCGCGCCTGGTCACCGAGACCGGCGGGATTAACCGCGACGAGTAGCGGGCACCCTTGCGCCATGAGGCCTGCCACCACCAGCCGGTGCTCCGTCGCGGACTCGATACGCGTGCTGGCCAGGGTGCTGGCGCCGACGCTGGCCGGTGGCGTGATCAAACGCCGGCCGGCGGTCATGCGGATCGCCGGCCTGCTGCGCCCGGACCACGGTGCCATCGCGGAGGTGCGCCGGCTCCGCGACCGGTACGGTCCCGACCCCGTGCTGCTGCGGGTTCCCGGCCGGTCGATCGCGATGGTGCTGTCCGCCGCCGATGTCGGTCAGGTGCTGGCCGGCACGCCGGACCCGTTCACCCCGGCGACGCGGGACAAGACCGGTGCGCTGGCGCACTTCCAGCCGCACGGCGTGCTGATCAGCAAGGGCGCCGAGCGGGCCGCGCGGCGGGCGTTCAACGAGCAGGTGCTGGAGACGCCGCGGCCGCTGCACCACCTGGCGGCGCCGATCCGCGAGGTGATCCTGGAGGAGACAGGCCGACTGCTGGAAGGTCGCCGCACCCTGGACTGGCCGGCGTTCGACGAGGCCTGGTGGCGCATCGTGCGGCGCATCGTTCTCGGCGCGGGTGCCCGCGACGACACCGCGGTCACCGACGAGCTGGACCGCCTGCGCAGGCGGGCGAACTGGGGCGCGTTCGCCCCGCGCGACGACCGGCTCCGCGCGTCGTTCGAGTCGCGGGTCCGCCGGCATCTCGCCGCCGCCGACCCGAACAGCCTGGCCGGGGTGGTCGCCGGCACGCCCGTCGACGACCCGGTGAGCCAGCTGGCGCACTGGCTGTTCGCCTTCGACGCGGCCGGCATGGTCACGATGCGCACGCTCGCGGTGCTCTCCACCCACGCGACGCACCTGACCCGAGCCCGCGCGGAGCTCGACTCGCCGCTGCTGCCGTACCTGCGCGCCTGCGTGCTCGACACGGTCCGCCTGTGGCCGACGACCCCGGCCCTGCTGCGAGAGACCGAACGCGAGGCGAAGCTGGGCAACACGGTGCTGCCGGCGCGCACCCAGCTGCTGATCTTCACCCCGTACTTCCACCGCGACCCGGCCGAGCTGCCCTACGCGGACGTGTTCACCCCCGACATCTGGCTCGACGGCCGCGCCGAGGACAACCCGGCACTGGTCCCGTTCAGCGGCGGGCCTGCCGAGTGCCCGGGGAAGAACCTGGTCCTGCTCACGACGAGCACGACGCTGGCCGCGCTGCTGCGTGACCACACCCTCGACTACACCGGCCCGCAGGACCTCGACCCGCGCCGCCCGCTACCGGCGACGGTGGACAACTTCAGCATGCGGTTCCTGGTCGCACCTCGGTGACGCCTGCGCACCTGGCGGCGGGTTGTCCACAGGCCCGCTCGCGGCGGCCGGAACTGTCGGTGCCGCGCAATAGACTGGAAAGCGGGGGGCCCCCGCGACCCCCGAGTTGTCCACAGGGCCGCCGCGCGGCCGGCCGGAACTGTCGGTCCCCGCCGGTAAACTTGATACCGGGGGCCGGAGGCCGCCGGGGATCACCCACGGCGCAACCCCTCGAACAACTCAGCCGCCTTCGTCCGGAACCCCCTCGTCACCATCTCCCACGCGTCCGGGTCGCCCTTCAGCAGCGCCTCCGTCGTCGACTTGATCTGGTCCAGGGTCGCGTGCGGCGGGATCGGCGGGATGTTCGGGTCGCAGCGCACGTCCAGCACCACCGGGCCGGCCGCGGACAGCGCGCGGTCCCACGCCGGGCCCAGCTCGCCGGGGGTCGACACGGCGATGCCCTCGAGCCCGACAGACCGGGCGAAGTCCGCATAGGACACGTCCGGCAGCACCTGGGACTCCTCGAACTTCGGCGCGCCGCCCATCGCCCGCAGCTCCCAGGTCACCTGGTTCAGGTCGTTGTTGTGCAGCACGCACACCACCAGCCGCTGGTCCGACCACAGCGACCGGTACCTGCCGATCGTCAGCAGCTCGGCCATCCCGTTCATCTGCATCGCGCCGTCGCCGACCAGCGCGACCACCGGCCGCGACGGCGCGGCGAACTTGGCGCCGATCGCGTACGGCACGCCCGGGCCCATCGTGGCCAGCGTGCCGGACAGCGACCCCCGCATCCGCCCGCGCATCCGCAGGTGCCGCGCGTACCAGTTGGCCGCCGAACCCGAGTCCGCGGTCACGATCGCGTCGTCGGGCAGGCGGGACGACAGCTCCCACACGATCCGCATCGGGTTGACCGGGTCGGCGTCGACCATCGCCTGGCGCTCCATGGTCTCCCACCACTGCGCCACGTTCTCCTCGATCGTCTCGCGCCACGACCGGTCCTCCTTGCGCCGCAGCAACGGGATCAGCCGGGTGAGCGTGGCTTTCGCGTCGCCGACCAGGTTCACCTCGGTGGGATAACGCATGCCCACCAAACGGCCGTCCAGGTCGATCTGCACTCCGCGGGCCTTGCCGAACTCCGGCAGGAACTGCGAGTACGGGAAGTTCGAGCCGACGATCAGCAGGGTGTCGCAGTCGGTCATCAGCTCGTAGCTCGGCCGCGTCCCCAGCAGTCCTATTGAACCGGTCACATAGGGCAGATCGTCCGGCAGGACATCCTTTCCCAGCAACGCCTTCGCCACCCCGGCACCGGTCAGCTCGGCGACCTGGCGGACCTCGTCGGCGGCGTTGCGCGCGCCCTGGCCGATGAGGATCGCCACCCGCGAGCCCGCGTTGAGCACGTCGGCCGCGCGGCCGATCTCGTCCTCGGCGGCGATCGCCACGGTCTTGGGGTAGCTCGGCGGCGAGGACGGCACGTGCCTGAACGCGTGCCGCGGCGGCTCGTACGGCTCCTCCTGCAGGTCCGCCGGGATGATCAACGCCGTCGGCGCCCGCGACGCGACCGCCGTGCGCATGGCCCGGTCCAGCGCGTTCGGCAGCTGCTCGGCGACGTTCACCTCGACCAGGTACTCGCTCGCCACGTCCTTGAACAACGCCTGCAGGTCCACCTCCTGCTGGTAGGACCCGCCCATCGCGCTGCGGGCGGTCTGGCCGACGATCGCCACCACCGGCACGTGGTCGAGCTTCGCGTCGTACAGCCCGTTGAGCAGGTGGATCGCGCCCGGCCCGGACGTCGCCAGGCACACGCCGACCTTCCCGCTGAACTTGGCGTACCCCACGGCGGCGAACGCCGCCATCTCCTCGTGCCGGGTCTGCACGAACCGCGGCCGGTTGTCCGACTCGCCGAACGCGACCACGATGCCGTTGATGCCGTCCCCGGGATAGGCGAACACCTGCTCGACGTCCCACTCGCGCAGGCGCTGGAGCAGGTAGTCACCGACGGTCTGGCTCATGCTGTCCTCCCTGGTGGATACGCGGGCCCGGGTCGGGTACCCAGGTTCCATGGCCTTGCAACGACCGAACCCGCTGCAGTGGGTCCGCTACACGTTCGGCGGCCGGCTGGACGACCGCTATCGCGACTGGGTGCTGCACGACACGACCACCCGCACCTGGCTGTGGCGCTTCGTGCTGCGGGTCGTCGTGGAGGCGCTGCCGTGGCTGATCGTCGCCTTCCTGGTGCTGACGCTGTTCACGCCGCTGCCGCTCGGGCTGGTGCTCGGCGCGCTCGGCGTCGCGCTCGTCACGAGCCTGTACTTCACCGTCACCAGCGCCGACGAGCTCACCGAGGCGCGGCTGGTGAAGCACGGCTTCCGCGCGGGCACCGGCAAGGAGCTGCGCAAGCGCCGCTGATCAGCCGTCCACCTTGGTCCGCCAGAAGTCGAAGAACTCCTCCTGGTGCGGCCCGATCTGCGCCACGTACACCTCGTCGAAGCCCGCGTCCACATAGGACTGCAAGGTCCGCTGGTACGGCTCGGGGTCCGGTCCGGTCGGCAGCGTCCCGGCGATCATGTCCGGCGTGACCAGCCGCGCAGCCTGCTCGAAGTGCCGCGGCTGCGGCAACACCTGGGCCAGCTCGCCCGGCAGGGCGGTGTTCGGCCAGATCCGGTGCGCGGTCGCCACGCCGTCCTCGGCGCTGTCGGCGTAGCAGACCTTGAACCCGCCCTGCGCGGGCTTGGCCCCGCCGCCGGCCTCGCGGAACTGGCCGACCAGGCCGGCGTCGGGCATCGTGCACACGTAGCCGTCGCCGATGCGGCCCGCGAGCCGCGTCGACTTGGGGCCGAAGCCGGAGACGTAGATCGGCACCGGCTCGTCGGGCAGCGTGTAGACCTGCGCGCCCTGGACCGTGTAGTACGTGCCGCGGTGGTTGACGACCCCGCCGCGGTGCAGCGTGCGGATGACCTCGACGGCCTCCTCGAGCATGGCGAGGCGCACGTTCGCGGTGGGCCACGGGCCGCCGAAGATGTGCTCGTTCAGCGCCTCGCCGGAGCCGACGCCGAGCACGAAGCGGCCCTCGTGCTGCACCGCCGCCGTGGCCGCCGCCTGCGCGACGACCGCCGGGTGGATGCGCACGGTCGGGCAGGTCACCGCCGTGGTGACCGGCAGGTCGACGGCCTCGGACAACGCGCCGACGACCGACCAGACGAACGGGCTCTGCCCTTGGGTGCCGTTCCACGGGTGGTAGTGGTCGGAGATCCAGAGCCGCTCGAACCCCGCGTCGGCGGCCATCTTCGCCTGCCGGACGAGCTCGCGCGGGCCGAACTCCTCGCACGACAGGAAGTAACCGGTGCTGACCATGACCTGCGAGTACCCGGGTGTGCGCCGGTCAACCACGCCCGCGGGAGGTGTCGGACGGCGATCCTCGGGTAGCCGATACGGGTACGAGATGGAAGAACTAGGAGGTTCTCGTGACCACCATTGAGAAGTCGGTGGATGTCAGCGCCCCGGTGCGCACCGCGTACAACCAGTGGACGCAGTTCGAGTCGTTCCCGAAGTTCATGGAGGGCGTGGACCGGATCACCCAGGAGACGCCCACCCGGACGCACTGGAAGACGACGATCGGCGGGGTGACCCGCGAGTTCGACGCGGAGATCACCGAGCAGCACCCGGACGAGCGGATCGCCTGGCACTCGGTGGACGGTCCGCAGCAGTCCGGGGTGGTGACCTTCCACCGGCTCGACGACCGGACCACCCGGGTGCACCTGCAGATGGACTACGAGCCCGAGTCGCTCACCGAGAAGGCCGGCACCGCGCTGGGCGTGGTGGGCCACCGGATCCAGGGCGACCTGAAGCGGTTCAAGCAGTTCGTGGAGAGCCGCGGCGGCGAGACCGGCTCGTGGCGCGGTGACGTCGACTCCCCGCCGCAGCAGGGCGACCACCCGGCGACCGGCGACCGTGGCGGCACGTCCGCGCGCAGCATCCCGCCGGGCGGTCTGGGCGAGCCCGACTTCGCCGGCGAGCACGCCCTGCCCACCTACGCCGACGAGCCGTCGACCGAGGGCCCGGACGAGTCGGTGCCGCGCGACCGCGGCGGCCCGGGCGGCATGGACCTAGGCTGAGCCGGGGGTCCTAGCCGGACTTCTCGGTGACGTCGTGCGGCGCGCCGACCGGCTTGGACTCCGGGGAGCCGCGTTGTCGCAAGTAGACGCTCAGCACCGCCATCGAGCCGATCGCGAGGAACTCGGACTGCCAGTTCTGCAGCGTCCGGTTCCAGAAGTCGGCGCCGGCGACGTACTGCGGCCAGGACACCGGGTCGGTGAGCTGGGCGAGCTGCTCCTCGTTGAACGTGCTGAGCCCGGCGATGGACTGGGCCAGCCACGAGAAGAGGAACAGCGACCCCATGGCGATGCAGAGCGAGCGGGAGAACACGGCGGTACGCCACCCACCGGTCCGGGCCCACTTGGGCGACCTCTCGGTGGCGTACCGGCCGACCCGCTGGTCCTCGTCGGACTCCAGGCCGATCCTCCCCGGCGGCTTGGACTCCGGCGAGCCACGCTGCACGAGCCACACCGTGGCGAGGATGTAGAGGAAGAACTGCAGGTACTCCGACTGCCAGTTCTCCGACACGTCGACGGCGAAGTCCGACGAGGCGAGGAAGCTCCCGAGCGAGACCGTCTGCCCGCCCTCGAGCACCTGGCGGTTGTTGAAGTCCGCGAGGCCGGCGACCGCCTGGCCCGCAAGGGCTGCGAGGAACAACAGTCCGAATGCGACACTGAGCCCGTTGTCCCGGAGAAATCGTCTCATCGTTCCCTCACAGGCGGAGCAGGCCGACGACGGTGAAGTACACGAGTCCCGCGAGCACCGCGCCCAGGTAGATCACGAAGATGGTCCGGCGCATCACGCCGCCAGCAGGCAGTCGTAGGTGCCGTCGGCGGCGCGGGTACAGCCGGCCGCGCTGACCCGCCACCCGCTGTCGAGCTCGACGAGGAACAGCGTGCCGGTCGACGCCTGGGCCTGCGCGCGGTCACCCCACACCTCGACCTTCCCGACCTCGCCGCCGGTGATCTCGACCGTGCCGAGCGAGGTGGGGCACGGCTGGCGGTTCTGGTACTCCAGGCCTTGCCTGGTCTTCGGCGCGAGCAAGCCGCACGCGGCACCCGTGTCGCCGTCGGTCATGGCCGTGAGGAAGCCCGTCGCGGCCGCCCGCGAGTCGGTCTCGCGCTGCCCGGTGGCGCAGCCGGCGCACAGGACGACGAGCACCGCCGCGACGCCGAGCCGGGACATCAGCACCCGGCAATCCTCGGACCACCGACAGACGATGTCAACTCGACCGATGAGTTCCCGCGGTGCCGCTGGTCTGTACCGGTGAGACGATGTCGAGGTCGAAGGAGGAGCGATGGCCCTGCCCGACGTGGTGACCGGCGCGGAGTGGCTGCGAGCACGCAAGACGTTGCTGGCGAAGGAAAAGGCGGCGACCCGCGCGCGCGACGAGCTGAACGCGGAGCGCCGCCGGCTGCCGATGGTGCGCGTCGACAAGCCGTACGTCTTCGAGGGTCCGGCCGGTTCGGCGACCCTGCTGGACCTGTTCGAGGGGCGGCGGCAGCTGATCCTGCACCATTTCATGTGGAACTACGACATTCGGGACGATGGCACCGACGGTGGCACAGAAGTGCCGCGCGACGTCGGCTGCCCGTCGTGCTCCGCGACCGCCGACAACATCGGGCATCTCGCCCACCTGCACGTCCGGGACGTCACGCTGTGCGCGGTCTCCCGGGTGCCGCAGTCGTTCATCGGCCCGTTCCGCGAGCGGATGGGCTGGCGGTTCCCCTGGTACTCCTCGGCCGGCGGCGACTTCAACTACGACTTCCACGCGACGATCGACGAGCGGGTGGCGCCGGTGCTGCTGAACTACCGCACCGAGGCCGAGCTCGCGGCGGCCGGCACGCCGTGGGGGCCGCGGCGGCGGGGCGACTACCCGGGCATCAGCGCGTTCCTGCGCGACGGCGACCAGGTGTTCCACACGTACTCGACGTGGGCGCGCGGGCTGGAGCAGCCGGGCGGCACGCACGCCTACCTCGACCTCACCGCGCTGGGTCGCCAGGAGGAGTGGGAGAAGCCCGCCGGCCGCGCGACCGCGCTCGGGGCCAAGGCGGGCAGCGGGGAGCTCCGTTTCCACGACGAGTACTGACTCAGCGCTGGGCGGCCAGCCGGCGCACGATCCGGACGAAGTCGGCCACCAGCGGGTTCACCGTGCCCTCCGGCCAGGCGACCGCGATGTGCAGCGGGTCCACGTCCGCGAGCGGGCGCCAGGTCAGGTCGGGGTGGGTGTAGTACGCCGCCATCGACGCCGAGCCCCGCGATGCGGGAGCCGGCACCCGCCGCGGTGATCAGCCGGGCGTGCGGGTCGGCCGGCACGAAGGCCGGGTTCCTGCGTCGACAACGTTTGTTGCCGATACTGGGAACATGACCGACGCGATCACCACCGCCCTGGCCGAGGTCGGCCCCCGGCTGCGGCGGGTGCGGACCCAGCGGGGCGTGACCCTCGACGAGCTGGCCGCGGCCACCGGGATCTCCAAGTCGACGCTGTCCCGGCTCGAGTCCGGCCAGCGCAAGCCCAGCCTGGAGCTGCTGCTGCCGATCTCGGCCGCGCACCAGGTACCGCTCGACGAGCTGGTCGGCGCGCCGAAGGTCGGCGACCCGCGGATCCGGCTCGAGCCGCGGCGAGTCGGCGGCCGCACGGTGGTGCCACTGACCAGGCAACCCGGCGGGCTGCAGGCGTACAAGATGATCATCCCGCCGGTCCCGGGCGAGCCGGACCCGCGCACGCACGAGGGCTACGAGTGGCTCTACGTGCTGGCCGGGCGGCTGCGGCTGGTCCTGGCCGCGCACGACATCGAGCTCGGCCAGGGCGAGGCGGCGGAGTTCGACACGCGGCTGCCGCACTGGTTCGGCGCGGCCGGCCCGGAGCCGGTGGAGGTGCTCAGCCTGTTCGGCAAGCAGGGCGAGCGAATGCACGTCCGGGCCAAGCCGCGACGGTAGCGTTGCCGCATGGCCTGGCTGCCCGACGACTTCGCCCACCCGACGACCATCCCGGTCCTCGACGGCTTCCACCTGCGTCCCATCCGGGCCTCGGACGTCGAGATCGACTACCCGGCGGTGATGGGCTCGCGGGAGCGGCTGTGGTCGATCTACGGCGAGGCCTGGGGCTGGCCGCGGGAGACCATGACCGTCGAGGCCGACCGCGACGACCTCGCCCGGCACGAGCGCGAGATCGAGGCGCACGAGTCGTTCAACTACGCGCTGCTGGACCTCCACGAGACCGAGCTGCTCGGCTGCGTCTACCTCGACCCGCCGCAGAAGACCGGCGCCGACGCCGAGATCTCCTGGTGGGTGGTCGACGCCCGGGTCGGCACCAACCTCGAGGCGGCGCTCGACCTGCAGGTGCCCCGGTGGATCGCGAAGGTGTGGCCGTTCGAGCAGCCCCGCCTCGTGGGCCGCGACCTCACGTGGCAGGAGTGGATCGCGCTCCCGGACGTCTCACCGGCGCCCGCCGCACCGCCGCCACCGGGCGGGCCGGCCTGACGGCCCTGGTCCGCCTCCCCGGGATTAAAAGTGTGCGTTGCGTCCCGGCGAATAGTGCGGGTATCGAGGTGGATGGTGGCTGGGTGCCGTCACGGTCCCCTGAGGTTCCGGTGGTCGGCGCAGGACTTCACTAGTCCGCCTCCCCGGGATTTAAAGTGTGCGTTGCGTCCCGGCGAATGGTGAAGGTATCGAGGTGGATGGTGGCTGGGTGCCGTCACGGTCCCCTGAGGTTCCGGTGGTCGGCGCAGTCGGCGCAGTCGGCGCGGTCGGCGCAGGACTTCACCCGATCATCTACGAGACAGGCCTTAACGCACGCTCGCCTCCACGCGGTCGGTGGCCGTGGTGTCGACGCCGGGGACGCCGCGGCCTCGCAGGGAGCAGCCGCGGGTCTCCGGGACGAAGTACAGCGCCACGGCGCCCACCAGGCAGGCGGCCATCATGTAGTACGCCGGGAACAGCAGGTCGCCCGTCGCGTTGATCAGGGACTGGTTGACCACGGGTGCCGTGCCGCCGAAGATGGAGGTGGACAGGTTGTACGCGATGGCGAAGCCCGCGTACCGCACGTGGGTCGGGAACATCGCCGGGAACATCGCCGAGATCGTCGACAGCTGCGGCACGTAGAGCAGGCCCAGCACGGCGAACGCGACCACCGCGCCGACGAAGCCCTGCGTCATCAGCTTGAACATCGGGATCGCCAGCACGAACAGGCCGACGATCGAGATCCACCACAGCGTCTTGCGGCCCACCTTGTCCGACCACGCGCCGGAGAACGGCAGCAGCACCATCATCGCCAGCTGGCCGATGATGATCAGGATCAGCGAGCTGGTCGACGACAGGCCGATCTCGTTCTCCAGGTACGTCGGCATGTACGCGAGCAGCGTGTAGTTGACGACGTTCAGCGTCACCACGAGGCCGATCAGCAGCAGCAGCGGCCGCCAGTACCTCAGCAGGGCCCGGAGTTGTGTCTTGGCCTTCCGGTCGATCTTGCCGTCGGCCACGGCCTCGCGGAACACCGGCGTGTCCTCGAGCTTGCTCCGCAGGTACAGCCCGATGAGCCCCAGCGGCGCGGCCACCAGGAACGGCAGCCGCCAGCCCCACGACGCCATCGCGTCCGTACCGACGATCTGCTCGGTGATCAGCACCAGCGACGCGCCGAGAGTGAACCCGGCCAGCGTGCCGAACTCCAGGAAGCTGCCGTACCGGCCACGCTTGTTGTCCGGCGCGTACTCCGCCATGAACGTGGCCGCGCCACCGTACTCACCGCCGGTGGAGAAGCCCTGGATCATCCGCAGCAGGATCAGGCCGATCGGCGCGAGGATGCCCAGCGTCGCGTAGCCGGGCAGGATGCCGACGCAGAACGTGGCGCCGGCCATCAGCAGAATGGTGGTCGCGAGGACGCGCTGGCGGCCGATGCGGTCCCCGAGCGGGCCCCACACGATCCCGCCGATCGGCCGGATCAGGAACGACACCGCGAACACCAGCAGGCTGCCCAAGGTGGACGCCGTCTTGTCCTCGCTGGGGAAGAACGCGTCGCCGATGTAGACGGCGGTGTAGGCGTACACGCCGTAGTCGAACCACTCGGTCATGTTCCCGATGGCCGACGCGGCGATCGCCCGGCGCAGCGTTCTCGCATCCGGCGTGGTCGCCGGAGCCGCGGTGTCGGACGGTTGCGCCATGACGTGCCTCCCACGTTCGGTCGCCCGGCCGGGGCGGCCGGACACTTGGCACGCGACGGGTACCCACTGGTGATCGGATGAAACCCGCGGCGCCGAACTGTCCGCGTCTTCCCAGGTAGACCAGGACTCGCCGATCGGTCGGCCCGGGTCGGCCGATCGGCCGATGCCGGTCCGCCGCGGCATGGCCATCTGCCCGAGGTGCCCACGGGCGCCGCTCCCCCAGGCTGTGCCGCGACACGGAGTCGACCGGCACAGAGTCGACCACTGAGGGGAGAACCGGTGCACACCAGCATGACACCGCTGCTGACAGGGCGCGGGCTGATCAAGCGGTACGGCCAGCAGCACGCGCTCGCCGGCGTCGACATCGACATCGAGGCCGGCGAGGTCCTGGCCATCGTGGGCCCGTCGGGCTCCGGCAAGACCTCGCTGCTGCACGTGCTCGCCGGCATCCTGCGGGCCGAGGAGGGGCAGATCACCCTTGCGGGGCAACGGATCGACCAGCTGAACGAGACGAAGCGCAGCGAGCTGCGGCGGACCGAGTTCGGCTTCGTGTTCCAGTCCGGGATGCTCGTCGCCGAGCTCACCGCCGAGGAGAACGTCGCGCTGCCGCTGCTGCTCGGCGGGCGGGACAAGGGCGA
Organism: Actinophytocola sp.; assembly: GCF_036402745.1. Taxonomy (GTDB): domain Bacteria; phylum Actinomycetota; class Actinomycetes; order Mycobacteriales; family Pseudonocardiaceae; genus Actinophytocola. The sequence continues at coordinate 8,228 of NZ_DASWSJ010000271.1, read as the reverse complement.
GTCCCTCGCCGCCGCGCGGGACTGGCTCGACCGGCTGGGCCTGGCCGGCAAGGAACGCCGCCGCCCCGGCGAGCTGTCCGGTGGCGAGGCGCAGCGGGTGGCCATCGCGCGGTCCATCGCGCACCGGCCCAAGGTGATCTTCGCCGACGAGCCGACCGGTGCGCTGGACACGAAAACCGGGCACGCCACCGTGCACGCGCTCATCGACGCCGCCCGCGCGACCGGCGCCGCGGTGATCATCGTGACGCACGACCGGGAGCTCGCCGCCGCCGTCCCGCGCACGGTGTCCATTCGGGACGGTCGGATCGAGCACTCGGCGCCGGCGGTGCCGGTCGCATGAACCCGGTCCAGCTCGCCATCCGGGTGCTGCGTGCCGACCGGCGCACGCAGATCTCCACCCTGCTCACCGCGCTCGGCGTCGCCGTCGCGACAGGACTGGTCATGCTGCTGGTGAGCCTGCCGTTCGCCACCCAGGCCCGCGCCGAGCGCGCGCTGTGGCAGCAACCCGGGGACGTCGGCCGTGGCCCGGCCGCGGTCGGCTGGAGCTCCAGCCAGGACGAGGTCGACGGCAGGCGCATCACCCGGATCGACGTGGCACCGCTCGTCGACCCGACAACGCTGCACCTGCCGCCCGGCATCGACCGGCTGCCCGCGTCCGGCGAGATGCTGATGTCGCCCGAGCTCGCGGCGCTGGCCGACAGCCGGCCGGCCGCGCAGCTGGCCGACCGGTTCGGCGCCAGGTCCGTGGGCCTGCTCGGCGACGGCGCGCTGCGCTTCCCCGAGCAGCTCGTCGTCCTCGTCGGGCACACCCGGGACTCGATGCCCGCCAACGCGATGGAGCTGCCCGCGCTGGGTGCGGGGACCGCGGAGGTGGACCCGCTGCTGGCGCTGCTCGCCGGGGTCGGCGTGGTGGTGCTGCTGGTGCCGAGCCTCGTGCTGGTCGCGTCGGCGTCCCGGCTGACCGCCGCGCGCCGGGAGCGGCGGCTCGCGGCACTGCGCCTGGCCGGTGCGACACCCGCGCAGGTGACCGCGATGGTCGCCGCGGAGACCGGGCTCGCCGCGCTCGCCGGCGCGGTGCTCGGCGTGGCGGCGAGCCCGCTGCTGCACGCGCTCGCGACGAACGTGCCGTGGGACGGCGGGACGTGGTTCGCCAGCGACTTCGGGCTTCCGGCGGCGCCGGTCGTGCTGATCGCGCTGATCATCCCGGCGCTCGTGGTGACCGCGGCGGTCGCCGGCCTGCGCCGGGTGGTGAGCCGGCCGCTGATGGCCACCGGCGGGCACACCCGCAAGCCGCTGTCTGGGCTGCGGCTGCTGTTCGTGCCGGCCGCGGCGGGGCTGTTCTTCCTGTCGCTGACGGGCGGCAGCGGCGGCGAGTCGATCTTCCCGGTGCTGGTGTCGCTGGGGATCCTGATGTGGTCGCCGACGATCGTCGGGCCGTGGGTCACCTCGGCGCTCGGCGGGCTGTTCGTCCGGACCTGGCGCCGGCCCTCGGCGCTGCTGGCCGGGCGGCGCCTGCGGGACGACCCGAAGGCGGCGTACCGCGCGTCGGCCGGCGTGGTGCTCGCGGTGTTCGCCGGGTCGATGGCGCTGACGCTGATGCCGAGCCTGGAGTCGGAAGCCGGTTACTACAGCCAGTTCCGCGACTCGGTGCTGTACTTCACCACCGACCCGGCGCGCGCGGCCGACGCGGTGACCGCCGTCGACACCCGGCTGGACCGTTACGGGGTGCCCGCGCGGGCGGTGCGGGTGGGCCAGGGCGAGCTGCGCTCCGGCGACGAGTACCTCACCGCGGTGGTCGCCACGTGCGCGGACGCCAAGAAGGTGCTGCCGTACACGGAAAGCATCACCTGCCGGAACACGCCGGCGATCTACACCGGCACGACGACGACCGGCCTCGGCTTCAGCGACGCGGGCTCCGCGACGGCGCCGGTGCGGCCGCTGCCCGAGGGCATGCCGGTGGTGCCGGTGTCGGCGGGTGGCGCGGTGATCGTGGACCCGGCGCTGTGGCCGGCGGACCTGCCGCTGGCGGCGGCGACCGTGGCGGTGGCGGCCGACGACAGGACCCGCGAGGCGACCCGGACGGCGATGCTGGCGGCGGCCGGCGGCGAGCAGGTGATCAGCAAGGAGATGAAGCTGGGCGAGCAGAACACCCAGCTGGCCGACCTGCGCCGGGTGACGGTGATCGGGCTCGTGACCGCGTCCGTCCTGGGTGGACTGAGCGCGGCGATCGCGACCGCGGGCTCGGTCCTCGACCGGCGGCGCACGTTCGGCGCGCTGATGGCCGCGGGCACGCCGGTGCGCACGCTGTCCCGCGCGCTGCGCGCCGAGGCCGCGCTGCCGGCCCTGGTCGCGACGATCGGCGCGGGGGCGCTGGGCACCGCGGTGGGGGTGGGCCTGTTCGGCCTGGTGTCGGACAGCGTGCCGACCTTCAGCCCGTGGCTGGCGGCGCCGGTCGTGCTCGGTGGCCTGGTGGCCCTGCTGGCGGCGTCGGTGTGCACGCCGGCGTTGCGCCGGGTCCGCGCGGAGCCCTTGGCCGACGAGTGACGGGGGGTGGAGCCCGCGGCGGAGTGCGCCGCGGGCTCCACGGGTCCCTAGACCAGCGGGGCGAACGTGAGCAGATCGGTGCGGGCCTGGCGCAGGATCGGGCCGGTCTCCTCGGCCTCGCCGTCGCGCAGCAGGGCCGCCGCGCGGCGGATGGCGTCGGCCTGTTCGCGGACGCGGGAGATGTCACCGCAGGCGGCGCAGCGCACGAGGGCGGTCATGAGATTTTCGGCCAGCTCTGCCTCGTCGGGGTCGCCGAGTCTCGGCAACACGTCCTCGATGCCCGCCAGCAGGTCGTGTCCGGCCCTCGGCCGGATATCCGGCACCGCGTCCTGAATTGCCATGACCCAAGCCTCTCCTTTGAAGCGTTGATCGGTAGCGGCGAAATTCCCTCCACATTGGACCACCAAACGGGGCGGTGCTCGACAGCCCCCTATCGAGTGACGTAGCGAGGCTCAGGTGTAGCTCACCCGGGGCTCAGCGAACCCACAGGTAGCGGGCGCACCCTCGAGGTATCGGCCCTGGAGATTCGGGAGGTGGGCGCGATGCACGTCCAGCCGAAGATGCACGTCCAGCCAAACCTGTCCAGCACCTGGCACACCGCCGGCTTCCTCGGCACCCGCACCATCAACGCGGACGCGGTGGCCTCGCACATCGACGACGTCACCGGCGGGCTGGTGGTCGCGCTGGCCGACGGCGTCGGCGACCTCCGCTCCTCCGCGCGGGCGGCGCTGCTGGCCGCGACCACCGCGGTGGCCGTGCCCGTGGCCGACGGGCCGGGGGCCGCGCTGCTCGCCGCCCAGCGCGCCGTGCACGCCGATCCCACGGCCGGCGACTGTGTCCTCGTGGTCGCCCAACCCTTCGGCGTCGGCTACCGGATCGCCTGGGTGGGCGACGTCCGGGCCTACTCGTGGGACGGCCAGGCGCTGCGCCAGCTGACCCACGACCACACGGTCGCCCAGTACTTCCGCGACCGCGGCACCGTGCCCAGCCCGGCGATGGAGCACCAGGTCCTCACCAGCGTCCGCACCGCCCCCGCCACCAAGTTCGGCCTGGCCTCCCTGTCGATCCCCACCCGCCTCATCCTCACGAGCGACGGCGTCCACAAGCCGCTGCCCCACGAGGCGATGACCGAGATCGTCCGCTACGCCGGCGACCCGGCCACCGCGCTGGTCGACGCGGCCCGCGAGGCCGGCGGCACCGACAACGCCACCGCCGTGGTGGTCGACAACGCCTTCCTGCCACCGACGGGCCCGCAGCCGCTGCTGCCCGCGGTCGCGTGACGCCTCAGCGACGCGGGTCCACGTGGATCTTCGGCGCGGCACCCCACTCCGGCCGGCGCCGGCCCGCCAGCACGTCGGCCACCTCGTCGAGCCCGACCGTCGCCGCGACCAGCGGCCGGGGGTCGACCGCACCCGAGGCGTAGCGCTCGATCGCGCCCTCGAGGCCGCCCGAGCCGCTCAGCACGCCGACCGCGGTGACGTCCTTGAACACCAGCTCCCGGCTGTCGATCGGGCTGGGCTCGCCGGAGATGCCGATGAACACCACCCGCCGGCCCGGCTCGACCAGCTCCACCGCCCGGGCCGGCAGGACCGAAGCGCCGGACGCGTCGATCACCGCGTCGAACGGCAGCGCCGGCAGCGACGCCGAGGTCCACACCGACCGGAAACCCAGCGACCGCGCGAAGTCCAGCGTCGGCTGTTCCCGGCCGAGCAGGTGCACCTCCACCCCGGCCGCGGCGGCGACCTGCGCACACAGCAGGCCGATCGTGCCCGGACCGAGCACCAGCAGCCGGTCGCCGGGCGAGAGCGCCGCGGCCCGGACCGCGCGGACCGCGTTGGCGCCCGGCTCGACCAGCGCGCCCAGCACGGCGTCCACCGACGGCGGCAGGACGTGCAGCGCGCGGACCGGCACCGGGAGCTGGGTCGCGAGCGCGCCCGGCCAGCCGTTGCGGATGCCGATCTCGTACCGGTCGGCGCACAGGTGCTGCCGCCCGCCGAGGCAGCGCGCGCACCGGCCGCAGCCGAGCATCGTGTCGCCGGTGACCCGGCGGCCGGCCCACCCGCTGTCCACACCGGACCCGACGGCGCTGACGACGCCGGCCCACTCGTGGCCGATCCGCAGCGGGTAGGCGGCCTGCCCGGTGTGCAGGTAGGTCATGTCCCCGGCGAAGAAGTCGGCGTCGGTGCCGCACACCCCGGCCCGCTCGACGTCCACGACCACCTCGCCCGCCCCGGCGACGGGCGCCGGCACGTCGCGCACCCCGGCCCGCCCGGGACCGGTGACGACGAACGCGCGAACGGTAGCGTTGCCCATGTTTTCCGGATCCTAGAACGGACGGATGGGCGATGTCGCTGCGTAGTGACGCCTGGTACGGCGGCCAGGACCGCAACTCCTACATCCACCGGGCCTGGATGCGCCGGGGCGTGCCGAACGACGCGTTCACCGGCCGGCCGCAGATCGCCATCGCCAACACGGCCTCGGACCTCACGCCGTGCAACAGCCACCTCGACGAGGTCGCCGACAGCGTCCGGCAGGGCATCTGGGACGCGGGTGGCGTGCCGCTGAACCTGCCGGTGGTCTCGCTCGGCGAGACGAACGTGCGGCCCACCGCCATGCTGTGGCGCAACATGGCCGCGATGGCCACCGAGGAGATGCTGCGCGCCAACCCCATCGACGGCGTCGTGCTCCTCGGCGGCTGCGACAAGACGATCCCGTCGCTGCTGATGGCGGCCGCGTCCGTCGACCTGCCGGCGGTCGTCGTGCCCGGCGGGCCCATGCTCACCGGCACGTTCCGCGGCACCCCGCTCGGCTGCGGCACCGACGTGTGGCGGCTGTCCGAGGAGGTCCGCGCGGGCACGCTGTCGGCCGAGGCGTTCCTCGACTCCGAGTCGTCGATGATCCGCAGCCGGGGGCACTGCAACACGATGGGCACCGCGTCCACGATGGGCCTGCTGGCCGAGGCGCTCGGCACCACGCTGCCCGGCACCGCGGGCACGCCGGCCGCGGACAGCCGGCTCCTGGCCCGCGCGCACGAGACCGGGCGGCTGGTCGTGGACATGGTCGCGGCCGGCCGGCGGCCCAGCGAGGTGCTCACCGCGGGCTCGTTCCGCAACGCGATCGTCGCGCTGGCCGCGCTCGGCGGGTCGACCAACGCCGTGGTGCACCTGCTCGCGATCGCCGGCCGGCTCGGCGTCCCGCTGTCGCTGGAGGACTTCGACCGGATCGGCTCCGACGTGCCGCTGCTCGTCGACCTGCAGCCGGCGGGCACCTACCTGATGGAGGACCTCTTCCGGGCGGGCGGCCTGCAGGCCGTGCTGGCCCAGGTCGCCGACCTGCTCGACCCCGACGCGCTGACGGTCACCGGCCGCCCGCTCGTGTCCTACCTGGACCCGGCGGACATCTGGGACCCGGCGGTGATCCACACCCGCGCCGAGCCGCTGCAGCCGCACGCCGGGATCGCCGTGCTGCGCGGCAACCTGGCCCCGAACGGCGCGATCATCAAGCCTGCCGCCGCCTCCGCGCACCTGCTCACCCACCGCGGCCGCGCGCTGGTGTTCGACTCCGTCGAGGACCTGCACGCGAGGATCGACGACCCCGCGCTCGACGTCGACGCCGACTCGGTGCTGGTGCTGCGCGGCTGCGGCCCGCGCGGGTACCCGGGGATGCCGGAGGTGGCGAACCTGCCGCTGCCGGCGAAGCTGCTGCGCGCGGGTGTGCGCGACATGGTCCGCGTGTGCGACGGCCGGATGAGCGGCACGGCGTACGGGACGGTCGTGCTGCACGTGGCCCCGGAGGCCGCGGCCGGCGGCCCGCTCGCGAAGGTCCGCACGGGCGACTGGGTCACCCTCGACGTGCCCGGCCGCCTGCTGGCGGTCGACGTGCCGGCCGAGGAGCTCGCCGCCCGCGCCCCGTCACCGGCGATGCCGGCGGCCCTGGCCCAGCCGCGGCGGGGCTGGGAGCAGCTCTACGTCCGGACGGTGACGGGCGCGGACACCGGCGCCGACCTGGACTTCCTGGTCGGCGCCAGCGGCAACGCGGTGGCCCGCGAGTCGCACTGAGCCCGTCAGCGCCGGCGGGTGGCGGGCTTGCGGGTCGGCGGCCGGGGCACCTCCCCGCCGGTGAGGATCACGTCACCGTCCGGGGTGACATGGCCCGCCTCTACTTCAGCGCCTCTACTTCAGTGGGAACTCCACCCCGTGCTCGGCCTCCGGCCGCGGGCCGAAGATACGCCGGTCGGCCTCGTCGATGGGGACGTCGTTGATGCTTGCCTCGCGCCGGGCCATCAGGCCGTTGGCGTCGAACTGCCACAGCTCGTTGCCGTAGCTGCGGTACCACTGGCCGCTCGCGTCGTGGCACTCGTACTGGAACCGCACGCCGATCCGGTTGTCGTCGAAGGCCCAGAGGTTCTTGCGCAGGGCGTAGTCCAGCTCGCGCTCCCACTTCTGGGAGAGGAAGACGACGATCGCGTCGCGGCCGGTGACGAACGTGTCCCTGTTGCGCCACACGGAGTCCACCGTGTAGGCCATCGCGACTCGCTGAGGGTCACGGGTGTTCCACGCGTCCTCGGCGGCCTGGACCTTCTTCGACGCGGTATCCCGGGTGAACGGCGGCAGCGGCGGGCGGCTCTCGGTCATCGGCTGTCCTTTACGGGAGAACGACGGTTCTCTGCTACCGTAGAGAACCGCGGTTCTCTGAGTCAAGGGGTTGGCCATGGACGTCGACGTCGCCGAGGCGCGCGCGCTGGACGCGGCCGAGGACCTGTTCTACCGCCGCGGCATCCACGCGGTCGGCATGGACGACATCCGCGACGCGGCCGGGGTCTCGCTCAAGCGGCTGTACCAGCTGTTTCCCAACAAGGAGCGGCTGGTGGTCGCGTTCCTGGAGCGCCGCGACATCCGCTGGCGCGGCCGCCTCGCGACGCACGTCGCCCGGCACGAGGACCCTGTTCGGCGGATCCTGGCGGTGTTCGACTGGCTGCACGAGTGGTTCAGCGAGCCCACCTACAGGGGCTGCGCGTGGGTCAACTCCTTCGGCGAGCTGGGCGCGACGTCGACCGCCGTGGCCGACCTGGCGCGCGACCACAAGGAGCGGGTGCACGAGTACCTGTCGGGCCTGGTCAAGGACGCCGGCCGGCCGGCCCCGCTGGCCGACCACCTGATGCTGCTGGCCGAAGGAGCCATGACGATCGCCGCGATCTCCGGCTCCCCGACCCCGGCCCACCACGCGAAGGCAGCGGCCGCCGCACTGCTCGACCGCTGAGCCTCCCCGGGATTGAAAGTGTGCGTTGCGTCCCAGCGAATAGTGCGGGTATCGGGGTGGGTGGTGGCTGGGTGCCGTCACTAGTCCGCCTCCCCGGGATTTGAAGTGTGCGTTGCGTCCCGGCGAATAGTGCGGGTATCGAGGTGGATGGTGGCTGGGTGCCGTCACTAGTCCGCCTCCCCGGGATTCAAAGTGTGCGTTGCGTCCCGGCGGATGGTGTGGGTGTCGAGGTGGGTGGTGGCTGGGTGCCGTCACGGTCCCCTGAGGTTCCGGTGGTCGGCGCAGGACTAGTACTCCAGCAGCACTTCGTGATCTTGGCCGTGTAGGTTGTCGATCTTGTGTTGACTGATGAGGATTTGGTTGCCTGGATCGCTGGCTTGGATGAGCTGTTCGCGCGGGTCGCGGGGCGTTTCTCCCGGGTTGAG